>CAMTOS010000009.1 GCA_947074195.1 uncultured Bacteroides sp.
GCATACGAGATAATGAGCGGTTACTGGAGTTCAGACGTGTGCTCTTCCGATCTCAGCCTAATACCCCCGTTTCTATAAAGGTAAAAAATTATTGGGAGCTATATAAACATAACGACTATTCTCCTGTTGATTTTGAAAGACAAGGAGATGTTAATCTAATGATTCAAAATAATTTCGTAAACGAAATGGCTAAGTTGAAGGTCTTGAAAGAAATAGACAGCAAACTGCATGAGAACGGGAATGTCGCGACAAAGGAGTTAGTAGAGCAATTTGAAGAGAATGATTTGTATATTGCTTATAGAGGAAAAATATATCAACGTTTACACAAAGTTTATTAATCTATTAATGGCTTTTTGCTTCTTTTTCTCCCGCGCAAAGCTTTGCTTGCAGCTCATGGAAAAAGAAGTCTGGGCAAGGTTTTCCCGCCCGGATTCACACGTCTAAATCGCCTTTAAAGCATATTTACAGTCCGTTTTCAACCATATACGTAACCGGTCAGCCACCCACTCGGCAGAGGGATAGCGTGGATATTTGTATGTTCTACGGCTCAAATTCTCGATTATGACCACTTCCTGCCGAAGTTCTATGCTGTGACAGTCGGGTTCTACTTCATGCAAAAGTTCCTCCAGCACATAATAATCCTGCTGATTGGCTATAATGGGATTGCCTGTGTATATGTCTATTCTCACACTTCCTCATATTTATCCGTTTCACATTCGATAATTTCGACCTGTGCCCTGTGACTAT
The DNA here is from genome assembly GCA_947074195.1 of uncultured Bacteroides sp. GTDB lineage: Bacteria > Bacteroidota > Bacteroidia > Bacteroidales > Bacteroidaceae > Bacteroides. The sequence goes on from CAMTOS010000009.1 coordinate 748, forward strand.
ATAAGCCGTTTTCTTTGGCATAATCTATCGCTTTCGCCTCGGAAGTGAACACACCGAAAAACACACGGCTTGTCCTTGTACGGTATATATCCGTCTGAAATAATATGAAGACTATCATACTGTAACCTCCATTATTTTGTCAATACGCCCGTATAACATGGTGCGTAAACTTGTTTTATCTATCGCTCTATATTCCTGGTAACTACCGTATTGTTTCACTACATAGGTTTTCAACACGTCCGAAAAGTCGAAACACCAGCCACCAAGTGGAACGGCACTTTTAAAATAGGTGTTATTATTTACTTTTTCAGTTATCCAGTTCTTTTCGTCCCGGTCGATTTTCTTCCCTGCGTTCAACCGCTACCGAAGTTCGTACACTTTTGAGCCTGTAAGATTTTCAAGTGGTTGAACATCCCACTTTACGAATTTTATTGCTATTGCGTTCATTAATGTTGCTTATTTATGGGGTAGGATTGCTCCCACCCCTATTAATACTGTAATTTACACTGCTACCGCCTCGGCTTTGGGTCGTTCAGCTACTTTTACTATCTGCTTGGCAGTTTTGCCTTTCTTTATCGCTTTCCCGTCCGCTTTTTCGTGCTTCGCTGCCTTAGCGGTCTGCTCTGTCTTTTCCCCTTTACTCTTGGCTTTAGCTTTCTTTTCAGTTTTTTTCAGTTCTGCGATACGTTCGTCCAATCGGGCGTTTTTCTTACCATATTCTTCCTTATGGGTATTTACTATCGTCTCAGCCTTTTCAGGAAGATGTTGTTTTGAGAACGCCAATAACATACTGCCTTTCTCATCAGCTACCGTATTGGTGCGGCCGGTTAGATGGTCATACAGATAATCACGCCGGATAATGGTTTTCTGTTCTTCGGTCAGCGAAGAAGCTATTTTGAGTTTCTTCTCATCTGTCAAACCGTAATAATCGTTTTCTTTCAGTCCTATGATCGGGTAATGGCAACGGCGTAACTTGGACAACATAAAGAAATACATTGCTATTTCTTCGTCTTGGATAAATGCCGACTGCGGTATCTGCTCTGTGCGTAGAAGTTCTTTCAAACCTTCTGCGGTCTTTTCATTCGCTATTTCGTTGTTACGTTTCTTCTTAGCGGTCAGTTCGTCAATTAGTTGTTCGTTGCTTTTAGTGTCTTTGTTGGCTACCTCTTTATAGTACAGATTTATGCTCTTATCCCCAATCTTGGCATATACACGGATTTTACCCTGCTCTTTGAGTTATTCAAGGTGTGCCGTCTGCTTGTCGTACTGCTCCTGTGCCTTGTTGTGTTTTGCTTGTGCTTTATCATAATCTTCCGTCTTTTTATAGTCGGTTGCCTGTGGGGCTTCCGGTGCTGTGGGATATGAGTGGAGATTATAAGTTTGTACATTCTTGAACTCGTATCCACCTTTTTTGACTATTTGGGTTGCCTCATTCTCGTAACCATATTGCTCTCCGACAAAGGTAAGTTTCGGGTCCGTAAGGGCTATGGCTTGCGCCTGTTCTACGAGGTATGCTGTCTGTTTATCCGACAAACATTTTTTATTGGTGCATTTACCACATCCGCTACCCTTAGCGAACAAGTCGAAATTATTGCTATTGTGAGCGCATTTCAGGCACTTGGTTTTATCAAATTGGTAACAATCAAGGTTGCTTGTGTAACAACTCTGTATCTTATTTTCCAGCATTCCGGCGGAGATATAGCACCATTCGCCTGTGCCGTCCTTACCTAAACGGTCGTCCAGAATTTCTTCCTGTATCTTCTTCTCGTACTTGCTTATCACGATTCCCGCCGATGCAGTCAGCTTGCCTTCTTTTACGAGTTTGGCAATACCATGGATAAGGTCACAAAGTTTTAGCATTTGATAAATGTTTTTTTCACTCTTACCGAATTGCAGGGCAAGGCTCGGTATATCATACCGTTTTGTACTGATAAGCTGCTTGTAAGCTTCTGCCGCTTCCATTGGAGGTACATCCTCTCTTTGCAGGTTTTCGGAGATTGAAAGGTCATACGCTTGTTCATCCGTTACCTCTCGAATGATGCAAGGTATTTCTGCTAGTTTCAGCATCCGGCAGGCACGGAAACGGCGTTCCCCGCAAATGATTTCGTAACGGTTTCCCCTTGTGCGTACCGTTATGGGTTGAATAAGACCATGAACATTGATATTCTGCGCCAACTCACTCAGCGCATCCGCATCAAAGGTTTTACGTGCGTTATAATTGCTTGGCTCTATCAAATCCGATGCAATGTTTACGGATTTGGTTTTCCTATCTACGGGGTTGCGTACCACTACTGCGGTAACTACTTGGTTCACTTTCTCTACTACTGCTACGGCTGTGCCGTTGTTCTTAACTACTGTCATAATTGTAAATATTAAAATGTTGATATTAAAAAACACATAATGATGATTGGAAGGGTGGAAGTTTGACGTTTCATTTTTTTTCTGCTTGTTTCATAATTTCCGACCTTTTTTTTATCTTCAATGCTGCTCGGAGCCGGTATGGAGTGTTCGAGTTTCGGGGGCATGGAAAAGTTCGGGTGTAGAACCGGCAAGGTTTGGGCGAACAAATACGCTACGTGCCGATGAGGTATGTCGGAAGATTTTTCGCTCAACACATAGGGCTTGACCTTGTTTGGGCGTTAAGCACACGAAAATACTTTCGCGCCTGAAATCGAAACACTCAGGTAGGCTTTAGCGCAGTATACCGCTAAAAGGGGGAAGAAATTATAAAGAGAAACCGGCTGAAAAAACAGGGTCACCGCTATAATTTGAAGGGCGAGCGGTGGAAATTCAGTCGTATTGTTGAGGTAATTTTGGAAAGGCTGGAAGTTAAGATTATATTTGTGCCTCAAAATAATATTTAGGAGCAAATAACGAAATCGTAAAAACAACAGTAACCAAAAGTATAGGACAAAATATGACTCATGATGAAAAATTAGATAGAATTTTAAATGCCTTGATGTCTCGTATCTCTACCAGAATTAAGAATAATGGAGAGGATGACAAAAGGTTGACTATGGATTTTATATGTAATGCCTTATTTCAAAAAGAAGGCCATGAAAATTGGGAAACGGAATTCCTCGAAAGAAGATTACTATCGGATGGCTTGATACAATACATAGAGGTAGAAGATGTAATGCTACCAGAGCTAACTGACTTAGGAATAAAATATATTCAAAATGGAGGGTATAAAAGAGAACGCTCAAATAGGGATATAGAAGAAGAACTGAAAAAAGAAAATTTGAAAAATGCAAAAAGAAGTTGGATTGCCCTATTGATATCCATTATTTCTTTGGTTGCTGCAATAGCAAAAATTCTAATAGATTGCTTTAGGTAATCCCCTCCTAAAAAACACAGAAATACTTTATTATAAACCACTTAAGAGGTTTACTTGAGATTCTTTGCGTGTGTTTTTTATATATTGTAGCAATATATCCGGATTAATATATTTCCCATCGCACTTAACTCCCAGATGAAGGTGTTCTCCGGTCGATTTCCCGGAATTTCCAGTAATAGCTACAGCTTCCCCGGCTTTCACTTTTGAACCCGTCTTTACCAAAACACTGGAAAGATGGCAATAGCTTACCGTGTAATTGCCATGCTGTAGGATGACAAATATACCTGATTGTTTATCCTGCCCTACCTTGACCACATTCCCCTGCATCATAGCATAAACCTCATCACCTCTGGCATGAAAATCCATGCCATTATGTTGTTTGCGTTTACCTGTAAAAGGGTCTCTACGCATTCCATAAGGAGAATTAACCACCATACGGTCCAATGGATAAGAAACGCTCAAGTATTGCTGTATCCATTTACTCGAATTCTCCGACAGTGGTTCTCCGTTTATTGCAGTGGAATCTGGCTGTTCAATTTCACTTATACTCATAGGAAGATCTTTCTTCTCTCTTATCTTATATATCGATGAAGAAGGGGTAATCGTATTAAACTGTGCGTGAGACAACACGCATATATTCAATAGGATAATTAGTACTATAACATATTTCATATAGCAAAACTACAAGAATTACCAGATACGTTTTTATTCAACATTATACATTAATAATTTTAAGGTTATCATACCTGGTTATCATACTTCGAACAGATTATGGCATAATTTCTGAGAATAGGAATTAACCCTTATACAGGTATGATCGTAGGTATGAAAGAACATTTATTCTTTAATTATTCTCAATTCAGAAGGTATTCATTTCCGCATTAAGACAGATCGAAAAAATGTATTCTACATTTGTATGTATCAGTAAACGTAAAATGAATATGAATAGAACCCTATTTAACGAAGACGAGATACCGTATGATAATCTCGCAAACTTTGGCTTATCCAAAGAAATGATTGAAGATTTACCACTCGGTGTATTACAAAGGATTAGTAATGGGCACCGCTCACCGGTGTTACCTATTCGGGTAAAAGATGACAATGGGACTGTTTACAATGGTCGCGCCCGCTTTCAATTAATTCCAAATGAGAACGGTAACGTAAATATAGTCTACTTCCCGAAACTATTGGTGAATGAACAGATTCCATTCAGCAAAGAACAACGTATTCGATTAGACGAGGGAAAATTAATCATCGCACCCATGATAACGCAAGATGAACAATCCATTATGGCTTTTCATCAGATTGATATGGAAACGCTACAAGTCTTATCTGTTCCTACATCGGTTATTGAAAATAACCTTCAAATTCTGACCGATGATTTCAAACTAAACGACGCTGAACTTAATTGTCTAAAGAATGGCAATTTACTCACCATTTCTATTGAAGAAGATGTCATCACAATGGGGATCGACCTGAATAATGATAAAGGTATTCACCTGTGTGTAGGCAATGAACAAATATGGAAAGAGCAAAGCAGAAAAGATTGGAACAAACATAACTATGGCTGTTTCGGATGCTGGGCTATGGATGATGAAGGTAATTTGGATTATATATCTGAGGAAGATTATACCGAAGAAATGTGGGATGAGATGAAAAAGAATGGAGCTATGCGAAAAGCTCAGGCACCTGCTCATAGACTTTAGATTATGTCAATCAGAAAGAATACAAATCCAATACCCCTGAATTTACCACCGGAATTGCAGGAATTACTTATCAAAAACGGGATGCGTGCGCAAATCACAGGAAGCAGCAATGGCTTTAAATTGATTGTGCAAGGTCATGACTCACCCTTGTTGACATATCCCATTAATGAGAAACAGCTTATGGCACTTACCGATTGGGGAACGAACTACGTCAATAAGCGAAGTTACAACACTTTCTCCAGTATCGTTGCAGCTGATTTTGATATGCCAAAGGATTTTGTCCATGCCCGGAATGCCAACGGGCGTGTAGCCATGGGGCTGCATGGTTATCGGATTGGCACCGGAGAATATGGTCGTACCGAAATGTCACAGCCTTTTCATGTTTTTGGGAATCGGTTTCTGGGATGGACACCACGGCAACAAGAGGGGTTTCACCTTAGACGGATTGGCGGTAATCTTTATTATCCCGGAGCGCCCATGGTACCGGAACGTCCTGATGGTAGGATGAAACCCGGAGAACTGCAATCAGGTGGATATGGCTTTTACTATAAAGGTCAAACCACTGCTCCTGTGGTGCAACGAGATGTATTGCAGGACTTACAGAGTGTAATAACACCCATTCATACTCAACCAAGAAATAATGAACCGGCCAAACCATACAAAGAGCTTATTACATCTCCGGTGTATTTCAGCAATGAAAAATGGCAGGAATGTTTGAGTAGTCATGGCATAGTCATTGACGCACAAGCCAGGACATTGACCATTCAGTCATCAGCAGTCCAAGCTGATTTTCAGTATGACCTGACAGAAGAAGAAATTAAAGCCCTTACGAATAACTCCATCAAAGAAGTCTCTATAGAGAAGCGATTAAACATTTTGGAGAATATCATCAAGGAGGATTTCAGCGAAGCCATTACCATGGATATGCTGGATAGTAAGCAACCTATTGGAATTGCTTTACAGTCATCTGTCAGGGAAGATTTGAGCCACAGGCAAGAACATGAGAACAGACAAGTCGGTAATAAGAACATTGGAGAGATACATCCGGAGCAACTGCTTTCTAAAGAGGCAGTCGTTATGAATGGCAATGACCTGAAGTATCTCAACGGAAATAAAGGCTGGTATCGGGAAGGGCGCCACGGGCGTGAAGTAACAGTGGATGACATCTGTGTGGAGCCTGCGATAGAGGGAGAATACAGAATGACAGCAGTCATTGACGGCAAAACAGTAAGCCATGAAATTTCCCAAAAGCAGTATGACAAGTTTATGGCTATTGATGATTATCACCGCATGAAACTTTTTTCTAAGATATTCGGTGAAGTGGATATGAAATCCCGTGATCAGGTGAGTGTTGGAACAAAAATCGGTGCAGCTCTTTTAGCCGGAGTAACCGTTTTGGGTGAGTTAGGGAGAGGACCGCATCATCCGGGACCTTCAGTATTCATGGAGCATCATGGACCGGGGCATAGAGTCTATTTTAAACCGGGGGTTGATACTCCTGCGGATGTGGCCGCCAGAACTTTTGAAGCAGCAGCCAACACAGAACAGCGACAACCGGATTTGTCGCGTAGGTAAAATGGAGTTTGCACAACAAAGAATAATATGAAAGAATTAACTTACGAAGATAGCCAATCCAAGCAGAGTTCCATGAAGGAATATATGGAAAGCTTGCGAAATCAAGACGATATATTCTCGGGAGATGAATATCTGCTTCCATCTGATTTATTAAAAATCTATGGAAGGTACGAGATTGCCTGCGAAGAATATCATTCAGCCAGATGTAGTGGATTGGTCTGCAATGAGGATTTAGAAGACATTGGTAATGAGTTAAAAACAGCATATAAAGAGTATAGAACAGCGATGAGAGATGCTGTATCGCAATATCAATCGGTCACGGTAAATAAGACGGTGGAGAGTGATATTCACAAAGAGAACGATCAGGAAGAAGAAAGGAGTTATCGTTTTCATAGATAAATATGAGAGAAGGAACAATATTAAGACTCAGAACGATATTTCTGCAACCTCATTGGTTGCAATTCATCATTAATGAGCTACCGAGTATTCTGTTTACAGGCAGTTGTCTGATTATAGGCGGCATTGATGAGATTCCGTTTGCCCATTTGTTTCTGATAGTAGCAATCGTATTGGCCTTACGCTTATTGTATGTCTTTGTCTATCTACGACGAATGGAATATCGCATTAACGGTGAGCAGCTCATTATGGAACATGGCGTATTCACAAGAAGGAGCGATTATCTGGAACTCTACCGTATTGTTGACTTCAACGAGCATCGAACCATACTACAACAAATCTGCGGATTGAAGACCATCACTATTTATTCGGGCGATAGAAGCAATCCCAAACTGGTAATTTTCGGAGTGAAAAACGATCTTGACTTAGTCTCGCTCATACGTGAACGAGTCGAGTACAACAAACAGAGAAAGGGAGTTTATGAAATTACGAATTGTTAGTGTGATACTATTTATCTTTATAATAGGTACACAAGTAGCTAAAGCCCAATATATCCAAACCAATCCCTTGGAATGGCTCGCATTGGCGGAAGGCAACGAAGCCATCAATGAACAAATACAATCTGAGACGGAAGGACAAATGAAAACTGCTGTTATACAGAATACCATTGCAGCGGAATTCAATAAGATTCATGAATGGGAACGTAAATACAGCGGTTACCTGCAAACTGCTGGCGGCTATGCTTCTTCCCTGAAAGCTGCTTCCATGCTCTATGAGGATGGAGTGCGTATCTTCATTATCCTTGGTAAACTGAGCAAAGCTATCAGTACGAATTCACAAGGTGTCATAGCCACCATCAGCATGAACAACCTATATATTGAAACGGCCACGGAACTGGTAACAGTCTATACATTACTCCGCAATGCCATATCAACAGGTGGCACACAAAATATGCTCACGGGAGCGGAACGAAGCGAGATAATGTGGGCGTTAAATGATAAATTATACAGTTTCAAGAAAAAGCTCAACCGCCTTTATTTGAGTATCCGCTATTACACACTGACTGATGTATGGAACAATGTTATAGCCGGAATGTTGGACCGAAGCAATGGAGAAGTGGCTATTATGGCTTTGGATAGATGGAAGCGAGCCGCCAAAGTTATCAACTATTAAAATCTGTGCAAGTAATGAAAGTAAAACCAAGAATCTTTTTACTGATGTGGATACTTTTTGTATTCAGTAGTATTCAGCAGTTACAAGCACAGACTGATCCGGCTTTGGCCGGTATGATTGTTGTTTATACCGACAAGGCTAAAAGTGAATTGAAAGCACAGGAAAAAGCGATGCTGTTACAAACAACGGGACACCTTTGGATTCGGGAAGAAGTGGAAGGAACCACTGATTTGCAGCGAAAATTCAACGATTATCTTGATTCATTCAAGGATATTATCTGCTATGCCGCACAGATTTATGGTTTCTACCATGAAATTGATAAAATGTCTGACAACTTAAGTAATTTCTCTAAGCAGTTGAGAGAACATGGTCAGGGAGCTTTTGCCATAGCACTTACACCACGACGTAACCAGATCTATCGTGACCTTATTTTGGGAAGTGTAGAAATCGTCAACGACATCCGGCAAGTTTGTTTAAGTAATACAAAGATGACGGAGAAGCAGCGAATAGAGATTGTATTTACCATTCGTCCCAAATTGCGAGTCATGAACAAGAAACTTCAACAACTGACAAGGGCTGTTAAATATACTTCATTTGCCGATGTCTGGGCAGAGATAGATGAAGGAGCAAGACCGAAAGCAGATAAATATGAGATTGCAAAGGCTTGTATGCGACGATGGAGACGAAATGGTAACCGATAAATATAAATTCTAAAACCGAAACGATATGAGTAAATGGTCCACAGTACTAAAATATGGCAAGCGTGCGGCAACAGCATCTGTTAATAGCATGGGAAACGCTGTGATACATCCGCAGCGTACCTTGATGGGGTTTGGGAGAGCAACCAAAACGGCTGTAGTCGGCGGTGGCATGGGATATCTGGCTTGGGAGAATATTTTCAACGATAAGCCGGTTATACGTGCGGCAGCTGATTTCTTGGTTGGTGAAGAGACGGTAGATAAGGGGATGAATGCAGTCGGTCAGGCTACAAAGAAAGTGGAAGATGTGGTTGAAAAAGCCGGTGAGACCTTGGATGGAGTAAAAAGTTCCGTGTCGGATGTGACCGGCTCCTGGAATGGTATCGGCAAATTCGCCAAAGAAATACTTGGCGGTAACGGACTCGATACGCTGGGCAGTTTCTTTAGCAATATCGGCAAAGGAAATGTATCAGGGTTGAGCATACTCGGTCTTGTAGCTTCTTCCCTACTCATTTTCGGACGATTCGGATGGTTGGGTAAAATAGCAGGTGCTCTGATGGGTATGATGTTGATTGGTAACAATAGCGAAAGAAGCATGAATGAGCAACGATCCATAAATAATAGTCCGGATACTGAACAATCCAGAGGTCTGAAAAGATAAGTAGTTGAATGTAAAACTGACAGAAAAAAGAGATGACCTATACACAAGAGATGAATTTACAGTCAAAGAGTGGCTATTGCATGCCTTTTGAAGAGCAAAATGGAGATGTACAGATTTCATTGGATTATGGAAAACAACTTCACCCACAGACCGGGGAGGATTTTTTTCACCATGGGATAGACTTTGTAACGAAGCGTTATATCCTTTCAGCGGTAGCCGACGGTATTGTAACAGGTATCGGTAGCAATCCGCAGCACGGACTGTTTCAAGTGATCCGTTACGAGAAATACGAAGTCACATACGCCCATTTATCCAATGCGTTGGTTTCATTCGGCGCACGGGTAAAAGCAGGAAGTGTGGTCAGCGTAAGCGGAGACCTTCTTCACTTAGAAGTGAAGTATGATGGTCAGGAGATCAATCCACTTGAGTTTCTCACGATGTTGTATGGTAATCTGAAGATGATGCAACAACAAGGAAAAACGGGTATGCCCGACTTTGAGACTATTGATATGGATGTTCCAACAGACTATGATGAGAATCAAGCGGAATTAGAAGAGCTTATGCTCCGATTCTATCCTGAGTACCTGGCAGAAGTGAATGATGGCCGCTATCTGTTATCACAGCACACAGAAGAATCGTTACGCAACGTCTTTTCATTCTCTTCCATCAAAAACTATTTCTACGAGATGATTCCGTCACTCGCCAATCCTTTGGGCATCGGACAAAGAGCGGTACCTATAGCTGCTAAAGTACAGAATCTGCTTATCGCCGATTTCCTGAACTATCTGGCGCTTCGCCATCAGTTATTTCTCTCCGGACTGAGCGAAGAAGATAAAAAAAAACTTCTGACGAAGCCTTAGCCGGTAACGGAATTATCGACCCATTGGCTGAACTTGAGATAGATGTGCAAAGCTTCGATATACCGAGGCTTGTCACCGTCTATCCCGATCGGGCAGGAATCCGCTGGTGGACAAAAGCATGGTTCAACAACCGCGAGGACGGTGAAGCATCCGTAGAAATCACCAGGCAGGTAGCTATCCGGTTTATTCAAAACCTGATTGACAAGGATACTTTGCTTGAAGAATATTTTCCCAAACAGATGGAGGTGTACCACAATGCCATTGAACAAACCAAGGTACAGCTAATGAAACAACTAAATATCTCATGAGTAGTCCAAAACAGTTGCAACGATTTGCCGAGATTGAATATTGCTTGCAGCAGTATTTCAATGCACAGTTGGCACCTGTCATGCGGAATGTTCAAAATGAACTTTCCCGGAAACAGGCGAAGGAGTATAAAGATTATGCCACAAGTTTTAATGGTATTATGCAATCAATGGCCGGTGGTATGCATCATGTACCGGTTGACAATATGCAATATCTCCGGCTGGCCGGGGAATGGAACAGTAAAACGACGGAAGACTATGTCGAAATGTGCAAAGACCAGATTGGTGGGTCAAAGGATATCAATCAGGATTTATGTCTTATTGCCGGTGAATGGCGAAATACATTGATCGGCGAAATTGGTAGGGATCAATATGACCAACTTTCCAAGCAGCTTGGTTCCGATCTTGCTTGCGCCTACGTGGATTATCGGGTGGAACAGATGATGGTAGATCGAATGGTTGCAGACCAAATGCCAAAGTCTTCCATGGAATATATTCTACGAAAAGGAATGTCCGGAAGTTTGTTAGGGCTAAGTCAATCCCTATCCAAATCACCGCTGCAACAACAAATTGAAGAAAGAGGTGAAGTAGCATATAACCCTTCCGTGACAGAGAAAGGGGCCGGCAAGGCTTTGTCGTTTGGAACAGATGCCATTACTACAGGAGGATTTTCTTCATGGGGTGCTATCGCAAAGTTGGCAGGGGCGGAAATTATATTCTCCGGAATTGAACATTTTTTAGACAAGAAACCGGAATCCAACACGTTGACTATTGAACAGTGTATCAGTAAAGGGGTGTTCGGGGAACAACAGAATGTGTTTACTGACTTCCGCAAAGAAAGTAAGAAGATCGTGCCGTTTGAAAATGAATATGTGCTTTCGTGTAATAGTCAACTTATAAATAAAATGGGGATACCAACAAAAAAGCCATTTTGGGTTGATGACTTCAAACCGGTAATGTGGCAACCCAACAATGATTCACAACCGGAGATAAATCAACATACCGGATATGACAATATTCCACTGGTAGTTGCTCCCGGTCACGAAGAAGAGTTTCTGGCTGAACAAAAACGGATGAAAGATGAAAAGGAAGCTACGTTAGAAACTGAAAAGAGTGAGGAAACCAGAAAGGCCAATGGTGCACAGAATTCTCATGAATCTGGTACAGATACACCGAAACAGACACAAAACAATGAGAATGGTTGGTCGGGATTATTGAGTTCTGTCGGGTTAAATGGCCTGGGTGACATTGGCAAAAAACTTGGTTATGTGATATCTATGTTACCGGATGTACTGGTCGGACTTTTTACCGGAAAGACGAAATCACTCAATCTTAAAGACAATATATTGCCTATTGCCTCAATCCTGGTAGGAATGTTCATCAAAAATCCGATTCTTAAGATGATATTAATTGGTATGGGTGGGTTAAATCTGTTCAATAAAGCAGGTCATGAGGCGATAGAGAATAAGGAAGGAATATCACAAGCAGTCCGGCAGTATAAGGTTTATCCTGACGAAGCCATCAATCCACGAATAGATAATCCGATCTTACAAGGAAACAACCTTATTGCCACTATTGATAAGATACCATGCAGCATACAACTACCTGAAACAGTAGTCGCCGCTTACCGGGCCGGTGCTTTACCACTGAATACCCTTGCCAATGCTGTTCTTGCCAAGAACGACCGGATGCATCAGGTTGCTCAAGAGAATTATCAGGTAGTAGAGAATGGACAGTCTGAAAGTAAGGAAAGAACAGTCGGCATCAAATAATCAAAACTCAAACAGGTAAATATCAGAAAATATGGGAAAGAATGCAGAATATGCCGCACAATACTCCGCGTATGCGATGGAACAGATGCGTAGGTATGGTATTCCCGCTTCCGTAACCCTGGCACAGGGAATACTGGAAAGCAGTAATGGGCAAAGTGAATTGTCCCGGAAAGGTTATAATCATTTCGGGATAAAAGCTACCTCAAACTGGCTAAAGGAAGGTGGGCAGTATTTGATTTATGCCGATGACAAGCCCAATGAGAAATTTTGCAGTTATGCGTCTGTGATGGATTCGTATGAGCATCATTCCAAATTTCTGAAGGAGAATAGCCGCTATTCAGCATGTTTTCAGTGCTCTCCGGATGATTACAAAGGATGGACTTCGGGATTGGAACGTGCGGGATATGCTACCGGTGGAAATTATGCCCATAGCCTGCAAAACATCATTGAACGTAACGGATTAGATAAGTATGACAGGATGGTTATGGAGGAGATGCGGACGCAAGGTTTTACGGAAGATAGGAAGGAGCATTACTCTTTTCCCCTAAAACGAGAGGAATTCCTTTTTATTACGTCACCTTTTGGCTTACGCCAGGATCCTATGGACAAATCCAAACAGCAGATGCACAAGGGCATTGATATACAGACCAGAGGGGATGCAGTGTTGGCAACGGAAGACAATGGTAAGGTAGTAGCAGTCAATCCAAATGCTCAAGTGCCAGGTGGGAAGTCGGTAACACTTGAATATACAAGAGCGGACAAAACGAAATGTCAAGTCAGCTACCTACATTTATCTTCCATTGATGTAAAAGTCGGAGATACGATGCAAGTTGGTCAGCAGTTAGGTGTAACCGGTAACACCGGCACACGCACAACAGGTGAGCATCTTCATTTCGGGGTGAAACAGATTGCGGCAGATGGCGGTTCACGAGACATTGATCCTGCTGCTTACCTTGCAGAGATTGCACAGAAAGGGAATTTTAAGTTACAGGCTTTGTCGAACGGAACGGATTTGTTGGCGAAATACAGGACTGTCGGAGTCCCACAGAATGATACGCCGGCTATAGACACATCAATTTCCCCTGAAGAGTGGATGAAGAAGCTCCTTTCATCGGAAGACAGCGGTATTGGAATGCCGGGCATGGACCCAATCATGGAATTGGTGACAGCCATGTTCACTTCTCTGATGGCATTGGCCATACAAATTGATGGTAAATCCCAGGAAGAACAGATGCAGGCTGCAACAGATGCAGCATTAAAAAAACAAGCCGACCTTTCTTCGCTACTTCCGGATCTTAAGGAATGCACATTGACGACCCAGGAAGACAGTAAGCTCTTATTGCAGGTAAATGATGGCAAGAATAGCTTTTCTCATGAATTAAGTGCGGCAGAGACAAACCGGTTACAAAAGACATTGACTGATTCCGCTTTATCAAATGAAGAGAAACGGCAACAAATAGGAAGAGTGATCAATAATATTATGCTTACCCAGCAAGTTTCCCTAAACTATGAGCAGGGAGCTATTGAACAACAAAGTCAATCGGAAAACAGGCAGATACGATGAGGAAATATTGCGATTTATCTACATCGATCATTATGGTTTACCCAACTGCCCAGCGAAGACGTAAAAAAGGTAGCAAAAGGTATGGTAAGCTGTTTACGAAGATGGAGAAAAATGGCTTTCGCCGATAATGGCACACCAACAATTACGATATTAAAATCAGGTATAGGAATTTAAAAAACGTGAGTTTTATGTTGAACAGTTGAATAACTCTTCATTCTGATTATGTTGCATATATTGGAATGAGGTGCAACAAAAAGGTTCAGTTCAGATGACACTATGATTCAATCCCGTCTTCAATGGATTTGATTTCTTGTATAAGCAATGCTTGAAGTTCATTTTTAAATAATAGCTGATATTCGGCAACGCCTATTGGTTTGTTCACATCTTGCAAAGCAATCTCTACATCCAAATGATCCTTGTCAGCACAAAGAATGATACCAATTGACGGGTTTTCATTCTCACCTTTCTCTAAACGATCCAGCAATGAAAGATAAAGATTCATCTTACCCACATATTCTGCTTGGAATGCACCAATTTTTAGCTCTACAGCGATCAATGATCGAAGTCCCCGATGGAAAAAAAGCATATCCACAAAATACTCTTTATTATTGTACTCCAAGCGATATTGATTACCTATAAAACTAAACCCTTTACCTAATTCCAGCAGAAATGATTTTATTTTGGATACTAATCGCTTTTCTAACTCAAATTCTTTCACTGGTTCTGTTATTCCAAGAAACCCTAAATTATAAGAACTGCGAAATACCGCATTAGCATAATCCGCTTGTGCTTCCGGCAATGCTATATCAAAATTGTTACTTTTAAGTTGTTGTTGATGAATAGTATAAGTATTCATTTTCAGGGCGTTTAGCAATAACTCTTTTGTCCATCCTTTTTGTATCACTTCTTGAGAGTAGAATAAAACTTGTTCCAAAGGTAATTCTTTATCAAGAAGCAATATATTATGTCCCCATGGTAAAAGTGCAACGCTCTGTTGCAGTTTTATATTTGCTTGAAAATAACGTTCATAATAACGTTTCATATACCAAAGGTTACGAGGTGACAGCCCCATATCCGGAAATTCCATTTTCAAGTCAACAGATAATCTTTTGACTACACCACTCCCATATCCTCCTTCTAAATGCTTCTCAAACAGTAATTTCCCAATATTCCAATATGCTGAGTTGACAGCACCGTTTATTTGTCTAGCGACAGTAGTCCGTGCCAAACGAATTTCTGCAACGGCTTGTTGCAGTATTAGTGAATACTCATTATCATCCATAATGGTGGCAATCTCTTTATTCATAATTTTTATCTATTATCTGTATTTCTACCGTTTTTCATTCTTGGAATCTTATACCTTTCAAATTATTTACTTTGAGAGCAATCCTAAGATTCACTACAAAAATAGTAATTTATTTAAGATGATGAGTAGCTATTCGGGTACAAGGTATAAAACCAGAGTCTTAGGGAGAATACAAAACAACTTTTGTATTGCGATTAGCTTCCACTGGTGAATAGGTATTGATACCACCTACATTTTCTTTTGTAATCTTATTTTCTTCAACTCCACGCAGTATTAACTGTGAGCTGATATAATTGGAGCGACCGGAACCCAATGAACGATTGATCTCATCTGTACCTGTTGCACTGTCAGCCGCCCCCAATATGCTAATATTTAATCCATACTTTCTGGCAACTCTTGCAATCTCATCCAGATTAATCAACTGAGATGTATTAGTCAAGTGATTGGTGCCTAACTGAAAGAAGAAATAGATAGGTGCTCCAATGCAACTTCTCCCATTGGATATTTCCGATAAATAATTGCACGCCCAACCATTGGCAGTAGAAAAGTTTCTTTTTCTGCTTTCAATATCTGCGATAGTATCTATCGGAATGGAATCAGTAAGATATTCTTTTGGATCACCATTCCACCGATGATTCAAAAGCCGTGAACGAAGAGAATTGAGCCCACTATAATCATTCTTTGGAAATAACTTCTTTTGCGAAATACAATTATTGTCAGTGACCATTAGTTTGTCTTTATATAACTCTAACAGACCTTCAATTTCCAAAATCTTCTTCAATTCCATAATAGTCTGCGTATCGTCTTTATGCCGGTTAGTAAGCAAACGATTATTATCCGACAGGGATGATGCATAGCCAAGTAACCATTCATTTTGCTCAATATAAGGTCTGGCATCTACCACTCTTTTCCAGCCTGTTTTACCAATCGTAAAGGAGAGACCAGCTGTGAGGCTCATCAGATTATCACCAAACTTATTGGAAGCGCCGTAGCCGTCAAAGTCTCTGAATGTAGTAGTGCCACCAAGTTCCATAGTCAAGTGAGTTCGATGAGAAAGACGATAACGTCCCATCACGCCATAAGAGAAGGCAAAAGGATGGTTCCCGACATCCTTGTTGTGTATTATGCCAAGCCCAACATAGGGAACAATATCCCAATATGGCTGGTCACGGGCATTGTAAGAGTGAGATGGCACATTCCAAAGAAAATCGGCATGTATAAATTGATACGCTATATTTTCCAGCATACTGTTTTTGAATTGGAATCCTTGATAAGATACACGCGCACCGATGGCCGGTGTTACCCATTTGCCCAGTGATAGGGTGATAGCCGGTTTTATTCTTCCAGACAAGTCTTCACAACCGAGAGGACTTCCCAGGAAAGCAGTGGTGCCTCCCGATAGATTCACAAACCAGTTATCTTTCCAACCCGAATATATCATAACATTCTTCAAGTAGGAAGGATTTATTGGATTGACGGTCAATTCATTATAAGAACAGTTATGATAGATTGTATCCAGGACTAATAATTTTCCCATAGCCTGCATCTTTGTACACAGACATATTGTAATAACTAAAAATAGACTTCGTATCATCTTGTTTTATTTAAAATTACAAGCAAATGAACCGGTAATATTTAACAAGGAAAAATCAGGCCTCGTATTACTATCGGATATTAAATCTATTTATAAATAGGTATGGCTTTTCTGATTGGAATCATACCTGTATATTATTATATCTTTCTTTTGGTACTTGTAGCCGGTTTCATCATTTTAGAAGCTATCCGCATACATCTACGTGCCCATGCTTGTTCATCTTCGTCTCCCCTTTTACCCCATGCCAGATCGCTGCCCCCTCCACCACCTCCATGAGTTTGAGCAAAAGTGGTAGCTTGATCGACAAGCCCGGCGAAAAGGAATGAAGCGCAGATAATAATCTCATTCCCACGTTCTGCTATATCCTGAACAAAGCTATTATCAAACAGAGAGGAATCGTGTGTACTGGTCATACGTCCGAACAGATAACGAAAGCTATCTACTATTTCATCAAAGCCGGCTTCAACCAAGCGAAGTTTGATCTGTCGGCTCATATCCTTCACCGCATTATTCACCTCTCGCCTGGTCTCGTCTCTGTTGGCTGTTTCTTCTTTTACCTCATTCTGTAATGCTGTAAGGATATGTTCTGCCTGTTGGAGTTTTTCTTTCTTGTCTTCTATTTTACTTATCACATCAACCAAGTCTTGCTCAAGTTTCAGGCGGTGCTCCTGAAGTTCTGCGCTTTGCTCTTCACCAGCTTTGGAAAGAGCAACCAGTTTTGCTATCTCCAGACGGACATCACTTTCTTGCTTTTCCAGGTTGTTTATCATTGTGGTGAGTCCTTTTACTCGCCGTTCTGCCAGACGTATCTGCTCATAGAGCTTAGATAGCGTAGATTGATTGGCCTTGATTTCAGATTCGAGCCACGTGTTTTTCTTAGACAATTCTCTTCGATATTCTTCCGTACTCCGATGCTTTGCTCCGGTTTCAGCCACGCTACTTCCTCTTTCAAGTCCCCATCGTTCATTTACGACAGCCAGAGCACTATGAAGTGCCAGCATCTTATTACTATATTCGAATTTGTCTTTTCCGGCAAGCACTTTCTTATACGACAGTTTATTATCGGCTGTAATCGGCAAAACGGTACAGTGTGCATGTGGATTTGTCTCATCAAGATGTACATAAAATCCCACCACATTATCTTCTCCCCATTGATCACAAGCGAACTGATACATATCTTTCGCCCAACTTTCAATATCTGTTGCTCGGGTGATATGGGAGTTATCGGCTCCACGCGATAAGTCTACCCTTTGATTGCCAAAAGCTATTTCGTGCATCCGTTCACGCGAACCACCAAAGATGACATTTACAACTGTACGCCGTGTAGGTATCTTCTTTCCCGCATTAGGGTCTTTGATGCCACAAGCATTGAAACGCTCCATGATGCGTTCCGTTATTCGTTTATTCTTGTTTATCGGCTTCACTTTTCCTCCTTTCGTTATTTCGAAGTTGAGTTTTTCACGGGAACGGTCATAGTTTCCCTTTTTCAAAGCCCGTTCCCAATGATGCTCACTCCAGGCACGTTGGTGTTCATCACTCTGTCCGGAACTCATTCCTTTGGAGGACTCCACCTCCATCATTTGTTTATTCTTCTCTTCCATACCTTTAAATTGTTCGACCCAGCTTGCTGTTATCTGGTCACTCCACTGGCATTTATTGCCAAAGTGGGTATTAGGCTCCCCACCCTCTTCGTTTGTGGCACCTGAGCAAGCTCCTGAGTTTCGATAGAGCAAGCTCGAGTGCCCTTTAAACGTTCTTTGGTATTCAATTTGTTTAGGAGATAGAAAAGCGGAAATACAAGCCGGGAAATTACAACTGTGATTCGCTATTAGATATCGCTTTGCGATTTCGTTTCGCAATGTTCTGATGGAATTTGAGAAAGTAGTGAAATAAGAGACTCCTTGAATTCGTAGTAAATCTCAAAACCCATCATGTTCAACGGCTGGGCCACGTCAGTAAATAGGTTCTTTATGAAAGCTTGCATCTTCTTATTGTCACCATCACATCGTTTGTAGTATGTGTCAAGCAAGGCTTTTTCCACTTCCGGGGAATAAGTATCTTCTACCAGATGTTTGTAGATTGAAAGGGCAATTGTATGATAGTGGTAAACGGCAGTTTTTCGTTGCTCATGTGAGTATAGGATGTTACCTTCGTTGTCAAGATAATCTTTGTCGGTACCACTGTCCTGTCCGGATACACTTTCATTTATGGAACTGGTGATTTGATCACATGCATTAAATGAGATTCTCAATTTCTCAAGACTATCATCATCTAATAGACAGAACGGATGTTCTTGTGGCAACCACTTGAAACGAAATGCCAACATATTGATACGACTACATTTTACATGCACTTTTTGTGAGAGTTGTCCTAAATTCACAAGTTCTTCAAGAAAGTGACGAACGGTGGCACGTTGCCAATGCCATTCCTTTGCGAGTTCACTGATAGAAGTGACAAACTCGCCAGGTACCAGGTCGAATTCCTGTCCAAAGTGAGTGACGTGACCGGAAAGCGTGGAAGCTTTGCTCAGAAGATGAAAGTAAGCATTCCACTTGGTACATCTACCTTCATCCGATGGTTTAAGATAGTCAAGCAAAGCTTTGCTGATTTTTACATGTCTGATTTCAAATGTTTTGTTCATACTGTTTTAAGCATTAATTGTTTTATGTTAGAAAATGGATTGTTTTTATTTATACTGGTTATTCTGTCGTATCTTTTCTTTAGTTGGATAGAATAACGATGCCACAAGAATGATTCCCAATGTCACTGCTGACGAATACATACCAGGTACGAAAAGCAAAACTAATGTTGCCACGAAAGCGGAAAACATTAGTTTAGGCTTATGTAATTGATTCAGTATCCAATGCGAATATTTATAAGAGAATAGTCCTAATACGAATAATGAGGATGGTACCAAACCAGCTAACGAACATTGTCCGTTTAGACAGATGAAATGAAAAATCAGTAGCAGTAATAGTGTCACCAGCATAAAGAGTTTACGATAGCTACTACTCCACGCTATGCGAAGATTAAACTTCTCCACGATTGCACCTTGTCGCTTATAGATGCTATATGGAATCAATATAATGAGTACAGGATAAATAAATTGTAATAATATCCAAGTCATTGTTGTTATTTTAATAATAGTTTTCTAATTCCAGTTTAAGCACATTTGAAGTTGCTTTATACACAATCTCCTCAATGTCTTCTATTGTAAAGTTCAAACTTTCAAAACGTTTTTTGAAACTCTCGTCGACACACATCGAACGGATGGTTCGATCCAAGTCAGGTCCGGGGATACTGATAATTTTACCCTTGCGGTATTTGTTCCTGGGAATCTTCGTTATAAATCGTAACACGTGGGATATCTCGGTTTCTGGTTCTCCCCAAGCGAGTGTACTAAATAGTTCCTTTTTATCATAATCAAATACATCGATCCAGGTATAATGTTCGTGAATCAATTCTACCAAACGAGAAAGTCTTGTGTTATCCATAGCCTAGAAAAAGTCAGCCAACAGGCCTTTGCCGCTACGCATATAATCACATTTTCCTTTGGTCATGATGAGTTGTACCTCGTGTTGAAGGGCTATATACATATACTCCAATGAAGAGTAGATCGTGACATAAATACTTGTACACAAACCAGCTCCATTAGTATGCGAGTTAAATTTCAGCATGTGGCAGTAACGAGGATTGGAATAGGCACAACAGCTTTGGCCAAAATCAACATCTTTAGAGGGAACATTGTGGTAAAGCAGTATGATCTCTGTCTGGTCATCAAGCAATTCTAATAGATTATCCATGCTAATATGATTCTCCAACTTATACTCTACCAGGGCATAATCATCATAAATTTCTTTGGTTATGATATGATCTGTTTTGAATATTCGGGGCATCTGGAGACATGCCAGAATATCAAATTGCTGCATCAGGGCTTCAAACATATAGATAAGCTTTGCAGCAAAAGTAGAGAGAAAAATATCACAAAAACCATACTTGAAAAGTATTCTTCTTTCGGATGCAGATAAGACATATATAAAAATAAACAAGTAGATGAACATGCTATCTGTCGATAACAAATAATTATACCTTTGCAACTACAATTAAAGAATGATGGCAAAAGTTGGTTATATTTTACATACAGCTCAAAACGGGAGCTATGAGGCAGATCTTGAATGGATGAACAGATACGGATGCTGCACAGTTGTGGAGGAACTCGAAGAGCATGAGAAGCTACGTCCACAGTGGAAGCAACTTCTAAGTAAACTGAGACGGGGCGATGAGATTATTGTTACCCGGTTCAGTAATGCAGTACGTGGTGTAAGGGAGCTTTCGTTTTTTCTGGAATACTGCCGCAAAGCGATGCTTCGTATCATTTCCATCCACGACAGGATTGACTCCGGAGATATTCTCTTTCCGAAGGGTAATACATCGACTTTTTTAAATGTAATAGCGGCACTGCCAGCTGACATTGTAGCAATGCGTATGGCATCTACCCACGTGAAAAGGCTGCAAAAACCTCGAAAACCGAATACTCCGTCGGGACGGTCTAAATTAGAAAGAGATAAGACCATTGTAAATCTTTATAAAAGTGGGCACCCCATAGATGAGATATGGCGCATCAGCGGTTTTCGGAGTCGCAGCTCTGTTTTCCGGATTCTATTGAAATATGGTGTTTCCTTTAATAGGGGGCATTCGAAAGAAGAGATTCAAAGGAAAATAAACAAAAAGAAGAATTAATCCGTATAGATTTCAAAACTTTGAATGGGTATTATTAAATACGAAATGAAGCTTGGGTGGGTTAAACGCATCTGCTGGGACAAACATACAGGCAACTTGTTCTGAAATCGCAACGAGCAGGGTTGTTTTGATGTAGTCAAAGCTCCTGCACTAAGATGGAAGAATGTGTTGGCGTTTGCCACTTCCTCCGTGTGACTGAATGCAAAGAAGCCTTGCGGAGGAACAGATACACCTAATTAATTATGGGTGGGAAAGCTGAATGAAGTTCTAAAATCGGTGGCTGTTCTTTTGGACGAGCAATACAAAAGCGACCCTGAAGCCGCTTTGTTTAACGAGAGGAATAGGAACTATTTCTTGTTTTTCTTCGAAGTCTCTGCTTCCTTTTCTGGAGTGGCGAAGAATTCGGTGGCCACCATCACAATGCGGTTGTGCTTAACACCACCCTGATCTGTCCATTCTTCGGGCTTGAAGTAGCCTTTGGCAGTAATCATCGCACCTTTCTTCAATAGTTCGAATGAAGCATTCTCATTCTTACGCCAAGTTTCCATAGCCATGAAAGCTGATACCCGGGTGGTTTCTTCTCTGTTCTTTTCTGTGCGGCCAACTGCCAATGAGAAACGTGCGATACTTGAGGTGGTGAACTGACGGATTTCTGCATCCTTACCAACAAAACCTGTTACTGTGAATAAATTTTCTACCTTTTTCATAATCTTAATTTTTAGAAGTTATATAATCATTTTTTACAATGCAACGAAATATTGCAGGTATAGGGCAGCACCAAGGATAGCGTCACAATACTCGTTTTTCTTTTAGCAAAGCATAAGAAAAAAGGAAGATTGTGGCAGATATGCCATTGGTCAGAACGCAGTGACCCGTAACCGTCTAAACGGTGCTGCATTATAGATTTGCATCAGGAAAAATGATGTGACTTCGCCCGAAAATGTGTTATGAGAAAGTGTGGAAATATCACAGTAGGTTGGAAAGAGGATGCTATTACATCAGATAGTTGTTAGTGTTGATTCTTAATAGCAGTAGTACTGGTGGAAGATTAGAGAATAACGAAACCTCCATCAGCTTGGATGTGGTAACTGTAAGAATGAGATTCACAATCGTTTATTGAAAGTAAGTTGTGGTGCGGAATCATAGAGAGGATTACCAATATAATAATGGATAGGGTGTTTTATTAGGATAGCTTAGGTTGTGAGCCCTTCTATCGACCAAAAGATAGAGAAATGAGAAAAGCACCAGAGAAAAATAGAAAATGGTCAGTCTTTTTTCATGCAAAGTGGCCAGGATACAATGAGAGGAAATGGAATATTGCGGTATAGCGTATCGAATTATTGTTTGAATGAGTATCGGTTTGTAGCTTCTTTGGTTATTATCTGATTTTTAAGCATGAAGCCGATATAGTCTTTAGCAGTGCGGTCGGCCACTGCGGTCTGGGATACGATATAATCGGTAAGTTCCTTATATGATACGAAGTTTTGTTCTGAGAAAAGCGTCCGGGCAAGAATAGTGAGTTCTTCACGTTTGCGCCGGCTCTTGTCTTCTTCACTCTTCTTACCTGCACTGATGTGCATATTTTGCTGTTTGTCCCATTTGAAAAGCAGCATAGGAACATCAAGTGGATTGCCATCGCGAACCTTCAAGGCCTTTACTACAGAGTTAGCCGGGATATCATCCTTTTCGACGGAAAGGATGGCAGCGGATTTTCGTTGTAATTCACTACCTATATGGCCACGTAGCTTTATGCCGTTCGGTACAAAGTGGAGCACACATATAATACAGGTGTGGTAGATACCGGCAAGCCTATAAAGTTCCTCTACTACTGCGATACTTTCAGTTTCATCATTGGCGGATTTTACCAGATCGGCTATCCCATCAATCACGACAAGATGAATACCTCCGTGGTAGTGGTGATACAGGTCCATGCTGTCACGAATAAGTTGCATACGTTCTCTTCGTGAAAGTGTTGTCAGATAGAATGAGTGGTAAAACGAGGGCATCTGATCCAACCTTGCCCGGTGGAGGGTCATACTCATATTTTTATAGAGTTGGTACTCCGATTGTTCGGTGTCGAAGTGAAGTACGGCTTTCTTCGAGTAGTTTGGGCAAACCGAGAAACCCAATGTATCGATCGGTATAGCTAGTTCGTCAGTGAGTAACGTACCCGAGATGATTGATGATACAAAATTACTTTTTCCTGTACCTTCGCCACCGGTAATACAAAGCAGATTGTCATAAGAACCCAGTGGTACACCTTCGGTAGACACGACTAATTTTGATTGCTTGGGAGGATTGTAAAAGTCCATTTCGCAGCTTTTTATGAGTAACAATGATTGTGAATAGAGAGGTTCTATACTCTTCCGTATTAATAAGTGTAGTTCGTCCGCGGTATGCCCCAAAGCGAAATAATCCGAAATATCTTTCTCGGTTTTTATACCGGATAGAGGTAGCTTGACTGCAACTACACTGTATTCTCTTAAATCGGTAAGGGTTGTCTCCATTGCTTTTAATCCTGTTTCATCACAATCATACATCACACAGATATGACGGAACCGTCGAGAAAGCATTTCGATGACTGACTGCGGGATCTTCGCGGTTTCACTATTAAAACAGATGGCATTAAAGCCATGGGCCGACAAGCTCATTGTGTCTTTTTCTCCGCCGGTTATGAAAAGCACATCACCTCGCGTAGGGAGTTGTTTTATGCCGAAACTATATGTATCAGGCATATTACCTCCATAGAGAAACCGTATTTTGTCAAAAGGGCGATAGATCTTTATGTATTTGTCTTCTCTATAGCCAAACATTGGTTTTTCGGGCGTGGAACGTAATACGTAAGGTTTTCCCTCATTGTTTTCACTATGGAATTCGGCCAAAGAAATGACATTGAATTTATCAAGTGTTCCTGATGAAATACCATATTTAGTCCAATAGTTCAGTTCTGTAGAGGTGAATACTTTGGAGACGATTTTATATTTTTTCAACTTCACATTATCTTTTGCTACAGGGTTTACAACTAATACCGGTTTAACATTTACTCTATGGCTATACGTCTCATTGGATTCAATGGATGGAAGATTGAGATGCAAATCATCAATGATAATATTCAGTACTTGCCGAAAGTCGGCGCGAACGTTTAGACCTTTCAGTTTGGCAACAAACCAGAAACAGTCCCCACAATAGTCCGGATTACCAAAGTCATGCATCATATAGCACTTTGTCTTTGTACTATAGTATATCTGACATGAGGCAATGTGATCTTCATACAGGGGATTAAGAAAGTTCTTTTTCAGTTTAAAATTGAAGGGAATATAAAAATTGAAGATTTCCAATCCGTCATTCGTCTGTTTCAGTATTTCATCCCGATCTCTCATATCATTTCCGGATCTGCGGAATCTTTGCTCAACAAACCGCGAATGACTCCTTCTTTATACATCTTCATACGTTGCATAGCTTCTATGCGATCAAAACCTTTTGCTTTTAGTTGGCCACGTTTCAAAGCAACATATACTTCGTCATAGACATAATAAGTGGAACGGTCACTATGATAATGGCAGGGCAAAGTAAAATTGGGTGCCGAGCGCCAACGATAGAGTGTAGATTCCGAAACGCCTAACAATCGTCCTATCGTTTGACGATCCATTTCAATAGAGCCGACAATGGCATCATAATCATGTTTCATATCTTTCATGAAAACATAAACTTCGGAAATCATCTTATGAATTTCCTGAATAGATTGGTTTATATCAATATCCACGGTACATTTTATTAAAAAGTTCGTTACTGTAATATTTATTGTAGTGTTCTTTTATCAAATCCATAAGAAACAGGAAGTCATTGTGAGTTCTACAGAAAAATTCAATTTTCATGGGAAACTCCGTGAAAGAATCGCTATGTGCTGATGAAAATACTTCTGAGGCAGAAAGGCCTAATTTGTCTCCGACTTTCACCAAATTATTGACTGTGGCGTTACCTGGATCATTAAGCAAGCGACTTATGGTAGAAATGCTAAGTCCTGTCAAACAAGCCAGTTCATTCTGATTTACATCCTTTTCAAGCATAGCTTTTCTGAATTTTTCTTTCAATTTTTCCATTAATTCAAAGTTATCGCCACTACTAAATAAAGCGATACTATTTGTACCACTCAGATTTTCACAAACACGTCTTTATTTTTCATGACAGGTTAGTTATCAAGTGTTATGAAACAGAGTGGATATTTGGATATTTGAATTTGAGTGGATGTGCAAACGAGCATTGAGAAATGATCTACATAAGACACAATGCGTTCTTAGTTCCAAATAAGTAGAAACTAAGAACGCATTGCTTTTGAGAAGTCACACACACAACTTCTTATTTTATGAATTAACGCATCAATCTGTGCTTTCTATATATATCATTATCTCTAACTAATATCAATGACTACAACATAGATATTAGGTATAGTTCATCTTTCATTAGATTTATTCGAACAACTCGATAGGAGTTTCAATGATTCTTTAATCATGACCTGGTCCGAGTTACTTTCGTTCTATTCAGGAAGAATAATGAATTCTAGTAATATATCACATATATATTCTGAACCATCTCTGAAATAGCATAAAATAATTACAACTTTACCACCTCTTTTTTCCATTATATCATACCTCTATTCCTTTCGCATTCACATCAAAAAGGCTTCGGATTATTCTTATCAACCACCACATTGAATACCCGATTCTTTAGCACACCCGGATATTCGCCCTGGCGGTCGCCGATAATTAGTGCGCGCGAT
Source organism: uncultured Bacteroides sp. (assembly GCA_947074195.1). Lineage (GTDB taxonomy): Bacteria > Bacteroidota > Bacteroidia > Bacteroidales > Bacteroidaceae > Bacteroides. Next base: position 27,212 of record CAMTOS010000009.1, read on the forward strand.
ACCTCGTTGTATGTCAGAGTAATCATACTATATTGCCCTTTTTCGTAATTACAATTTACGCCTTCATCTTCATAGTATAGTAAATGTGCCATTCTGTCCTGTATATACATATAAGGTAATGTTTTCAGGTAGCTTTTGATCTACATACTCAATTTCCGACCCACAGGGCAAGATAGTTCCTTCGCGGAAGAACAATATTTCCTTTGAACAAACATACCTCCAATAGGACGATTCAGTTCTATATTATAAACCTGACAATAATAAATCAATTGTGATACAAGCAATTGCTTTAAATCTTTGAAGAAGTATATTTCTTCCTCTTCGTTTTTAAACTCATAGTTAATATGAATTTTTTCAATGCTAAATTTGCATCTTTTCAAGTTATATCTTGCCCGTAATAGAATTATATTTCCTATTATAAATTTAGATCAGCATTTCTCTATTCAAAAACTATTTGCTACAAAGTGTATTATGAAAAAAATCGTGAGACTATAAAAATAGGTTTCACGATTTAAAATAAAATTATTCCCTGAAAACCATTTTACCTAATAACACCTATAACATATTTTCATTTAACAATGGCATTATTTTCTATTACACTCAAAGAAATCAACATCAACATATCCTCCAGAAGCCTTAGTCGCATAATTGTATATAGCAAAACGAATACCCATAAAATGATCTGTATAATAGACCATCTGAAATTCCGGACCCAGTTGTATCCACTCTTTTTCATCCAAACTATAATAGAATTTGGCTTTATCAACATTTATATTAAAATCACAGTCCATCCTTAAGTAAACTTTATCTTCTTGCAACTCTACCCTTTCCTTTTCCTTATCCCGGTCTGTCATAATAAGAGATTTCCGCCTCTTTCTTTTTATAACAGAGATTAATCCGGATTCACCGTTATAAGCCCCTATGCCTGCAACATCTCCATCTTTCATGTTAGATAAATCTATGGAAATTGTACAACTGCATTAAGGACCTTCAGTGCGTTGAGATAGCGTATTTCGAGCTTCAAAGATGTTTTGTACAACTTTTCCTGTTTTGAGTCGCATATAACCCGGGCGTTCGGTCAATGACCAACGTTTATTATCGGGATTGTGATTCCATTGCCAATTAAGGGCGAGTTTAGTAGAAGTGAAATCATCACTGATTACCAATGGCGTTTCGGGATAACCTTTAATTGGCTTTTCCATAACTTTACTTACTTTTCCATTAAGACCACCTAACATTGGTCATCCATCCTCCCAGCGGCATTCCATCAAAACAGGTGTGCGCCCAACTGCTCCGAAGTCCTGAAATAGGAAGCCATACCAGTCACCATCTTTTGTATCAATAATACATCCTTGTGCTACACCTTTTCCCGGGTTATCAATGACGTCCGACAAGATAATCTTACTTTCATAAGGACCTTCAATGTGGTCGGATCGGAAACAAAGCTGTGTGCGAATGCCATCCTGAGGGCACCAAATAAGGAACATGCAATATTTTTCATCGAATTTGTATATATGGGTACCTTCTAACAAACCTTTATATCCTTGCTGTTCACCGTGAATAACTATTATCAGGTATTGCTTTGATGATGACAGTATTGGGAATTTGTTTTCAACGGATGGGGTTCCGGTGGTGGGGTTTAGGATTCAGTAGCCCCAAGTATTTCAGAAACTAAATTTATGTATTATATTGAAACTACAATCCTTCGATAGGCCTTCAATTTATGTTCTCCATCATCTGTAACTTCACAAATCACATGAAACGTTTTATCAGTTGCGTCCGCCGGCACAACAATTGTGGCACAATTGCTGTCGACGTTCTGTATTTCAAGATCTCCAGTGTACGTTCCCGACTCCGGCATAATCCACCAACGAAAAGATAGGCGATCATTGTCCGGGTCATAAGATTTGGAGGCATCCAGTTTGATGGTTTTGCCTGCTCGAGAACTTATATTAATGATGCTTCTCCCTTTTTTCTTGTTTACAATCACAACCGGGTTGCGGTTTCCTTTTCCTTCCTTTGCCCAATCCATCCGCGCGGCAAAATTGGCAAAGGTGGCCGGGTAGAAATAATGCTCGTACTTATTGGAAATACGCTTGGCTTCCGAATTGGCATTCGTGTAGCAAGAAGTAATGCCGTCTCTACTTAAGCCCCATTCAAAATAGCCTCCCCATCCGGTTTGCCTACTTTCGTTAGGGTCGTGCAGTCCATTGGGAAGTACATGAAGAAAGGAGGGAGTGTCTCCCTCTACACCCCACTTATTCTTAGGGTAAATGCTGCCCAAGTTCCCATGTTTTTGTATGTGCGTGGCATATTCATTCCAGTTCTTAGCACCTATTCCGTTTTGATTTAACCAAGCACTTTCATCCCAAATGAAATGGAGGTTTTTCCCAAATTCCTGGCGCATCCATTGGTGGGAGCTAAACGCAAAATTCTTAGCGTTGCCATAAGGTACATCCTGATCGGTAATGGTATATATGCGTAGTTTGGAAACAAAGACTTCTACTTCTGTTTCATTTCGTTCTTTCTTTACTTTCCAAAGTGCTTGCGCCAGTGTGTTGGCTCCACCCCAAGCCAGAATCCAGAGAGGGCGGTCGTCATCTTCGTCCACCAATCGGATAATAAAATCGCTACCATCCGAGTGATTGTCTTCGCCTAATTTCTCTACTCCTAACTCAAGGCTGCCAAACATGGCGCGGCTTCGCAGGTAATCGGCGCTGGGCCAATAACCTATTCTTTGTTTTTCTGACTCCTCTTTTAAGGAAAGAAAGGAGGTTTGTTCCGAGCGTTTCATTAAGTTTGGCAAATCCTTTTCGTATACATTAATCACCGTAGAAAGACTATCTTTCCAGCTGTTTGGATAAGCCCGGCCACTGCTGTTCCACCCTCCCGATACGATGAGCGCTTCAATTTCATACAGGTCGGCATGAACTAAAAGTCTAATCATAGATTCCATATCATCAGGCTCTATATCGGCCGGTGCAATGTCGGTTAGCACTACAATACGTGGCTTTAATGAATTGTCACCAAATACAAACTTAGTGCCTGTTCCAGCAAACGATAATTGCAAGACAATTGCCTGCAAACAGATAAGAAATGTAATTTTGTTCTTCATGATGATAGTTGATAACACCTATAACATATTTTGTTTGAAGATAGTATTATTGTCTATTATATTCAAAGAAATCAAGATCAATATATCCTCCGGAAATCTTAGTCGCATAATTATATATAGCAAAACGAATGCCCATAAAATGATCTGTATAATAAACCATCTGGAATTCAGGACCTAATTGTATCCACTTTTTTCCATCCAAACTATAATAGAATTTGGCTTTATCAACATTTATATTAAAATCACAATCCATCCGTAGATAGACTTTATTTTTTTTCAATTCTACCTTTTCTTTTTCCTTGCCCCGGTCTGTCATAATAAGGTATTTCTTTCTCTTCTCTTTTACAATGGAGATTAATCCGGGTTCACCATTGTAAGCTCCCAAGCCTGCAATATCGCCATCTTTCATGTGGGATAAATCAATGGATATGATACCACTGCACTCTGGCCCCTCTGTTCGTTGCGACAATGTATTACGCGCCTCAAAGATGTTTTGTACAACTTTTCCTGTTTTGAGTCGCATATAACCCGGGCGTTCGGTCAATGACCAACGTTTATTATCGGGATTGTGATTCCATTGCCAATTAAGGGCGAGTTTAGTAGAAGTGAAATCATCACTGATTACCAATGGCGTTTCGGGATAACCTTTAATTGGCTTTTCCATAACTTTACTTACTTTTCCATTAAGACCACCTAACATTGGTCATCCATCCTCCCAGCGGCATTCCATCAAAACAGGTGTGCGCCCAACTGCTCCGAAGTCCTGAAATAGGAAGCCATACCAGTCACCATCTTTTGTATCAATAATACATCCTTGTGCTACACCTTTTCCCGGGTTATCAATGACGTCCGACAAGATAATCTTACTTTCATAAGGACCTTCAATGTGGTCGGATCGGAAACAAAGCTGTGTGCGAATGCCATCCTGAGGGCACCAAATAAGGAACATGCAATATTTTTCATCGAATTTGTATATATGGGTACCTTCTAACAAACCTTTATATCCTTGCTGTTCACCGTGAATAACTATTATATCTAAACCATCTTCTTTTACTCCGGAAAGATCGCTTTTAAGCTCTGTTATTTTAATGTCCCCACTGCTATGAGCAAGATACACTCTGCCATCATCATCGAATAGTAAAGAGGCATCATGAAATTGATTTAGCACAGATAGCTTTTCCCATTTACCGGCAGGGTCGGAGGCGCTGTATATGTACGATTTCGAGGGGTTGTTTGTTGCAAAGAATGCGTAAAATTTCCCATTGTTGTAGCGCAGGGAAGATGCCCATTGGCCGGCTGCGTACACATTTCCGCCTTCAAGATCGTAAAACGGGCTGTCTTTGATTTCATCATAAAGGTAGCTTATGATTTCCCAGTTGATTAAATCTTTCGACCGCATGATGGGCGCGCCCGGCATGAGGTGCATGGTGGTACTTATCATATAGAAATTGTCATCTACACGAATTACATCTACATCTGGAACATCGGCAAAAATAACCGGGTTTGAAAATGATTTCTTTTCATTGCCCGTTTGGGCAAATATCTGCGTACTCATAAGAAAAAGTACGGCCATAGCCCATTTGGCTATTTGTTTTACATTCATATATTTATTTCTTTGTTAATCCGTATTTCGTAAAAATCTCCAATAGTCGAAATTAAAGAGTTCATCATCTGTCTCTCCTCTAAAAATAAGATATAGGTCATGTACTCCTATAACCCGACCTACTTTTGTACTCTCAGTTTTCCATCTATCCCATCCACCTGTGGCTGACAAATTTAATGTTCCTAATATTGGTCCATCTATATGATCAAGACGTAATTCTATACTCGTTTTTTTAGTTTTTCCGGCAATACTTGCAGTGAATGCTGTGGGCGATTCCGAACCAAAGTCAATATTCCGAATCTTTATATAGTCGCCATTATGAATGGAAGTTACATATACACCTATATTCTTATTTTCTGAGACTTTAATGCCTTCAGACCATGCTATAGTTTCAGCCTCTATCTGATAATATGGATTTAGGTTGTCAACCGGTCTAACACCCTCTTTAGTCATGTTGATTTGCGGAATGGTTCCATCGGGATTAAAATTAAATTGCTCAACACATGTTGAACGCATAAATCCTCCTCCGCCTGGTAAATCTCCATTATGATAAAAGAAGTAATAATTCCCTTTGAAATCAATTATTCCGGGATGTATAGTGAAACTATTTCCTTGTACCGGCATAATAACTCCACGATAGGTCCAAGGGCCTATGGGAGTATAACTGGTAGAGTAAGAGATGTTTTCAGGAACCCCTCCTGCAGGATAGACCATGTAATATAATGTATTACGTTTATAAAGCCATGGACCTTCTTCATAAGAAGTGAATCGGCTTGGGTGGTTAGCTCCAAATCCTTCTTTAGTAAGATTAACCTTTATAGGTTCTTCTTTATATGAAATCATATCTTCGTTTAATTTCACATACCAAAGATCCGGATTTCCCCAATATAAATATGCTTGTCCATCCTCATCGATAAATGCAGCCGGGTCTATTTCACCAATAGTTTTTCCTATAAGTGGTTTTCCCAAAGCATCTTCGAAAGGTCCGGTAGGAGTATCAGAAACAGCTACACCAATGGCATGAACATTTGAATTTTTATCAGCAACCGGTACATACCAATAAAATTTTCCATTACGATGTATACAATGCCCTGCCCAGGCATCGCCTTTAGCCCAACTAAAAGTTTTGTAAGAAAGAGGCGAACCATGGTCAGTCCAGTTCACCATATCTGCTGAAGAGTAAACTCTCCAATCGTTCATTACAAACCGACCAGTAGCACCATCCTCATCATGACCTGTATATATATATACTCTATCATTATACACTATCGGAGCCGGATCTGGAGTGAAGTTAGTTTGCACTATTGGATTTTGAGCATTTCCTGTTTTGACACCTGCAATAACAACAATTAGAGCAACTAACAATTTTGTTTTGTTCATAATTTAGGGTTCTGTTTGAAGTTGTGTAAATAAGCATACGTCTTTGATTTGAATCTCCATTCGTCCAACAAGATTTTCCCTTTCTCGAATACGAAACAGAGATCGTGAATACCATTTGAGGTGGATAACAAATCAGCCGATATCACTTTCCAATCATCAGCATCGAAATGAACTTTTGCAATTTCTTCACCATTCAATCCGTCTCTTCGGACGGTGATTTCACCTTTACCTTTCGCTCTAAATTCTATTTTCTCAGGATACCCTGTACAATCTACGCCTCGCACTTCAAAGAATTGCTCGCTACCGTCTGCCTGAAGAATCATCTTTCCCGGTTCAACTCCTTTAACGTATTTTATATTATATGTAGCAGCGGTGTTGGCTGCACTTTGCCACTGGAAGGGGTTGACGTTCTTTATCTGAACTGGACCTCTTCGCGTCATTGTTCCCAGTGTTATGGTTGCATCGTCCTCGTTCACGTCTATTTCGTCAACGCATATACTGCGGAAACCGGGTTTTATACCGCGCGCTTCTTCTAATATCCGGTTGTGATAGAACATGTAGTAATTGTCCTTGAACTTCAGAAAATGAGTATGGTTGTTGGCCCAAGACATACCATCATACTCTCCGGGGTTTTTTAGTATGTTACCGCGGTATTCCCAACTGTCTTTTACTAAAGGAGTCTTGCTGGTCATGTAGCCTATGCAGCATGTTGTTGGCTTTTCAATGGTAGAATATGGCCACTCGTTGCGTTCGACCCAATTGGTGCTGTACGAATATATGTAGGTTCCGTTAATATAGTTAAGTTCACTGGCCTCAAAAAAATAAGGGGCAGGAATTTCAACTATATCACCAACCACACTCATCATATCATCTCCAAAGCGTACGATACGCGCACTGCCTGGCATGTAGTCCGTACCATAAGATGCAGTGCCACCGCCGAAGGAGAGCCATCCTTGTCCATGCTCGTCGATGACGACTCCGGGATCGAAAGGAGCAGGACATTCCTCCAATCCAGGCATTCCGAAATATACAATGTCATGCCCTAGAGGATCGGCCCAGGGGCCAACCGGAGAAGTAGAAGTTAGCATCGCCACGCCACCGCCGCCATGAGCGTAATAAAGATAAAAATGGGTTCTTCCGTCGGCCTCTATACGAGATACGATGGAGGGCGCCCAAGATACACCTTTCTTGCCGGTCCAAGGGGCGGCTTCTTCCACATTGATTGCGCCGTGATAGGTCCAGTTGACCATGTCGTCGGAAGAGATCATGACAAGCGAATGGATATATTCATAAGTGTTATCTGTTACTTCAATTCCCACAGAATCGCATTGCTGCTGGTCGTTCGATCCATACACGTACACCCGGCCTTCGTGTACAATGGCTGTAGGGTCGGCACAATAAACAAAATCCAACAATGGATTTGCATGGGCGGTATTCGCTTTCGGTGTTTTTTCGTATACACCGTTTAGGTTCATCTTTCCATGTGAAGAAGAACAGGACAGGACTCCAATACACAAAAAGTAAAAAGATATAAGGATTATATTTTTTTTCATTCGTAATCGTTTTAATGAGGGTGTATTAAATACACCCTCGTTATAGTTAGTTTCCGGGGGCTCTATCATATACGCTTTTTAAAGTATATTCGGGGGCTTTATCGAAGACAGCACGTCGCATAGCAGCAACAGCCGATTCGTTTTCCCGAACAAACTCACCTGTTGCGCGATCGAAAACAGCACCTTGCCCTAATCCTGTTCCCTTTCCACTATTATCCCAAAAGAAGGTGGCTAAACCGTTATCAGTAGCCGATTTGCAGAAATACTCTAAATAATATCTACGAAATGCCTCTGCTCTATCGGTTGCACGATTGGTACACGTGTACTCTCCAATATAAACAGGAATATTTTTGTCGATAAATTTCTCCTTCAATCCCCTGAAAATAGCATCAAGATCTTCTTCATTCCTTCCATTTGGAGATTTTTTATCTTCAGCAGCTGTGTGCCCCCATTCTGTATAATAAGAAAGGCTGCCATCTTCGTTGGTATATTCCGACGTAAAATCACCCGGTTCATAGCAGTGAACAGATACGAGCAAGCGACCTGCCGTTGGGTCTTTGGGCAACTCCATGTGGTCAATCAGTTCCCAGCCACCACACATTCCCGGTATGCCTAAATAACGAGTTACATTTTTACCACCTGTTGCGCGAACAGCGTCAACAAAAGCCTGGTTCCATTCATTGACCAGACGGTATTGATGTCCGTTGTCTGTTAGGTTTGCGCCCCAGCCCCAATCTCCGTCATGGATTTCATTCATCGACTCGAAAATCAGAAAATCGTCTGTGTCAACAAAGCGTTCGGCAATTTGCGTCCAAATCTTAGTAAACTGGTCTACAACTTCAGCATTTTTGGCAGCACTTCTTGAAGCGCCTTTGAAATCGAGCCAAAAGCCATAGCCTCCTGAACCATCATGATGAATGTTTATAATGATGTTTAAGCCGGCCTTTTCGGCATAGCCAACAATTTCGGCCACACGATCCAATCTATTATCTATTCTATAGTCCGGTGCTTCACCAATATGGCCAAACCAGGTTATCGGAAGGCGTATCGATGTAAATCCAGCCTCTTTTATCTTATCAAAGAGTAACTGGGACAGATGAACGCCCGAATTACAAGTTTCATCAGCTACAAAATCAGCCGTATATGCGTCCATTTGGTTTCCTGGATTCCACCCCATTCCTAACCATTCAGCAACTTCATAAGCTGAGCGACCTTTTATTGCCGATTGTTCAATTATACATTCTTTTGACTCGCTTCCTGATTTAACTGTTACGGTTGCGGTTCGGTTATCTCCGGAGCCGTTGTTTTCCACCTTTACAACAAGTTGGTAAATCGTTCCCGTTAAGGCTGTGAGTTCTACATCTACCCAGGTTTGATTGGCAGATACTTCCGGATAATAGGAACTCTTTATTCGGAACGAATTCTCATCGGCTTGCTGCATGAAGTTTAACAACTCCTTTTCAAGCACAAAATTGGTTTCGTAGAAATCGTCTTTGTCTTTTTCCGAGCATGCGACCAACACAAAGAACTGGATGCAAAAAAGTGGTACGAAAAATTTAATTTGTTTCATAATCTTATTTTTTATTGTTTTACGTACACGCGGAAATTATCGAAATAAGCACCTATTGGCTGAGCATTGACTCCATTGCACATGTGCATATAAACGTAGTTCAACATAGACTTTACTTCACCGTAGGTTGTTGCCGATGTAAAGTTGCTCAATGGTATAGCGCAAGACATCCATTTCTCAACTTCACAATTTCCGGTTAATCTATCAGTATATCCGGAGAATGCGTATTGTCGTTCATCTAAAAGAATAAACCAACAATCCATTCCATCCATATATGGATATTTCATATAGCATTCATAACGGAACTCCATATTTTCAATTAAGGTTTCATCTGGCACATTAGGAATATTACCGTCTCCCAAATACATCGGTCCCCACCAACCACTTCCAATTTCAGTAGTTCCTTCAATACCATAATATTCTCCAGAATGATTGTCAGGCCCGTGTTGAGCCGATTCAGTTGACACCTGATTACCTCCCCACCAAAACCTTCCATAATTATCAAAATCAACTATTACATTCGATAACTGATAAAATGGAATGGTATCGCGTCCTTGTTCTGTTACAAGAATCAGCTGGTCACCCTTAGTTGGCAACTTGGGCAATATGAATGTTAATTGGTCATTCATTTCATTTACTATCAAGTCTTTAGCCGGAATTGTTATTTCATTCTTTCCAATTATAATAGAAACGGGATCGTTAAAATAATTGCCGTACAGCGTGCAAGTTTCACCTAGTATAGGCATATCAGAACTAACATCTGAGATTTCAGGTTTATGTCCCTTTGTTGAGCGGAAAGCAAGCACAGTAGTACCCGAATAACACTCAATAACTATATAACCACGTTCCAGAATAACTTCTGGCGTTTTTGCCGTAATTACCTCAAAGTTCTCATCTACCTGATAATCGGTTATTTCATAACTTTGAACCGGAATAGACGGAACAACCGGATTCCCGTCCTCATCTACCTCTATCGGATTGACATTAGACAATGCGATGCTCTGAATTTCGTAAAAGTTTTCACCTTTAATCGTAATTTTCTGTCCAGGCAAAATCGGATTTTCACCATCCCATTCTGCTGTGTACGATATAGCATAAGGAGCCGGACTGTTTACATGAAACGCAAAAGTTGCTACACCATGATTGGTAACAAGTCTAATTTCGGCAGGTAACTCGGGATTTTCTCCAACTAACACTAATTTTTCAGGAATAACAAGAATAATATGAGTAGAGGTTACATAGGTAGCGTTAAAAGAAATTTTTTGATCGTTGATGTAAATTTCTTTGGTGCCATCTAAGTTTTTTCCAACCAATGCAATCAGTTGCCATCTTTCGCCGTCGGTAAACAAGCTGTCAGCTTTGGCGGCATCTACGGAACGAACACCGGTAATAACAGGCGTTCTGTCGTCATCATCCGAATTGCATGCTACAACGAACAGCGTACATAAGAAACAGATGATGGTTAATTTTAAATTCATATTTCGTATCATAATCTTCATTTTAATATTTTATTCTTTAAAATCATACGCTATTGGTTCCTCCTTCAGAAGAGGATTCTGAATAACATCATTTTCGGGATAAGGCAAGAATATTTTGTTGGCCGTAACTTCAACTTCTGTCGTGGGGTAAATGTATCCTTCAAAGTGCAGAATACTATCCTCATCTTTTGTGGTTTTATCCACCCGCGTGCCTCGCTGTTGATTGCTCAGAAGATTCAGTATCTTAGCAGGTTTCCACTTATACCAGTTCACCATGTCGTACCAGTTACAGTATTCCATACAGAATTCTATTCGTCTTTCTTTCATTATATCATCGAAAGTGATGGAGTTTTTCTTCGCTATTTTGGCTCTTTCTCTTACTTTGTTAAAGTATTCGAGACCAGGACCCGCCTCCAATGTTTCATTGTTCCCCAAACAAGCTTCGGCGTATGTGAGATAAACGTCGGCTAAGCGGATGATGTAAGTATTCAATGGTGAACTCATGGGTGCCACATATCCGTCGTTGTCATCATCCGGACCACCTATTGCTCCTTTCTTAATATTAGTAGAGGTTTTGGTATAGGTATAGCCGCCATCTGCAATGCATAAATATGGATAATATGTATTTTGTGTCATGAAGGTGGCATTACGACGAATGGTATCTGTGGGTTCATACAGCTCAAGCATTTCAATTGCAGGAAAAGGAGATCCCCACGCACCTACACCGCCCGAAATATCAGAGAATGAAAGCATTGAATAAAGAGCATTCTGAGTTCCCCAATCGCCAAGAGGGACCCATTGCATGGCAAATAACGATTCCTCATTGTTATTGAATTTATATTTGAAAAGATCTTCGTAATTAGGTAGTAAGTTTAATCCACTCTTTGTACAAATGTCATGACACAGTTCTCTGCATTTCTCAAGATCTTCCAGATTGCGCGATCCACCATTCCATCCCGAACGGGCTAAATAAGCTTTTGCCAACTGTGCTTTGGCTGCCCAGCAGGTGGCGCGTCCTTTCGCCCAGGTTTCGGGCAGGTATGTTGCCGCGTAGGTCAGGTCGTTGATGATAAACTGGAAAACATCTTCTTCTTTGTTACGATTCCGCATAGGATTGGCTACTATTTCCTTATTATCCTCAAACAATATAACCGGCCCCCATAAACGAAGTGCATAAAAATAAGCAGTAGCTCTCATTAAGCGGGATTCAGCAATGGCTCGTTTGATTCCTTCTTCTGTACAATCAGCAGATGCTTTTTCACTGCACGCGCTGATAACAGAGTTTGCCATTGTGATAACCGAGTAAAAAGACTTCCACATAGCAGCCAGTTTATTATCCAAACCCGTTACCTGAAATGTATTGTATTGAGGATCGCCCCAAGGAGCAAAACAATCGTTGCATAGCTGGCTTATTCCCAGTGTCGGGTCTGCATTATATTCAAACCAGGGTTTGTTGTACAACACGGCAGTTGCTGCCATCAATGCTTCATCCGAAACATAGAAAGTCTCTTCCACATAGTTTCCTTGAGGCAACTTTTCCAGAAAACTATCACCACAAGAGGATAGGCCAACAAGTAGGCATAAAATTATATATAGATATTTCATAATAGTGAATTTAAAGAGTTACATTAATTCCAATGGTATAGATGTGTTGAGATGGATACCGGGCATAGTCAATACCTCTTGTTAGCACATTATAATTATAAGCGCCAATTTCAGGGTCAAATCCTTTATATTTAGTAAAAGTGAAAGGATTTTGAATATTGATATACATCCTTAAATAATCAAAACCGCAACGTTTTACAAAAGTTTTTGGGAACGTATAGCCTAATGAAATATTTTTCACTCTTAAATAAGAGCCGTCTTCCACAAATTTGCTACTCATCCGGTTGTTATTATTAGAGTCTTCTGTTGCAATCCTACAAATGGAAGCATCGCGATTAACAACGTGCATATTATCAATGGTTCGCCCTCCATTCGGGTCAATGAGTTCCACATTTGCCAAATTATTCACTTCGGATAGCAGATTTGAATTGCGCATGGGATTAGTGTAGAGTTGTCGCAAATAATTATAGATTTTATTTCCATATACTCCATTCAAAAAGATATTCAAATCGAAATTCTTATAGGAAAAAGATGTATTAAATCCATACGAGAATTTCGGTTCCGGATTGCCCAGAAACTTTCTGTCGCTTTCGTTAATTACACCATCTTTATTTACATCTTCGAAAATATAATCACCAACCCAAATCTCATTTTCTTTAATTGTTTTATTCTCCGGAATAGCTACCGAAATTTTCTGAAAGTTGTCATCAAGAAGAAAATCTCCATTCCTGTCTTTTTGATAGAAATCACTTTCATCCCTAAACATACCAATTACATTGTAGCCATAGAATTGAGCTACAGGCTGGTCAATCACTGTATAGGTATAGGTATCATTGCCAATTACTCCTGATATGCTAGAATTTTTAGTATATAGTTTCGTTATTTTATTGCGGTTAAGCGAAAAGGTTGCTCCCGTTTTCCATGTAAAATCGCGTGTATCTATGTTTACTGTATTTATGGTCAGTTCTATACCTTTATTTAAAAGAGCACCTGCATTCACCCAAGGGGATGAAATGTTACCTGTCACATAATTGGGAAGTGAAGCCTGCATTAACAAATTATCTGTTTCTTTGTGATACAGGTCGACAATCAACTCTAAACGATTGTTGAACATTGTCAGGTCTAAACCTATGTTAAGCGAAACAGTTTCTTCCCATTTCAAATTCTCGTTGGCGTAGTTTCCTGCATAAAATCCCGCTCCCCAAATGGTTGAGCTTGAGTTCATGGATGTTCCATAAGCATAAGCACCCGCATTTTGGTTACCAACAACTCCCCACCCTAACCGCAGTTTGAGGTTGTTAATAGCGGTTAGCTTTTGCATAAACTTTTCTTTATTTATACGCCAGGCAAATGCAGTGGAGGGAAACCATCCCCAGCGATTGGCTGGGCCAAAGTTGGAGGAGCCATCAGCCCGAAGCGTAAAAGTAAGCAGGTATCGGTCGCCATAATTGTAATTTAAGCGACCAAAATAGGATTCCATTGAACTTGATCCTTTTGAACTGTTGTTTTTAGCAGTCAAGGAGTTTCCGGCTACCAGTTCATGAACAGAATTCAAGAAATAATCCTTCCGGCTACCCGATAGAGATTCCCATTCGTTTTCAGTAGCCTCATGTCCGATCATTGCATTGATATAATGCTTTTTATACGATTTATCGTAATTCATGAAGGTCTTGAAAAAGTAATTTTTCCCATTATTCGCACTTCTTGAGCTCTCTGAATCTTGAATGAAGAAACCAAAATCGTAAGTTGGACGATAATAGTAGTGATTGTGATAATTGAATCCGCCACCATATTCGGCACGTAATTTTAGTCCTTCAAGTAGTTTGAATTCAGCGTAAAGATTCCCGAAAAAATTGGTTCCTTTGTTATAATTCTCGCGAAGTAATGCGTCGGCTACCGGATTGGGATAAAAGGTTCCAAAATTATTATCTTCTGTTTGATACCCATACGTACCATCCGGATTGCGAACGGGTACACTGGGATGTTGATCTATAGAGGTAAATATAATATTTCCATTGTCTATTGTGTTGATTTGTTTGGTTCTGCTTAAAGAAGCATTCACACCTACATCAAGCCATTTGGTTATTTTCGTATCTATATTTGCACGTCCGGACAATCGCTCAAACCCGGAACCGATTGCAATACCATCCTGATCCAGATAGCCTAAACTAACAGCGTACTTGCCATTGTCGTTTCCACCGGAGACACCTATTTGATGGCTATGCATAGCTGCTGTACGAAATATCTCATCTTGCCAATTGGTTCCTTCGCCCAGAATAGATGGATCGCCAAATTCTACTGTTTTGCCAAATCCCATCGCTTCGGCACGTTTGTTCCTATAGATGGCAAATTCGCGAAGGTTCATCACATCTAATCTTTTTGGGATGCTTTGAAGGGCATAAAATCCTTCGTATGTCAGTTTGGTTTTACCGGCTTCTCCACGTTTTGTGGTAATTAAAACGACACCATTGCTGGCGCGTGAACCGTAAATAGCGGTAGCAGATGCGTCTTTAAGAATTTCCATCGAAACAATATCGGAAGGATTGATGGATGAAAGTGCATTGGAATTGTCATTTGCCTGCCCGGAAATGGGTACACCATCAACCACATAAAGAGGTTCATTGCCATTTAGTGAATTTGTTCCGCGGATGCTCACTGAAATACCTCCGCCCGGTGCGCCGGAATTCTGAGTTACCTGTACACCGGCGGCACGACCTTGTAGCGCCTGGTCTAAAGAGGTAGAAATAGACTTTTTCATATCAGCCGCAGAAACTGAGACAACCGAGCCTGTTAGGTCACTACGTTTCATGGTTCCGTATCCTACCACTACTACTTCGTCCAAAAGTTCAACGTCTTCTTTTAAGAAGACTTCAATTACTTTCTGAGTACTCACTTTAATTTCCTGTGTTTTGTATCCGATATACGAAAACACAAGTGTTTGTCCATTTTGAACTTCAAAAGAAAAATTTCCATCGACATCGGTAATGGTACCTTTGGATGTTTCCTTCACTTTGACACTAACACCAATAAGTTCTTCCCCATTTGTTTCGGACTTCACCATTCCCGATACCGGTCTGTTTTGTCCATAAACAGGAGCCAGCAAAAGGATGTGCATTAAAATGGCGAGTAATAAACGACTCTCCCCATACCACCACTTTTTGCCTGTGTTTTTCTGTTGCTTCATAATACTTTAAATTAAGATTAATTGTTAAAAACTCGATCATAAGGATCGAGGCAAAGGTATTGTTTCGGCTACAGAAGCAAAGGCCGTTATGTGTTGGATAATGCCCCTTGATGTTTCTTCGTATATTATTTTAGGCTTCGGAGGTAATCTGAAGGAGAAATTCCAAATTCATTCCGAAAATTTTGAGTGAATCTTTTAGGTGAATTAAAACCTACCGCATAAGCTATTTCTGCAATTTGCATCTGGCTTTTATCCAGAAGTTGCCGCCCTCGTTTGAGGCGGACAATCCGGATAAATTCGGCGGGGCCTTTGCCTGTGATGCACATTAATTTCTTATAGAGATGGCTGCGGCTGAGTCCCAGTGTTTCACTGAGTATTTCGACGGAAAAATTGGTATCAGTGAGGTGCTCCTCGACTACTTGAATGGCTTTTTGTATCAATTGCTCATCTAATGAGGTTATTGTTATTTCACTGGGAGAGATATCTACTTTTTGGCTGAAATCATGGTGGCATTTCTCTGTCCATTCAATGAATTTATTAATGCGCAATTTTAGTACGTTGAAATTAAAAGGTTTGGTAATATAATCATCGGCTCCTGACTCCAAACTTTCTATTCTGGATTCTTCGGCAGTACGGGCTGTCAGCAGAATGATTGGAATATGCGACCAATGAATATTTGTTTTCATTTGCCTGCACAGTTCAGTGCCATCCATAACAGGCATCATCACATCGCTCACTACAATGTTTATATCTGTATTTTTCAGTACTTCTAATGCTTCTTGTCCATTCTCTGCTGTCAAAACAATGTAATCGTCCGAAAGGGAGTCCGCCATAAATTCACAAAAATCTCTATTATCATCAACAAGTAATAATACCGGAGAAGCAGCAGGTTTACATTCGTTTAACCCGTCAATACAAGCCTCAGATGGTTCATCTTCGTATATAAATTCAGTTGATTCTCCCAATTCAATTATAGGAAGTGTAAATGTAAAAACTGAGCCTTGTGGTATATTGTCACTAACAAAAACTTCACCGCCATGCAAATGCACATACTCATTTACAATATGTAAACCAATGCCACTTCCGGTCTTTTCTTGCTGGTGGGGTGTTTGGTAAAAACGTTCAAAAATGGCTTCTTTTTCTGTATTATCGATTCCTTTACCTGTATCGGATATGCTTATGTTCAACTTATCTTCCTGTTTATAGACATGAATTTTAATTGCCCCTTTGCCGGGAGTGTATTTGAAGGCATTAGAAAGTAAATTGTTTATAATCTTCCGGATTTTATCAGGATCAAATGGCATTGAAACGCTCTCTATTTCACTACTGAAAGATATATCTATATAGCGGTCAATGGCATAATCCTGAAAGGAATCACACACTTCTTTTATATAACGAACAATATCTCCGGTTTTGCAACGTAAAGTTTCTGCTCCTACATCCAGTTTACGAAAATCAAGCAATGTGTCGATTAATTCCATTAATTGTTGAGCATTCTTATACATTGTTTGCAGCCTTTTGTGTAAATTACCATTAGCAAATTCGTTAATCATGATTTGCAATGGGGTAATAATCAAAGTAAGTGGAGTGCGAAGATCATGGCTGATGTTGGTAAAGAATTTAAGTTTCATTTCATTCAAACGTATCTTTTGCTCATGTTCCAATTGTATAAGTTGTTGTTGTATTTTTTTGTGATTATGTTTGTGGGTACGATAAATTGCAAAAACAAGCAGAAAAATGATAAGCAGCGCATAGAGTAAAAATGCCAGTTTGGATAAATAGAAGGGTGGGGTAACTAATATATCCAGTTCGGTTACTTCATCATTCCAAACCCCATCGCTATTGCATGCTTTAACAAGCAAACGGTAACTACCTGGGTGCAACGTAGTAAAAACCACCTTATTTTCCGAGGTATAATACCATTGGCTGTTTAATCCTTCCAACAAGTAAGCATATTTAACCTTGTTGGCATTCAATAAATCGCCGGTAGTAAATTCTATACTAATTAATTTATCGCTATACTCAAATTTCAGAGTGCTTGTTTGTTCCATTGGATGATCCAATAACTTACGCCCATCAAAGGGTTGATTTACTTGTATGGGGTGATTTCCTACAGTTAAACCGGTGAAAGTTACTTTAGCCAGAGGTTGGTTTTTTTCTAACATTTTATTTGGATTTACTAACGTGTAGCAATCCGTACTACCAAGCAGAATGTTACCATTATGAAGCTTACATATTGCGTATTTATTGAAATAGTTATTTTTTAGGCCATCATTGACCGAAAAATTTCGAATAGAAAAAGATAGTTCTCCTTCTGACATTCGTTCAACTGATATGATAGAGAGACCATAACTGGTAGTTACATATATATTCTGGTGACTGTCTTCTATAATTGCCTGTACAATATTATCACACAAACCGCTATCCTTGTCCATATAATAAAGAGAATCAGTTTTTAAGTCCCAGGCTGTAAGCCCCTGCGAATGTGCAAGCCATAATATATCTTTTTTATCCTTATAAATGGCAGAGATAAATACTTGTTCAAAGGACTGGGTGCCTTTGTTATTCCCCAAACAATGTTTTTGCTTACTTGTAATAATGTCTATCACGTAAAGCCCATTAGATGTACCTACGTACAATTTATCACCTTTGTCATAATGTATAATCATTGGGTATATGTTGCTGCCATTGGGTGTCTGTACTGACACGAAGGTTTCATTGTTTGGATTAAAACATTGCAAAGTTTCCATTGAGGATCCTATCCACATATTGCCAAAACGGTCTTCGCTAAGATTCCATGCGCTATGTCCCCCCAATGCACTATTTAATAGGGTAAACTGACGTATTTTCCCATTGTCATAACAAAAAAGTCCATTCTGATAAGTTCCAATCCATATCCGTCCTTTTAGATCTTCAATAAGGGATACAATAGGATTGTTAGGAATAGGAAGCTTACGGACTTTCTCTGTATTATTTTCTTTTATAAATAAACCGTTTCCATCTGTTCCTAACCAAATATTGCCATGCTTGTCTTCCAAAATAGCACTGATGTCCTGGCAATCCTGATATTGAACATTAGTAAATTTATGGAAATTTTCATGATAATATGAAAGCCCTTGTTTATTATGACCGAGCCAAATTATTCCATTATCATCGCAATATATATGCTCTACATTATTTGAAGCTATGGAGTTCTTTAGCCATGGGTCGTTTATACAGTTAGTCAGATTCTTCTTTGCAGTATCGTAAACAAATACTCCTTTATGATCTGTACCGATCCATACATGCCCATTTTTATCATCAAGTATAGCACGAATAAGAGTACCATGTGTATCAACGGCAGAATTTAAAAATAGTTTCTCCCAATTGTGTTCCAGATCACTCCGGTGATAGAGGATCTCTGATTTCTCTGAGAAAAGCCATAATCCTTTCCTATAGTCTACATAAATTCTATTTTTGCTTCCAGATATTTCATGTTGGATGTTTTCGGGGAGTTCTATGGGAACAAATTTTCCGGTATTTTTATTGAATTGCCAAATATCGGCCGATCTCTGAACAAGATATAAATCCTCTCCATCATCGGTTAATTCAATATCTTTTTCATCTTCAAGAACTATATTAATATTGAATGAATTTAGTTTCTTTAACCGGGTATCATAGAGTTGAATAGTTTTGCTGTTCAATATCCATATATTTCGCTTTTTATCAATGTATATTTTATAATACTGGTTATCCAACTGAATGTCAAGATTACTCAAAAAATCGGGTATATCATAAATAAAATTGTCCTTTTCGCGGTTGTATACAAAATAGTTATAACTACTATTTATCCAAATGTTTCCCAAACCATCTTCGCATATACCCCAGATATCTTGACTCCAAAATGATTTGGATTGTTCAGGTCGAACGTTGTATGTCTTAAATCCATAACCATCGTAACGGTTTAATCCGGCTTGCGTTCCTACCCATAAAAAGCCATAACTATCTTTCAGTACAGCTTTTACATTACTGTTTGAAAGACCATCATCGGTTTTTAAATGATGAAAAGAATATGAGGTCTGTCCATAGACTTGCATGGGCAGAAAGAGGATAAAATGGAAGGCGAATAATAAATTGAAGTATAGCTTCATCATAAATCATTTGATTTGAAATTATAATATGCTAAGATACAGATATTTTTTTGAGCGAGATTATTATTTGCGAGGTATAAAAGCCTGTTATGTGTTTGATTAAGGTATCTGATGTTGCATTAGAGTTTAATTGAAAATGAGATCTACTGTTCCACGAATATCTGTACTTGACGATCCAATCATAGCTTTGAACTTTCCGGATTCTGTGCTATTCATGTTTTATTGATGTCATCGTAAAACAAAAGCATGTCTTTATTAATGGTGAAATTTACCATCCTTTCTTCCCCTGATATATCCAACTACAGATTTGTGGGTTTTCAGACCTCTTAAAGACGTAGAGTTATTGTTGGTTACTGCATTTATGATAAGATCTTGCTTCTTTTCAATGTTCAGCAATATAGAGTTACATGAGTTAACAGCATCAACTACAGAATCCATCTTCATTTCAAGAATTAAGTTATAACATACAGTATCTGTTCGCAGTTCATCTGCCCATAATTTTAATAATTCATTACTTTTAATAGCGTCTGTTTTTTTAAAGTATTTGCACAATTCACCTAAGTAGGCGAACCGGCGTGAAGACAAACTTCTACGAACGCCATCATTTTGACACCATTTTTCGAGTGCACGCTGATAGCTGTCATCCATATGTTTTTGATCTTTTTTCCTCCTTTAGAAGCTCTGGCACACTGCCAGCTATATATGAAATAATGAAATTCAAAATAAAATCGTCAATTTCCATCATATTTTGTATCTTATATTTTTGAGGTTATATTAACATGCTGATAAAGTTAACATTAGCTATCACACAATTTTTATTTTAAGACGTAACAATTACATTCTTTACTGAAAACGAAACAATTACAAGATCTTTTCAAACTGCCTCTTGATATAAAGAAGAATTAGAAAAGCCATTTTTTCATATTTCTACCTTGTTTTTACGTTCATATGATTGAATGCATCATCGAAACAGCATACAGCGGACAGATACAAATATGGCGAATAGCACCATTGGCTTCATTATCAATATAATCAAAAGCACCAAAGTTCTCTAATGAGCACCGGACAGCTTTCGTGAGTTCCTTTTCGCGCATAAACAACCACAAGCTTTTCATTCCACCTTGTATTCCCGCCTTTACTTCTATTGGTAATACAGTTTGTATATGGTTTGTAAGATAGTCTATTTCCGCCTGTGAATTCTTGGCTTGTCGTAACCAATAAAACAAATCGTGACGAATATTCGGACTCTGATAGCGTAACATTTCGAGACCGGCTATTAATTCGGCCATTGGACCTTTGTTTATTAAATCTGTCGCACTGCTTGTGAGAATATGCGTTGTAATTTGTGTGGTATCACCAATCGTCATATTAAGCAAACGAAGCATCAAACCTGTATCAATGAGCAACATCTTTCGGTAAGAATTATCAGCTTCACTACCCAGTGGTAGCCCATTTGCATCGGTGCGCGTTACAGGTATGAGAATACCTGCAAGTATCAACATTTCAAGAGCTTTCTTTATTTCGTCGGTCTTGTAACCTCCACCAACTTGAGAATAAACGTATTTTTGTGTAACCTGAACTGCAGCACTGCGCATTGTGAAACGAAGAAGCATAGGATCGACTTTCTTTCTATATTTAGGAAAATCATCTTCATAGCCTATAATAATATCATCTTGTACTTCCTGGCACTGTAGGAAGTCATGCGTATCAACCCATTTACTTACAACTTCGGGCATGCCCCCAACGAGCATATAGGCACGCAGCAACTTAACCAGTTTATCGTGGAGGGGTTCGGATATTGGATTAACAGGCGAAGCTTGATTACGGACTTCTATAAGCAGATGCTCACCATTAGCCTTGAGAAATTCATCAAATGTCATAGGAGACATAAACATGGAATGAATACGCCCTACACCGAAAGTCGGTAATTCCTCTAACGCAAACTCTAAGAGTGAACCTGCTGCAATAACGTGAAGACCGGGCATATCTTCCTTAAAGAAACGAAGCGACATAATAGCTTCAGGGCATGCCTGTATCTCATCGAGAAATAACAATGTTTTACCTACTTTAATGAACTTACCACACATAGCAGCTATTTGGGGAATTATTTGAGTAACGTCAAGATTCCCTTGGAACAGAACCTTATACTCTGGCTGCTTCTCAAAGTTTATTTCCACATAACTTTCAAACTGTTTGCTAAGATGGCGTACTGCCGTTGACTTTCCTACCTGGCGTGCGCCACGCAACAATACGGGTTTGCGAATATCGCGTGATGCCCACTCGGACAAATAGTTATCTATAATTCTTTCGTAATACATCCTAATTTGTTTTGATTATAGGAGCAAAGTTAGATAAAAAAAATAATATCCAAAGAAATAAATCATCCGAAACAAGAAATATCCAAAGAAATAAATTTTCAAATATTGGTTTTTTCCAAAGTAAAATACGGATAACAGCCTAAAGTCAGAAATATCTTAGCGCAACTTAACCCTCAAAACTATCTTTCGTGAATTTTAATCCATTACCCAAGATTTTTGACCTTCCAATTTATTGAATTCCAATGCATCTGATTTTCGTGTTGCCTAGAAACGTTTTGTAGGACACATGTCTCACTTTTAATATACTGCTGTAAACCAGTATGTTTCAAAATCAGAGAGTGAATACAAATTGCCAATAATGCCGAAATTCCGTCCCGAAATTCTGGAAATTCCAATCCAACAAACCTCATTTATCCGATTACTAAAATGTCGGATAAAATGAAGCATTAACAGTATTTTCTTGGGGAACTAAGTGCCTCTTCGTATATCTTATCTACTAAAGAAAGCTAGACAAACGAACTCTCTCAAAACAATTTAATGGATCACTAGTGCAGAGTGCAAGCCTTTATATATAAAGGGCTCGCACTCTGCACTGGGCTTGGACTACAGAAAAAAGATAAATCATTAATTTACAGAACATTTGGTTATTAGACCAAAAAAATGTATTTTCGAACCTGAAAAGAAAAGATGAGAAGTAATATTCTCCATTCTGAGAGACATCTATAACAAAAGTGAGCTTTATAGCCATTTGGTGTCCAAAGTTTATTGACAATTTGTAATGCATTAGAAATAAGCCGATTATACGCATGGTTCATATTCCAGCTGGATCACTTAAAACATCGCTAAAAAAATGGAATTTATGTCCATTTGATGTCCACAGCTTGATATAACCTTGTAAAACGCTAAGAATAAGCCGATTACACATACGGTTCATATTCCAGGCGGATCACTTAAGAAAAGGCTCTGATAATCGATGATTGTCAGAGCCTTTTTTATTGGCATAAACTTCACCGCTTTTTATTATTTACACTACACATAGTGGATCATACTGAAATCCTGAGGGGAAATAATATAGTTTATTTATCTTTGCCTGAA
>CAMTOS010000010.1 GCA_947074195.1 uncultured Bacteroides sp.
CCCGCTCGCTGATGTTGTGCGGAAGCTTCTACAATCAGTACATGATTAAACGTCGCAATGACAAACGTCTGGACAATGCCATTAAATCCCTGAATGTGGGTAATATTACCGCTTTGCGCGAACTGCTTCCGGCATCAGATAACTCTCTTTTCATCAAATATCTTCGTGATTTGCTGGATTCCCCCTACACAGAAGATTATGCCAACTATCAGATTTCTATGTTCGAAAACGAAGCGGAGAAAGACCTTTCAACTTCACGTCTGCTGGCAAAGATTGGCCCTATCCTGGGGTTGATCGGTACACTGATTGCCATGAGCCCTGCCCTTGTTGGTTTGTCTACCGGTGATATTTCGGGAATGGCTTACAATATGCAGGTGGTATTTGCTACTACAGTTATTGGTCTGGTAGTAAGTGCAGCCGGACTAATTACGCAACAATTTAAACAACGCTGGTATGGCAAGGATGTGCATAATCTGGATTATATCTCAGGCATATTGCGCATGCAGCATCAGGCAATGATTATTCAACCCGAACAAACCCGCAAGGCATCATGAGAAAGCAGCGCAGAAATCCATTTAAGGGACAGGAAGATGGCGATCCGCTAAGTGTTGTTGCCAATCTGTTTGATGTCGGTATGGTGTTTGCCGTGGCACTGATGGTAGCGATGGTGATCAATATGAATATGACAGAGATCTTTTCACAAGAGGATTTTACCATCGTAAAGAATCCCGGGAAAGAGAATATGGAAATCATTACCAAAGAAGGTCAGCAAATCAATAAATATACGCCATCCGATGAGACTCAAAGTAGTTCTCAAAACAAGGGTCGCCGTGTAGGTGTGGCCTATGAGATGGAGAATGGAGAAGTGATCTATATACCTGAGTAATATATAATATAGTTTCTTATATAACCTAAACCGATTCACTCATTTCTTGTCAAGCCTTTTGCTATTTACTGCAAAAGGCTTGGCAGTTTAGTGCATAAGGCTGTGCACTATACTGCAGAGCTTTATGCATTTTAGTGCATAGCCCTATGCACCGATTGTTAAAAAGGTATTCTGCCCGGTATTTATAGTTTTCTTATTAGCTACTACAACATTAGCCTAAACATCCGAAACATTATTCGATTATTCTGATTACTTTTGCAACCATAAAAAATAACAACAAAACGACTTATGAAAAAACTATTCTTAATCATTGGGATTACACTCATATCTTTAAACACATTCGCTCAGAAAGGAAAAAGTCAGATTGCTATCTTCGGAGGTTATGAAGGCTTTGTGGAACTTCACGACAACAAAGGTTTTAATGTTGGTGCAGAGTATAAATCCTATTTTCTGGACCGCTTCTATTTAGTGGCCAACTTCCATGCCGGATTAAATGATGGTAGCAAGAGGGCTAAATACACCAACGGAAAAAATGATTATGATTTCGTGCTTAAAAATAAGGCAAGAGATTATATGGTTGGTTTGGGAGTTGGTGCTGATTTACTTCAAATCAACAAGCATCGCATCTATCTTCAGGGAACTGCCGGTCTAGGTATTTACAGACAAGATAAAGATGGCATTCACTCAGCTGCTGCTGGTAACGAATCAATGGATTATGTAAAAACCCATTTCGAAAGAATTAGCCGTTTCGGAGTATCTGCCTCATTAGGTTATGATTATTTGCTGACCGACTGGTTTGCGGTGGGTGTGAATTATACCGGATGGTATGTGGGTTATGATTACAGAAGTACTTATAACGTGAAACTAACTTTTACACTATAAATGGGAAAAAAGATATAAAAACAGTAATGGCTGACAAATTGAGTTTTGTCAGCCATTACTGTTTTTATTTAGATGATACTAAAACCATTCCGCCTTCGGGTTTCAATACCATATCGGTCTTGCCATTGGCTTTTATCTTTAGTTGCTTCAACTGAGGTTGCATTGCTTTATCATCGCTGTAACATTTCACTTCGCTACCAGCAAACATCGGCAAATCGAGTTTCAGCTTCACTTCTTTATCGGTTGCATTGATTCCGGCCACATACCATTCATTGCCCGAACGACGAGCAATGACGGCATATTTACCCGGATAACCATCAATATAACGCACCTCGTCCCATGTGGTAGGCACATCGCTTAGAAAATCGAGGCAAATCTGCGGAGTATCGGTCAGATTGTTGGGCGCCAGTGCAAAATTCTGTACCGGGTTCTGATAGAGTACAGCTGTAGCTAACTGGAAGATATCAGAAGTGCGGCGGTGCGTGCCACCATCGTTACCACGATTCAGACGTTTGTTCATAAACGAACCGCCATATTCCATACAAGCCACTGAATTGCGGATAAACGGATGAAGTGTGGCATTGAAAGCCTCAACATCACAATGATGCTGATCGAAAATCATATTCTCTGAAGCAAGTACGGCCTCGCTGCCTACAAAGTTAGGATACATACGCTCCCATCCTCTTGGCAAAGTACAACCGTGGAAGATTACCATCAAATCATGATCATTGGCCTCATTCAGAATATCTTCATACAGACGCATGGTTTCCTGTTTATCGCCACCAAAGAAATCGACTTTGATACCTTTCACTCCCTGGCTTTGCAACCATTTCATCTCGCGTTTACGGATGATTGAGTTGTCCATCTTATTGGTCGGACCTTGTACAATATCATTCCAGTAGCCACTTGAGCTATACCACAGGAATACATCCACCCCCTGGCTTTGTGCATATTTAATCAGTTGTTCCATGCGTTCATAGCCAATGTTCTCATCCCACCAGTTATCGATCAATACATATTTAAAGCCCATCGCTTTAGCCAAATCAATATATTTCACCTGATCTTCGTAATTGATGCTATCATCCTGCCACAGAATCCAGCTCCAGGTACCTTTACCCATCTGATAGTTATTATCGGTAGTATAAAGCGGTTCTACCACATCCCATGGAATGGTAGTTTCAACAATTGGCTGTAAGGTTTCACCAATCGTCAGTGTGCGCCATGGTGTTTTACCCGGCAATGCAAAAGCAGGAGCTACTGAACCATTTCCATTATTCTCCTCTGCCATTGGGAAGGCCAGCGGAAATACGCCATTCTCGTATTCACCCAGACGTGAACCGCAATAACGGCTATCTACTCCGGTTTCGGTTACCAGCACCCAGCCATCATCTCCTATTCTGAACAAGCCCGGGAAAGTATAACCATGTCCGTATTTAGATGGTGCCGTCATTGGTGCATCTGCAACATATTCTTCTTCATAACTTGGTTTGGTACGCTTCCAGCCTATCATGGCATCGCTTTGAGGAGTTAAAAATGTGGTAGTTTGTTGAGGAAATGCAAAGCCTGTTTTCTCATCTAAAACAGTGACACTGCTACGACCATTTTCATGTGGCAATGCATAACAGAAGGCAATATCGTTATTGCTTACCCGAAAGATGACATCCATCGTGAGTCCATCATTATTGGTAAAGGTACAAACCTGTTCATTGGCATTATAACTGATATTTGAAGCCTTGATACGGTCTTGCTGATAAGATTTACTAATCTGACTACCCTTATTGCCGGTCAGTTTCAGAGATTGTGAATAATCACCGTTATTGGTGCGTAAACCCAATGGAGAAGCCTCGACCATACGCTTGCCGTTATAGTCGGCCACATAGTAAGGCTCGCCTGCTTCATTGCACTGAATGGTAACGGATAATAAAGAATCGGGACTATTCACTACCACAACCTGTGCAGCAGCAGGAATGGAGAATGCAGTAAGAACTGCAAATAATAAGGAACTGAATTTCATATATAAATCGTGTTTAAGATTAACATTCTACATAGACAAAACTATATATATTTCGGATAAGAATAGAGTATATTTTCTGCAAATATCGGAAATGTTACATAGAATAAAACAGTTGTAACATGGACACTTATTCTTAATATCAAATAGGTTTATAAGCAGAAATAAAAAACAGGAAAAAGCATTGAAAGCCATTCCCTGTTTTTCTGAAAACTAATCCGATAATAAACAATTATTCTAATTCTATAGCTAAGATCGATTGAGCAGGAACATTAACTGTCAATACACCTTTATTCAGTTTCATGTCTTTGAATGATACCGGAACAACTTTGTTTGGCTGTTCGAAAGAGTTGTAGTCAGTAATGTTTTTAGCAGTAAGCATTTCGGCTGTTGCTTTTTTCACTTTCAGATCAGCCAGGTTTACTGTTACAGTCTGCTTGTTTTTCAGGTCGATGTTCGACATAGAAATATGTACTTTACCATTAGCATCCTGAGAAGCAGTAGCACTGATCAATGGCACCTGACGGTTATCACGTACAGTAATCGTGTCGCAAGTCAACTGAAGCGGCAAGTGTTTTGCATCCTGATGTACATTGTACATTTTGAAAACATAGTAAGAAGGAGTCAATACCATTTTATCGCCATCGGTCAGGATCATCGACTGAAGTACGTTAGCAATCTGTGCGATGTTCGCCATCTTCAAACGGTCAGTATATTTGTGGAAAACGTCAAGACTCTGAGAAGCTACCATTGCATCGCGAAGTGTATTCTGCTGATAAAGGTGGCCAGGGATTGTTCCCGGTTCTTCGTCCCACCATGTACCCCACTCGTCGAGCAATAAGCCTACACGTTTGTTTTTATCATATTCGTCCATGATAGCGATGTGCTTCTGCAATACATCTTCTACTTCAAGACATTTACCCATAGTCCAGTAGTAATCTTCGTTATCGAAGTTAGTAGCAGAACCTTTGCTGCCTACCCAACCAGGCACCGTATAATAATGAAGAGATAGACCGTCCATTTGGTTTGCAGCACGTTCCATCAGGATTTTAGTCCAGTTATAATCGTAATCGCTGGCACCACTGGCAATCTTGTACAGTTTATTGCCATCGTAGTTACGGCAATAAGTGGCATAACGACGGTAAAGGTCAGCATAGTATTCAGGGCGCATGCTACCACCGCAACCCCAGCTTTCGTTACCAACACCAAGATATTTCACATCCCAAGCCTTGTCGCGACCATTCTGGCGGCGAAGATTAGCCATCGGAGAGTCACCATCTGAAGTCATATATTCCACCCATTTCGCCAACTCTTCTACTGTACCACTACCCACGTTACCGCTGATATAAGGTTCACATTCTAAAAGTTCGCAAAGGTTAAGGAATTCGTGTGTACCAAAGCTGTTGTCCTCGATCGTACCACCCCAGTTATTGTTCACCATTTTAGGACGATCAGCTTTTGGACCGATACCATCCATCCAGTGATACTCATCGGCAAAGCAACCACCCGGCCAGCGAAGTACAGGTACTTTCAAATCCTTAAGTGCGTCGAGCACATCAGTACGATAACCATTGATATTTGGAATTTCAGAGTTTTCGCCAACCCAAAGACCACCATAAATACAGGTACCAAGGTGTTCGGCAAATTGTCCGTAGATTTCTTTTGGAATTATTTCAGAAGCCTGATCGGGCTGCAGTGTAATTGTCGCACTCTTTTGTGCTGAAAGTGAGACTGCCGCAGAAAGGCAAATCGAACTTAAAAATAGTCTTGCTCTCATAATAGATTTTTGTTTTAATAATTTATTAATTTCTTATTTATTCGTTATTTCATGATACGCACTTCATAAATAGCCGGTGTAGAACCAGAGCTGTTTGACTGAATGCGCAATGTATTTTGTTCTTTCAAATAATCGCCGTGTATCGGGAAAATGCAGGTGACAAATCCATGCTCATCTGCCGGAAGAATTTCGGGTGTTGCTGCCAGCAGACTATCATTCAAATGAAGATCAAAAGGCAACATATCGTTTTGATGAAGCACAATAGCGATTTGCTGTGCATCATTTACGGATTTCAACTGATAAGAAAACCATCCGTCAGCGCGGCGGAAATGACGATTGTTATGAACTCCGGTAGTAGAAAATTCGAATTGAATATAGTGATCCGATTCTGGCTGTTGTTCGCCCGGATAAATCAAATCGAGTGTACGCCGAGCCAGTTCGCTGGCTTTCTTTTCACGCGCTTCCACTTCGGCCACAATAGCCTGCAGTTCATTTTCATTGATAACATGGCAATAAACGGTATATCTTGACTGATGCAAATCATAGAAAGGAATGAAAGTCAACTCCTTATTCTGTACAGGATAAACATCGCCATCAAACTTAAAAGCCAACTCTTTCTGATTAGTCCGTTTCAGTTTGCTACTCAAACTATTGGCTGTCCCAATCAACATAGGCACATCGTTCAGAGGTTTCTGACAACCATGTGCAATATGTCCGCCACGGCTATCATCGGCAAAAAGACCCTTCAGATCATCCTGTCCGGTAGAGGCAGCCAGTACAACAGGACCATACGTGAATGCATAGTATTCCTGATTGTCAGGTATCTGTTCCATAGCCACTTCCATAGGCAAAGTCAGCGTCACCTTATCATTTTTCTTCCATTTACGGTTGATAGCCAGATATCCGTTTCCGGTATTTTCAGTCTTAACCGACTTACCGTTTACCATAACCTGCACCCCTTTCGCCCACGAAGGATTTCTCAACATCAGTTTAAAAGATTGCTTTGGCGCTTTCTCTATAAAAAGATTCACTTCCTCTTCATTAGGGAAAGCTGTTTCCTGTTTAAGTGAAATACCTTTTTCTTCCCAGTTTAGCGTTGAAGGAATAAAGAGATTGACATAAACACCATCATTATCATGAGCATAAATAAACTCACCATATTTAGCATGATTCTCTAAACCTGAACCTACACAGCACCACATCGATGTTTCGGGTTGCGAATAAACACGATAATGTCCGGGGCGCATAGGTGTAAAGTAGACAAAGCCACCTTTTTCAGGTTCTTGTGAAGCCAGAATATGATTATACAAAGCACGTTCATAGTAATCACTGAACATTGCATCGGGTGATGTCTGGAACATTTGCTTTGTTAGTCGCAGCATATTATAGGTATTGCAGGTTTCCGGACCTTCAATATCGGTTAGCATCGGCGTAAAGTCAGTATCAGGATGGAAATGCTCGCGAACGCTGTTTCCACCAATACAAACCGAACGATGATTCACAACCTGATCCCAGAAGTAACGACTGCCCTGATCCCAGGCAGCATCGCCCGTCATATCGGCCACACGTTTGAATCCGATGATTTTAGGGATTTGTGTATTTGCATGCATTCCGGTCAGCTTATCCTGCTGTTCGATCAGCGGATTCAGAATAGCCATTTCAGAGAAACGGCGTGCCAGTGTGATGTATTTATCATCGCCGGTAATTTCTGCAACATCGGCAAAGGTCTCGTTCAGACCACCATGTTCGCTACGAAGCATATCCTGTATCTGTTCATCAGACAAGTTTGCAGTGATATCGATCATCCAGTCGGTCAGCTTAATCAGCATAGATAGTGCTTTTGCATTATCGGCAAACAGATAAGCATCGCGCAGACCGGCATAAGTTTTATGTATATTGTATAAAGGAACCCAGCGGCCATTCAGACTAAAGCCTCCGGCATCTATCTTCCCCTCTTTTATCTCTTTCCAGAGTTCAAGACTTCCCGGTGTTCCACCTAAGAATCCTGTACCTGCGGCATTCTGTGCTTTCTCTAATTCGTCAATCATATAGTTCAGACGATTCAGCATTTCAGCATCACCCGTTGAAGCATACATCATGGCCAGAGCTGAAAGGTAATGACCACCGATATGTCCATCGAGACCGGTATTCTCCCAGTTGGTGTATGATTCGGCTTTAGGAGTCAGTCCGGCTTCACGCAAATAAGGAGCCAGTAAACGATCGGGATCAAGAGCAAGAATATAATTCTTGTCAACTTCCTGTGCATTCAGAAATGGTCCATCAAGAAGACGAACATTTTGTAACGGAAAGTAATCGACTTTCGCTTGGGTCTGTGCTGAAACAGTGCCTGTGGCAACAACAAAAAGCAGGGATGATAGAAGTGTTTTCATTTAAAGTGAGATTACAGATATTGAACAGAAGGTGTTTATCAGGCAAGGATAAATCACCTTCTTTCGCTATCAGGTTTTTGAATATTAAGGCATTAACAATCTTATGGTGTAAAAATAACACTTTTACAAAGTGTATAAAATACACTTTAATATGTTTCAAAACATATTAGTTAAAATATTAAAGTAAGATTAAATTTTTGCCAGCTTGAGTTAGCACTCTTATTTGCTTTTCTTTCCCCAGTAAGTCTTCTTTCCTGAATATCCGGCAAACACAATAGTATGTGTACGAGGAGTTGCTTCCCAGTCTACTTCACGTTGCAGACAAAGTTCCACATTATTAATCATCAGCGATTGCTTCTGTGCATCATAAGACCAGGTACTGCCATTCCAAACGCCGGAAGTTACTTTCTTATCAGCGCCAAGAGTCAGCGTCTCAGAAGTTTTCTGCTTTCCATAACTATATGATAAATCGATATTCTCCCAGTTACCGATTAGCTCATCTTCAGTAATAGCCACTTTAGGTACAGCACCATATCTTTCGGGCATAACTACCGGCCAGCCATCAGCATTCCAGCGAATAGAGCGTACATGTCCCATCATTACCGCATTACTTACATTGATTCCGGGAACATCGGCAGGCAATCGGCCTTGAGAAGCATAATACCAGTTACCATTTCCATCATCAAATATTGCGCAGTGAGCGATTCCGACCCAACCATAGCTGTTGTTAAATTTATATGGATGTGTAACTAC
This sequence comes from uncultured Bacteroides sp., assembly GCA_947074195.1. GTDB lineage: Bacteria > Bacteroidota > Bacteroidia > Bacteroidales > Bacteroidaceae > Bacteroides. The sequence continues at coordinate 8,700 of CAMTOS010000010.1, forward strand.
AGGAAACATTTCACCACCGGTATTTGTCATGTCGCGACCATCGATGCCCAGATATGGGCCTTCGATATTTTGTGAACGACATACACGGGTGTTATAAGGGATATCAAGACCATCATAAGCCATGAATAAATAATAATAACCGGTTTCGGCATTATAAACAATTTCCGGACCTTCTGAACCTTGCCAGCGACTGGTCATAGAACGTGTGGCAATCAGTTTACCATAAGGTTTGATATCTTCGATGCTACCCCATGGATTTGGCATTTCCTCTCTTGTCTTTCCGGTAGTACCATCTAATTCTACGGCTACTATACCACTATGCCATGAACCATAAATCAACCAGTGTTCCTGCTCATTGGTAATAATATAAGTAGGGTCGATAGCATTCCATTTGAAATAAGCCGATTCCCAACCAGTGTTCAACCAGTTCAGATCTCTATCAGAAGATGAACATACCACAAAACCTTTATCTTCCCATTGATTCGAAGCAGGATCAGAAGTTTCTGCCAGACCAATGAATGCACGTTCTGTCCAGCTGTTTGCACCATCAATTGCATCAGTCACCACAACGGAATAATACATACGGTAAAGTGTATCACTAACTTTGCGAGCCACAGGCGCCCAGCAACCATACGAAGGATTATCGATGGGGGCAAGTCCGCAGGCATTACGGTATTCATTCAGTTTTTCTTTGATCCATGCTGGTTCTACAGAGAATGTTCCACCCATGTATTCCCAGTTCACCAGATCTTTTGAACGACGTGCATGGAAATGACCATGACCTGCATGTGCATTACCATAAGAAGCATCTGTCTGATACATATAATAGTAGCCGTCGGCTGCGAGCATTACAGATGGATCATGTACATTGGCCAGATTCCATTGTGAACGTTTGCTCCAGTCGGCAATCGGAGTATAATCATCGCTGTAAGTCGGAGGAGTATAGTCAGCCAGTTCATCGACTACATCTTCTTCTTTAGTAGTAAAGGTGGTTTCGGCAGAATAAATAACTTCACCACTGCTAAGCATCACATATGCTTTCAGATAATATGGAGTAGCCGCATTGAGATTGCGTGCATAAGCATTCAATGTCATTGAGGCTGAATTGATTTCAAGTATAGTATTGCTTATTGAAACAGAAGATGATGTATTGTAACAAAACCCCCTCTTAAGGATAGAAGCATTTCCCTGAATGGTAGATTGAAATGAAGCAGAAACAGAAGTTATATCTGAAACTACTGGTGTTGAGATAGTAATATCGGTATTGATGATTTCTTCTTCTTTTGTATTATCATCACTACATGAAGCAATGATAACGGAACAAAGCAGAATAGTAAGCCATTTGAAATTCTTCATAATACACAGTTTTTAGGATAAATCAGTATTTTGGTTTTTGAAAAAATATATTTCAGTTTAATGTTTACCGGTATAGCAAAGTTGTGGTTCTATTTATATATAGCTATCAGATAACGGAGTTTAATGATCATTATTGAAAAGGAAAGAATATTTCCCCGCATTACCGGGAAAATATTCTCACTCTTTAGAGATAAAACACTAACATCCTCAAACAATTAAATATTTTGTTACGGACACAGGAAGATTATTCTGCTTCTGAACCAGAAGTATTGGTAAGCTCCCATCCCGGATTTTGTTTTAGATTTGGTGCACGTTTTACTTCATCATCAGGCAATGGGAAGAAGTAGTTCTTTGGTGCATTGAAAGCACGTGAAGCATGCATCTGTGCCGGACCATATTCATAAGAAGGGTTATTGGCATTGGTAACAGTTACACCATACAGATTATAGCATTGTTGGTATAATGGAAGACTCTTCTCACTATTTACGTTCTGGTCTGCGAAAATCATCCAGCGGCGTTCATCGAAGAAGCGGTGATCTTCGAAACACAGTTCGATACGACGTTCATTGCGGATGCGTTCGCGAAGTTCAGCCTGAGTCATGCCACTATAAGCTGGCATACCTGCACGTGCACGAAGTTCATTGATATATTGATAAGCAGCATCAGGACCTTCGGCTTCATTGATGGCTTCAGCAGCATTCAGTAATACTTCTCCGAAACGGAAGATAGGCCATGCGTGATTTGGAACACTTGGATTTTTGTAAGATATATTGTTCAGGAATTTCTTTGTATAATATCCTGTAAGTGTACCACCATGAAGTTCCTGATAATCGACTCCATCAGGATAAGATACATCGACTGCACGATATTCTTCCTGATCTCTGTCACCCCACATAGCACCATGATGCAGAATGGTTTGAGACAAACGCGGGTCACGGTTACGGTATGGATTCTGTGGATCATAAGTCGCATCTTTATCAATTGGCAAACCGTTAATGGTTTCATAACAATCTACTAAGTTCTGAGTAGGATTTACACGACCTGTAGAGTTGATTGTACCACTGAATCCACAAGGAGCAAGAAATAAATCGATATCCCATGTTGACCATAATGAACGACAAAGAATGAATTCATCGTTGTATACTGGATTAGTCACAAAACATTCATAGTAGTCATTGCTTGTATCACCGGTAGCATAAAGTCTGTACGGATTAGAGCATCTGTTATTTGCTGTGAAGAAATCTCTTGCAGCTTCAGCAGCTTCTCTCCAGTATTGAGCGTTGTTGCTACCATTATGAAGTTTAGAAGCTCTGTACAGCAATGCACGAGCTTTGAGCGCATAAGCCACAGCACCGTTTACGCGTCCCCAGTTTTCTGTTTCATTGCTGTAACGGAAAGGAAGGTCAGCTTTTACTAAATCGCACTGATCGGCAATCCATTTCAAAGCTTCAGGGGCCGGAGTACGTTCCATATTCATCTGACCAGGGTTACTTAAATCGAACACAATAGGTTCACCGCTTTCGTCTTCGCCGATAATAGGCGCATCGCCAAACCAGCCGACTACTGTCATGTGGAAGATTGCACGCAATAAACGAGCTTCGGCAATGTTACGGTCGTAAAGACGGTTATCATCACCATCTTTCTCTGTATTACCGATTACAGATGGACGAGCATTTTTCATGAACTGATTGGCTTTGCGAATACCAACCATAGAATCACTCCAAGGAGTTAGCAGTGGATGGTTAACAGCCGAATAACTATCGGTCAATACACCATGATAGTAGTGTACACTCCAGAATGAAATGGCATTGTCTGTCATACAATCTCTTGATGCACCAAGGAACTGACCATTGGTATATCCACTGAAACCATCAGGAAGATTCGTATAGATATTAGCCAGGAATCCGCGGGTATTATCTTTATTCTTAAATACCTGATCTTCTGACATCGAGGTATCGTATTCCTTGTTCAGGAAGTCGCTGCATGCCGACAGTGATACTGTCAGCAATGCAGTTGCCATATATTTAATTACTCTTTTCATAATTGTTTATTTTTCGAATATTAGAAGCCGATGTTAACACCAAATGTAAATGAGCGTGTTTTAGGATACCACCAGCAGTAACTCATTGGTTTTTCAGGGTCTGTATCTTTTGGAAGATTACTCCAGTTACACAAGTTATAACCGCTGAAGTAGAAACGACATTCAGTCATAGCTGCTTTTGCAATAAGTCTTTTTGGAAGTGAATAACCGATCTCTACATTACGAAGAGAAAGATAGTCACCATTCTTAATCCAGATATCATTGTGATAAGTACCCGAACCACGATCACTATCGATAGCATTGAAACTACCATATACAGGGCGCGGATAAGTTGCATGAATATTTCTTGGATCGTTAGGATCATCAGTATAATAACCCCATGCTTTTGTTACTTCGTGTGTACCCATGTTACTCCATCCTGAGAAACTAATAGCAGGAGAAAGGAATACAGAACGGTTTAAGTATGCTGTTAATACCACGCGGGCATCAAAACCTGCATAAGAGATACCGATGTTCAATGAAGGAGTTAACTCAGGAATCATTGTATAACCATCAGGCATCATATCATTTGAGTCGATGATGCGGTCACCATTCAAATCTTTAAATACTGCTGTACCCAACGGCTGATTACCATTTGAAGCCGAGTTATATGGATATTTCCATGGATTATCGATCGCATCCTGATGACTGGTAGCAACCATACTCGCATCGCTTGCCCACTGATCGAATTTATAAATATTCCATCCACCAACACCACCGTTGAAAGCATTTTCGTAAAGAGCAGCTACAGAAGTATAGTCGAAGATACGGTTACCTGTTTTACGCTGCCATTCAACGTTTGGTTCAAGTTCGTCCATTTCAGTAATCTTATTGGTATTCCATGTCAGCATACCTTCGATAGAATAGCTGAACTTACCAATAGTATTGCGGTGACCTAAAGTGATTTCCATACCTTTTGACTCAGCTTTACCGTAAGAGTCCTGAGGAGCGCTTACACCAAGAATTGTTGGTACTGTTGAACGTGTTACAAGGATATTTGAACGCCATTCTTTGAATAAATCTACCGAACCATAAAGTCTGTTCTGGAAGAAATCGAAGTCAAGACCTACGTTTACCATGTCTGAGATTTCCCATTTGTTGTTCAGGTTACCTGCTTTGCTTTCATATACACCGTTGATGTAAGACTGAGATGTACCAAAAGAGTAGCCACCACCAGAAGCATAAGTACCCTGATAAGGATAACGGCCTGCACCTGTAATAGATTGTCCGGCACGACCATAAGAAGCGCGTGCTTTCAATAAGCTGATAAAGTTACTTTTCATCCACGACTCTTCAGACAATACCCAGCCGATAGAACCACCGGGGAATGTACCCCAACGATCATCTGGTGAGAAGTTATCGCAACCCATTCTTGAGATGTTACCCGACAAGATATACTTATTATCGTAAGCATAAGTAGCTGTAGCATTATAAGAAAGATAGCGGTTAGATGATTCATAACCATGAGTTACATTCTGATAAGTACGAATGAACATCGTTGCATCGATCGTGTTCTTGCCAAATGAATTCGCATAATTCAAACCTGCATTGAAGTTGATGTTATAGTAGTAGTCACGTGGAGTAGTACTTGGATTCGATAACGCCGAATAAGTAGAGAAACGAGTATAAGTATAATCTGAAACATCGCCTACTGATGCAGTATAGTTATAATTGTAAGAGTTTACATTATTAGTCTGCTGCGCCATAAAGGTCTCATATGAGTCAAAACTGATAGTACCTTTCACCTTTAATCCAGGAACCAAACTACCTAAATCACCTGTCAGATTTACTGTACTATACAGATTACGTCGACGATTCTTATTTATACCTGATGAAGCCAGCAAACGTCCAGCATTACTTGCTGTACTTGATGCATAGATTTGACCATTAGGTGTATATACAGGTTCCATTGGATTAGCTTCGACCGCACCAAAAGTCACAAGATCAAATACACCTGTCAATGGCTGAGAAATATTATCAATACGACCACCCAAATCGATAGATACATTCAGGAATTTATTGATATCGATATCCAGATTCGAACGCAGATTATAACGGTTTAAAGTATGCTGCGTGCTGAAACCATCATTATATTCTGTCCATTTGTCATTCCACATACCTTCCTGACGAAGATAAGAGAAAGAAACAAAGTAGCGTGCACGATTATTACCACCACTCACTGTCAGATTTGTTTTATACATCGGAGCTTTGTCACGATACAACTCATCATACCAGTTTGTATCATAATATCTGTATTGATCCATACCAGTCAACTGTTCACCATTGCTCACACGACGATACATTTCGATATCATGATCGTTATACATAGGGTCCTGACCACTCAGATATCTAACCTGATTACGTGTAAGAGCCATATTGTATGAATTCTGTGTTTCCATCTTACCAGTAAGTGTCTGGAAACCGATTTCCTGAGTCAGGTTGATGTTGGTTCTACCTGCAATACCACGTTTAGTAGTAACAAGGATGGCACCATTCGCACCACGCATACCATAGATTGCACAGGCAGCCGCATCTTTAAGAATTGTGATATTCTCGATAGGATAAGCATCAAGGAAAGACAAATCACGTTCTACATTATCCACAATTACAAGTGGACTACGTGCATTGGCATTCATGGTACGGAGACCACGGATGTACATGGTTGTTTCAGTCCATCCTGGTTCACTTGACCATTCGTAAGTCTGCATACCGGTTACGGTTGATGTGAATGCATTCTGCAAAACTGTGATCGGGTGTTTCTGAAGTTCTTCACCTGTCACAACAGAAGTTGATTCAGTCATCAGTTTTTTTGTTTTGCGGCCAAAAGGAACTGGTGCTGTATGCATATACAAATCTTTATCAGGTTCCATAAAGATTTTAAAGCCACCTTCAAAATCATCTGCAATAGCAGTTGTTGGCAAGTAGCCTATACTACTAACACAGATTTCATCTGCCAGTTTTACATTTTTCAGGTTAAAATAACCCTCCTTGTCAGAAAGCGCAATACGGCTGGCTTCCGAAACATTAACCACAGCACCCGGGATGGGATTACCATCAAGATCCACAATACGACCTTTCAGAACTCGCCCGTCCTGTGCGTTGGCAACACAGCTTAGTAGTATGATAAAAGACAGGAGTAAGGCACGTTTAACTCCGCTCATCTTTTTTATTATGTTATTTGTATACATAGTAGACTATAATTAAGATTACCAACCCGGATTATTTACGATGTTTGTTTTCCATACTTCTGTTTCCGGAATAGGATATAAATACATTTTCTCAGAGAAGACACGTTGTTGCACAACCTTACGTTCATAGCGGACAGCACCATTAGATTCAGTTACTTCCATACCATAGATTGGTCTGGCCAACGCTTTCTCAGCCACATTCCAACGTCTAACATCCCATGCGCGGTGTTCTTCGAACGCCAATTCTACCGTACGCTCCTTGCGGATAAAGTTACGGCGTTGCTCTTTAGTCTGAAGATCAGGACGATCTGTTAAAGAAGCAGTCATGCCGGCACGATCACGGAGTGGTTGTAAGTAACTCAATACTTCTGCGCCTGATGCATCAGCTTCATTCAGCGCCTCAGCATAGTTCAACAGAATTTCTGCATAACGGAGAAGAATCCAGTTACGATAACCTGTACCTGTATGTACTGCACTCAAAATTGATTCGGGCATATATTTACGTGTATAGTAACCTGTAGGTGTAGCATTCGCATTACCGATAGGATTATCGCGCTGACCTAATACTACATTGATAGTACCATTGCCCCAGCTAACACCATTATAAAGTACACTTGCAGCTAAGCGAGGATCGCGGTTTGAACAAGGATTAGCATCATCATAATTGCTTGATGCATTAACCGAAGGAATGTTTGCTGAATTGTAAACCGGAGCACCCGTTTCATCATACTGCGCAAATGGAGAAGAACCATCGGCCATATCGTACATATCCACGAGATTCTGTGATGGACACATACCACCATTACCACCTTCACCTACTGGAGTATCGGCTACAATAGCACCCCAACCCACTCTTACACCATTGCGGAAGAAGATAACTTCTTTATTATTTCCTTCATAAGTCGTTCTAAGGATTGCATTTGTATATGCATCAACCGGATTATTATCAGTAAACAAGCTATAGAGACTACCATAGTTTTCAATGAAAGATTTCGATGCATCTGCTGCCTGAGCCCAGGTAATTCCTGATTCACTGCTGAATCGGTCGCTTGCCATATAAAGCATGATTCTTGAACGTAGTGCACTTGCAACCGCTTGGGTTACTCTACCTGCATTTGCTGAACTCGAACCTTCTTCGTAATCAATCATATCTGATTCACATTCTGTAAGTTCAGTCAAAATGAAATCAACGACATATTCCTTTATGGTTGGACGGTTTGTATAATCAGACAGTAGATCTCCGTCAGGGTCAAGAACTGTAGTCACCAACGGTACAGGACCATAGCGAAGGAACATTTCCCAATAGAAATAAGCGCGGAAGAAACGAGCTTCAGCCTTATAATTTCTCTTTTCCTTTTCATATTTTTCATCTGAATCATCTGCAGCCTGAGGTACATCATCAATTCTTTCAAGAATCATATTACATTTACGGATACCACGATAGCGGCTTTCCCAGATACCTCTTAATTCTGCACTTGCTCCTCCGGCATAGTAGTTACCAATATTGAAACTTGTACGTACTCCGCCATTTGCATAACTGGTGTGAGCAAGATCCGTAGCTGCATCAAGCCATGAGTTGTTGATGCGACAAGCACCATTAAGCAGGAAGTTATACGTATCTGTATGGAACTGTTTCATCGTAGTCCAATCACTGAATACCTGCTCTTCGGTCAGCTCATTACTGGGTTGTTTATCAAGGAATCCTCCAAAGACATCTTCACAAGAAGTCAGTGTGGTTGTCATTCCCAGTACAAAAGCAATATATAATAATTGTTTCTTCATGTTCTCTTAAAATTTAATATTTACACCAAAGTTTACAGTTCTCATGATCGGATAGCGGTTAGAACCATTACTTTCCGGATCACATAAACCATCTAACTTATCCCATGTAACCAGATTGTTAGCATTTACATAGAATCTTAATTCATTCATTGCCAGTTTTGAAATCCAGTTCTGAGGGAAAGAGTAGCTAAGTTCGATGTTCTTCAAACGGAAGAAGTTACCGTTTTTAAGGAAGAATGAATTGGCACGCTGATTGTGATCACCATTTCCATCATAATGTAATAATGGATATTTAGCTGTCGCAAGATTTTCGGCTTCTGTCTTCGAAGGATCCCAACGCTGTTGATGCAAATCGCGAACTTTACCACCGTTTACAAAGGCAAACATAGCCTCAGCATCGTAGAAGCGGCTCACATTGCTTACTCCCTGGAACATGATGTTAAATCCCCAGCCTTTATAGTTCATATTTAATGTCAATGCATATGTATTTTCCGGAATATCACTGAAACCGATAAATGTTTCATCACGGTCATCGATAAATCCGTCACCATTCATATCACGGTATTTCAAATCACCTACCTGTACATTGCCATAAGTAGATACCGGGAAGTTAGTATCGGCAAGATCGGCTGCAGTTACAAAGCCATCGCAAACCAAACCAAAGTATTGATTAATCGGATGTCCTTCACGTTTACGGTAGCCTGTTTTACCATCTGGCTCATCCATGCCTACGATTTCATTCTTAGCATGAGAGAAAGTAAAACCTAAAGAGTAGTTGAAATCACGGCCAATCTGATCGTTGTATCTCATTTCGATTTCATAACCTTTGTTTTTAGTAGAACCAAGATTACCTGCTGCCATGTTTACACCTACCCACTCAGGACGAGTTGCATAAGGAGTAAGAATGTTTTTGCGCTTTTCGTAGAAGAAGTCTACGTTAGCAGTCAACTTGTTGTTCCACAAACCACCTTCGATACCGAAGTTATATTTATGAGCACGTTCCCAGGTTACGCCATAATTAGGATACTGGCTTTCGAAGATACCAGTCTGACCTGTAGTACCGAAGTAATAGTCATTGTTAATCTGACTCCAGATAGCCTGATAAAGGAAACGTTGTTTTACACCGTTTACTTTATATACGTCATTACCTACCTGACCATAAGAAGCACGGATTTTCAGTGTGCTCAACCAGTCTTCAGTACCTTTCATAAACTCTTCGTTGTTAATTCTCCATCCTAAAGAGAAAGATGGGAAGAAACCGAAGCGTTTGCCACTGATAAAGTTTTCAGAACCATTGTAACCGAAGTTAACTTCAGCCAGATAGCGGTTATCGTAAGCGTATGTAGCACGACCTACCAAACCCTGATAACGTTCAGCTAAATCTGCCTGATAACGGTAGTCGTTCTGATTGTAAAGTACCATTGCAGTAAGATCATTCTTGCCAAATGTGCGGGCATAGCTTAACTGTGCTTCCATATATAGTTTATAGATGGTAGTCTGATTATTGCCGGCATAAGCAAGTTCTGTATCACTATTGAACTGGTTGTATGCATCGAATGACTGGAAGTTTCCGCGGTCGTTCAGTTCATAAGTAGCGAATGAAGAAGAGAACTTACGGTTATAATATGCATCATAGTCAAATGATACCATACCTCTTGCCTTCAAACCAGGAGTTAACCAGTCCATTTTATAATCAAGCACAAAGTTTGTTTCGTTGATTGTATTTGTTGCACGATAAAAACCGGCTTTCGACAAACGGCCTACAATGTTATTCTGGTATTGCGAGCTACCACCGAATAAAGTCTGCTGATCTTCGCCTTCACCAACGGTATAGCTAACAGGGAAAATCCATCCCGGAGTAGAGTTCAATTCATAAAACACTTCACTATAATCTGATCTTTCAGTTGTATTAGGTCCGCGGCGTTCTTCGAAACGTGTACCGAAGTTCACCGACATATTTAAATCTTTAGTCAGAAGGAAGTCAAGATTCGCACGGAAAGCATAACGACGGAAACCTGTGTTAGATTTATTGCCATATTCATCCATACTAAAATCACGATACAAACCTTGTTGATCGTAGAACTCACCCGATACGAAGTAACTCATACGTTTTGTACCACCCTGAATATTGATGTTATAACGTTGTGCAGGTGCAGATTTGCGAAGCACTGTATCATACCAGTCTACATTTGGATAAAGCAAAGCATCAAGTCCACTCAACTGACCCGCAGATGATTTGCGGTACATTTCGATATCAGCAGCCGAGTATTGAGATGGTAAACCATCATTTGCGAGAGCTTCTTCGAGCAACATTACTGAATTGTATGAATCCAGATAACTGTCTTTACGTGTCGGCGACTGAATCTGATAGTTAGCCGTTAAGCTAACTGTAGGTTTTTGCTGACGTCCACGTTTTGTTGTAATAATCATTACCCCGTTTGCACCACGTACCCCGTATACAGCAGTTGCAGAAGCATCTTTCAGTGTAGAGATCGTTTCGATATCATCCGGAGCAATCTGTGAGAATGAACGTTCAACACCATCCACAAGAATAAGTGGCTGATTGTCTCCTGCGAACGAAGCACGTCCACGGATAAAGATCTGCATATCATCAGAACCCGGAGCACCCGATGTCTGTGTAGTGATTACACCAGGAATTTTACCGGCAATTGCCTGAGATACATTGGCAGCAGGAGATTTCAGCAGTTCTTTAGAAGAAACCTGAGAGATGGCACCTACCACACTCTCTTTCTTCTGAGCACCATAACCTACAACCACGACTTCATCCAGTACTTTAGTATCATCCTGTAATACTACTGTCAGAAAATCTTTCATGCCTACATTTACATCTTGTGAGGTATATCCCACAAAACTTATTTGTAATACAGCTTTATCGCTTTCTACCTGAATAGAGAAATTTCCGTCTAAATCAGTAATTGTACCATTTGTTGTACCTTTCTCAAGGACACTGGCACCAATAACAAACTCGCCTGTTGAGTCTTTCACTACCCCTCTTACAGTTCTTGACTGAGCGAAAAGAGTCTGACTCATAAACAGAAAGCTAAGTGTCAGTAGCATACAGAGAGCTTTTGGTCTCCATGCTCTACTTGTTTTCTTTTCTTTCATATAGTGTTTTTTAAATATTAGATTTGATATTATTTCTTAGTCGCATTATACATTGCAGCAGCTTGCTGTTCGCTTAGCGGACTTGCACACATATAAATATCATCTATCAGTGCAGGAGCTGCTTTCCACCATGATTCATAACCAAGGAAGAAATCGTTTGCTGTAGTAAACATATCGATGATTACAGAGAAGTCTGTCAATTCGCCACCATAAGCTGCATTGTCATCTTTCGTAAATTTCAATGCGCCATTATAATAAACTTCGAAACCATCAGGAATAATATTGATTGTTACCAACGTCCATTCGTTTTCAGGAAGAGCATTATCCGCATTATTGTTATGACAGTCGAACCAACCACCTGCACCATTGTAACCAAGGTAGCCTATAGCATTGAACCAAAGTTTGCTTGTACCATCGTTCATCACAAAGATCTGATCCCACCAGTTCAGGTAAGGAGGATTAATCCATAAGCTTACGCTTACACCACCTTCAGGAGTTTTACCTCTTAACGGATTGTCGAAGCGTGTGTATGCCCAGCCATTAGCGTGACCGGTCCAGCCTTCCTGCTGATGCCATACAGTACCACGGGTTGCATCAACTTCAAAATCAGATGCAGTAGCCTGTGCTTCAACTGTTACCAATTCACCACTCTGATTCGTATTAATTGCATTTTCAAATGAGTTATCTAAAGGATAATATCCAAATAATTGTGGAGCATAAGATGGATTTGAAGGAATACCGTTGTTGCTCTTCTGTGTATCAGCATAGAGACTCTTCACTTCTTTTTCCGTAAGCGGACGTGTAACAAGGAAAATATCGTCTACAAGCGAAGGAGCAGCTTTCCACCATGTTTCATTACCAAGGAAGAAATCGTTAGCAGAAGTAAATACATCAACAACGATACCGTAGTTTGTCATATCACCACCATAAGCAGCATTATTATCATTGGTAAATTTCAGTTCACCATTATAATATACTTCGAATCCATCACTCATCATATTGATAGTCACAAATGTCCACGCACCAACTTCCAGTGCATTATCGGCATTGTTGTTATGACAGTCAAACCATCCTGCAGGACCATTAAAACCAAGATAACCGATAGCATTGAACCAGAATTTATTTGAACCATCGTTCAATACGAAGATCTGATCCCACCAGTTCAGGTAAGGAGGGTTTAACCACATGCTTACACTAATACCATCTTCTACAGACTGCCCTCTTAAAGGATTAGTGAAACGAGTATATGCCCAGCCATTAGCATGATCGGTCCAGCCTTCCTGTTGATTCCAAACAATACCACGATCTGCATTAGTTTCGAAATCAGAAACAGTGGTTTGAGGTTCAACGGTTATTAATTCACCCGATTGAGCAGGGTTAAGGCTATTTTCGAAAGTACCGTCAAGTTTATAGTAACCCACTGTACCACGAGGAGGGAAACGATAATCTTCGCCACCACTGATAGAAGGCACAGCAATTTCTTTTGTAGTAATGATGTTTCTGTATACACTTAAATCGTCGATCCACATTTTCTGTGGCTCAACGTTCGATCCGTAACCTAAATAAAGGTATGGCATTTCGATAAATGAACTAACCAGATGAGAGTAATCATAAGAAGATTCGATGGTCTCATCGAAACACTTCTCACCATCTATATAGATGTCATAACCATCTGTGCGGATAATCATAGCTACATAGTGCCATTCATCCGGAGAGATTGCGTTGGTAACAACAGTAGAAGGATTGTTTACATCGATAGTCGTATAAGGACTGTCATAATGCATCCATGTGTTAGGTGTAAAAAACAGCTTAGTCGAATTGTCTTCGTTCGCAAAGCTATAGATTGCGCCACTAAGATTGTTTTCAGAAGTTTTCACCCAGAAAGTAAGCGAAGCGCCAGTCTGGATTTTCACACCATAAAGAGGATTAGTAAAGCGGACATAACCGCCATTCAGCTGTAAGACTTTGCCTTTTTCCTCGTCAGTTACGACTTTAGGAATCTGGCCATTTTCATAAGCCACTAAGAGTGCAGTTTCAGGAGAAAGTTCTTCATCGAACTTAAAATCACCTTTCAATTCGAGTTTCGGGTAAACCTGGTTTCCGGCAGGTGGATCCATTTGTCCCCAGTCTTTACAAGACCACAAGCAAAATACGGTAAATGCAGCCATCAGAAGCGATGACCATTTGTTTGCCTTCATAATATAGATTTTTAGGGTTGTTATTTGTTTTTCAGTCTCACAAAACTACGCTTCTATTGAATAATGGAGGTGGACAAAAGATTATTCAACGTGGATAAAAGTGTAAAAACAACCTTTAATACGTGTTTTGAAGGTTTGTGTGCGTGTTTTAGTTAAAATTGTTAGTCCTCTATGAGTGATGAAGGCGTCACTCCAAATTGTTTAGAAAAGCAACGTGTAAAATACTTCGGATCATTATAACCCACTTCATAAGCAATCTCGGAAATGTTCATTGACTTTGTTTTGGCATTACGACTCAAGAGTTCGCGGGCAATGTTCAATCGGTAATTACGAATAAACTGTCCGGCACTCTGTCCGGTTAATGTCTGCATTTTTTTATTCATCAGACTCTTGCTTACTCCCATTTCTTCGATAAAGTCACTTACTTCCCAATAGGAATTCTTATAGTTATCTTTCACAACTTTCATTACTTTATCGAGAAACTTCTTATCGCCCGACTCTTCATCTATATTAAGCGAATCGACTTCCATACTAACAGAGAACTTCTGTTGCAGTCGTTTGCGGTTCTCTAAAAGATTATCGATACGTGCAAGAAGCAATTTTTCATCGAATGGTTTCAGCAAATATTCATCTACTCCCATTTTGAAGCCTTCGCAGCGCGATTCCTCAGATGTTTTAGCGGTAAGCATCAGGAAAGGAATATGTGATAAAGTGAAGTCAGCCTTCACCTGACGTGATAATTCCAGACCGTCCATTACCGGCATCATTAAATCGCTGATAATAAAATCTACAGACTGTTTGCGCAATGCCTCGAGTGCCTCTTTTCCATCTCCGGCTTCGATAATCGTATAAGATTCGCGAAGAATAGATGAGATATAATTTCGCATATCGACATTATCTTCCACCACCAGAATGGTCATTTGTGCATTTGTTGTTATTGTTTGTATTTCTTCTTTATCTTCTTCTATTATATAATTAGTGACAGATTTCAAAGGAGTATTTTCTGCAAATTGCAATGGCAGTGATACCCTGAACGAACATCCTTTATCACGATTATTCTTTACCTCAATCGTACCATTATATAGATGTATAATACGCTTACATAAATACAATCCGATACCTGTACCGCTTTGTCCGGTAAATGACTCCTGTGATTTATTATTTGACTGAAAGAAGCGATTGAAAATTCTTTTCTGATCTTCCTCCGGAATGCCCGATCCGGTATCTTTCACGCCTATAAATAAGGACGGAATATTATTTATCATTCTTGTCGTAATAAATACAGAAACGATACCGCCTTTAGGAGTAAATTTTAATGCATTACCAATCAGATTGATCATAACTTTACGCATGGCATCTTCATCAAACATAATTGGTCTGTCCGGAAGTCTCATGCAGCTGTTAATCGTAATCTCGCGATCGTTGGCAAATGCCCTGAATGGCACGATAATCTCCTCGAAGAATTTACGTAAGTCACCTGCTTTCAGCAATATTTCCATATTACCCGATTCCACTTTACGGAAATCCATCAGCTGATTGACCAGTGAAAGCAAGTATTTAGAATTTCGTTCCACAAAATTCAGCTGTTCAATGACCTGAGGATTATAACTTAACTTCAAAGCACGTTCAATAGGGCCGATAATCAGCGTAAGTGGCGTGCGGAATTCGTGAGTAATATTGGTAAAGAATGAAAGTTTATCGAGCGTTAATTCCTGCACCTTCTTACTCATGGTAAGGATCTGCGCTTTTTGTTTAGTAATCTTTTCGTTTTGTTGTTTCAGCAAATCGTTCTGACGATAGAGTTCATCCGTCTGAAGCGTCAGAAGCTTTTGCTTTTCCTGTAATTCGTGTGTACGTTCTTCTACCTTTTTATGCAAAAGTTCTTGTTGTGCTTTCAGCAAACGGATACGCCAGTTCCAGGCCTGATATGCACCTAGGACAATCAACGAGAACATTAATGCAATAAACCATGGAGTTTTATAGAAGTATGGCAGTACTTCAATGGTAAGTTGACTGCTATTATCGAGCCAGTTTTTACCATCGGGTGCATAATGTAATTCAAAATGATAAGTTCCCGGTGTCAGATTGGTAAATGCCGCAGAACGTCTGTTGGCCGACACCTTTATCCATCGGTCATCAAAACCTTTTAACCGGTAATAGTAAGTAGAAAAATCGGACAGATTATAATCGAGAGCTGCAAATTCTATGTAAAGTGATTTATCTTTTTCGTGCAGCACAAGCTTATTATCTGTAGGATAAATTTCCTTATCGGCAACGCGAACATGAGTAAACGCCATTTGCATTTCATCCAATCCGGTCATTTGTATTTCTGGTTTTACGATAGAAAGCCCGTTAACGCTGCCAACATACAGATCGCCGTTGCTTCCTTTATGAATTGCATTCCAGTAGAACTGGCTACAGCCCAATCCATCTTTCTCAGTATAGTTTATAAAACTATACGATTCACGGTGATAGCAGGAAAGCCCGTTTGTGGTAGATATCCAAATATTTCCGTTGTTATCTTCCTGAATGCCACGTATACTGTTGTTAATCAGTCCGTCGCTGGTTGTAAATGCTTTAAATCCATACTCCCCGTTTGCATCAAGAAACGACTGATATAATCCATATCCATTACTACCGATCCAGATGGTACCATCTTCAGATTCAGCGATATAGGTCACACGTTCACGTATCTTCGATTCAGGTTCGTCGAGCTTATTGCGCCATAACTGATAAACCATTCTCGGTGCATGAAGTGTATATAAATCTATACTGCACAGACCCGATGAAAGTCCGATCCATAATTTATTATTTCTATCGATGCAATAACCGGCACAACCATCTACACCACCAATATTTAGTCCACGGAAAGGTTCGAGTACCCGTCCGGTATGAATTTCGTAAACATATATACGGTTTGATGCACCGATCCATATCGCATTATTGACAGAATCATAACAGATAATACCCACCAGACTATTGGCCAGATCTATAAAATTATCATCTGTAATGTGATGGAATACCAGCTGATCACCCGGTTTACGTTCAATCCAGCCTACACCTCCACCCCAGGTTCCCACCCACAGCCTATCCTGGCTATCCGTAGTAAAACAACTTACAGAATTATGACTTAAGTTGCACGGAGTATCCATGGTGTAATGAGTAAAATGATTATCTCTGCGGGTCTTGCGGTTCAGACCCCCTTCTACTGTACCTACCCAAAGCGTCCCTTGCTTATCTTCATAAATGGCATTCACCGGATTCTTTGAGATACTTTCGGAGTGAGAGGCAGAATGGAAATAATTTTCTACATACAGCTTTCGGTGAGATATCTTATTTAACCCTCCTACTTCTGTCCCTATCCAGATTATATCTCCATCAGGCAGAAGGCAATTTATAAAGTCGCAGTTCAGGCGATTTGAAAGATAGAAGTTACTTTCATTGTCGTTACGGTCTTTATCGATACGCTCAAAGTTGTCTGTTATGGCATTATAGATGTTCAATCCACGAAGCGTGGCAATGATGATAAAATGATCATCAGTTTCATTTATATCTGTAATGCAGTTTTGCGATAATGATTTAATATCTGCCGGATCGTGATAATAATGACGCAAAGATTTACTGGTCAGATTATAGCGAAATAATCCCGACAGTGTCCCTGCCCACAGTTCATTATCGCGAATATAAATGGTCTGTATCCATGCATTGGGCACATCAAAATGAAGGAAGTGATTAATTTGAGCAGAAGAGTAACCTGATGCATCTTCTTTAACTGATAATATATTCTCACCGTCGTTAAAGAAAATCTGATCATCAATTTCGACCATCGTTTTAATCTGATCATTTATTATGGTCGATTCATAGACTTTCTGAATATCATTGATAGTCCCGTCGCTATGGAATCGCAGACGATAAAGGCAGTTTTCTGAAGCAATCCACAGATGTCCGCTTTTACTCTTATATATATAATGTACAGGGAAGTTGTAAAGTGGAAGAAGTTTTGTTTCATCACCGGGAATTTGCTCTATTTCGAGATTATAGATATTGATGATATCAATTCCCATTTCGCTGCCGGCCCATATTCTGCCGAAGTTGTCTTCGCAAAGACTCCGCACGAAATTGCTTTTCAGCTTGGTAGATAAAGTTGCCATATTGCAGACCAGAAAGTCGTAACCGTCATAACGGGATATTCCTGCGCCGGGTGTAGCTATCCAAAGAAATCCACGGCTGTCTTTAATGATGTCATCTACATAATTACAGGGTAAGCCTTCGTTCATACATAAGGCTGTGAAGTTGTATCGCTCTGCCCAGTCGGTCGATTGACCGTGACCGAACACAGTGAACAGCTGTAATAGTGCACAGATTAGATATAAAAAAAGAAACCTTCTCATAGTCGTGTTTTTCGAGGTCGTATGTTTCGTTTACGCAAAGATATAGGTTATATTATTCCATTTATAATATATTTAAACAATTTTGATATATTTTATAGCGGATTGCTCAAATATCCTCCCGATTAAGCTGTTTGTCCACCTTTCACATTCGGTATCAATTTATATTTGCCAAAAATAAATTTACAATACTATGAAAACGCCAAATCCAGAAAAGAATAAATCATTCATTAGAATACTTTATAAAATAACCGGGTTAGTTATTTTAATTGTTGCATTTACAGGTGTATATTTCTCATTCCATACACCTGTAATATACAGCATAACGTCGGTACCCAATCCATGGGCCGATGATTATATTTCACTAGCCGGTATGGAAAATTATAAATCATGGGGAACGTATAATGTACATGATCCTGCCTGCAAAAAGGTGGGCGATACTTATTATATGTATTCTACTGACGCTATTTTTGCCGAAGATAAAGCGGATGCGAAAAAGAAGGGTGTACCGATGGGATATATCCAGATGCGTAAATCGAATGATCTTGTTAACTGGGAATTCATCGGATGGGCATTCCCAGATATCCCTGCTGAAGCGGTGGCCTGGGTACATAGCCAGGCCAATGGCGAAGGGGCTACTAATATCTGGGCACCTTACCTGATAGAGCATAATGGCGTATATCGTTTATATTATAGTGTTTCGGCATTCGGCTTGAATACATCTTATATTGGAATGGTTGAATCAGATTCACCGGAAGGTCCATGGACAGAAAAAGGTTGTGTGGTAAAAACCGGAAGAGGTGATGACATGAACGCGATTGACCCGTCTGTAATAGAGGATCCTAAAACAGGAAAGTGGTGGATGCATTACGGCTCTTACTTCGGTGGTTTGTTTTGTATGGAGCTCGATCCTGCTACCGGACTGGCTGCAACTGCCGGTGATAAAGGTCATCTGATTGCACGCCGTGCCGACTATGAGAAAGACAATCTTGAAGCACCTGAGATTATCTATAATCCTAACCTTGAAAAATACTTCCTGTTTACTTCTTACGATCCATTGATGACTACCTATAATGTCAGAGTAGCTTATTCTGATAAGCCTGAAGGTCCTTTTATGGATTTCTACGGTCAGGATATTAAAGATACGACGAATAATGTACCGGTAATTACGGCACCTTATCGCTTTAAGAATCATAAAGGATGGGCAGGAACTGCACATTGCGGTATTATCGATGCCGGTGATGGCCGTTTCTTTATGGCACATCAGGGACGCCTGTCACCCGATAATCATCTGATGAATCTGCATATCCGCCAGATTTTCTTTACAGAAAGCGGCTGGCCTGTGGTTTCTCCTCAACGCTATACCGGAACTGCCGAACAGAGTTTCTCTAAAGAGGATCTGATGGGCGACTGGGAGGTAATTCGCATTACTGAACCTGCACTTGACCGTGATCTGATGGCGGGGCAGATTCTTTGGGGCGAGGGAATGCTCAGAAAAGGTGAACAACATGAGTCAGTATTGCTAACTTTGGATAAAGAACAGAAACCGGGGACAATTGACTGGAGCTTTAACAGCCGTAAACAGACACTGAATATCAGCATGGATGAAGATGAAATCAGCAATCTTGTTGTTTTTGTGGGTCATGACTGGGAGAACGAAACCGAAACAATTCTGTTTACAGGATTAGATAAAAAAGGATGCTCTGTTTGGGGCAAAAGAGTAAGATAAACTATTTAACTACTTATATACCATGAAATTACACAAGACATTTCTGGCGGCAGCTGCCTTTGCCGCAGGCATGACGCTTCATGCACAAAATGCATCGAATCTGTTGATTCAAACCAATAAAATAGGTGCAGAGGTACAACCAACCATGTATGGCCTCTTCTTTGAAGATATAAACTATGCAGCAGATGGTGGTTTGTATGCCGAACTCGTTAAAAACCGTTCTTTTGAATTTCCTCAAAACCTGATGGGCTGGAATACGTATGGTAATGTTGTTTTGATGAACGACGGACCATTCGATCAGAATCCTCATTATGTTCGTTTGGGAAATGCAGGACATAACCATAAACATACCGGACTGGAAAACGAAGGTTTCTTTGGTATCGGTGTGAAAGAGGGTGACGAATACCGCTTTTCTGTATGGGCACGCGGTAAGAATCAGAAAATACGCGTAGAGTTGATTAAAAACAATACAATGGAAGAGGGTCAGGCTTTCGTAGCAGAGGATCTGAACATCAATTCGGATGAATGGAAACAGTATGAGCTGACTTTCACTTCGCCACGCACAGAACCTAAGGCTCGTTTGCGCATATTCCTCGAAACTCCCGGCACAGTGGATCTGGAGCATATCTCTTTATTCCCTGTTGATACTTATAACGGACACAAAAATGGTCTTCGCAAGGATTTGGCGCAGGCACTTGCCGAAACAAATCCGGGCGTATTCCGTTTCCCCGGCGGCTGTATTGTAGAAGGTACCGATCTGGATACCCGTTACGACTGGAAGAAATCGGTAGGACCGGTAGAAAACCGTCCGCTGAACGAAAACCGCTGGCATTATACATTTAAACATCGTTTCTTCCCTGATTATTATCAGTCATATGGCTTAGGTTTCTATGAATATTTCCTTCTTTCAGAAGAGATGGGCGCTGAACCATTGCCTATCGTAAGCTGCGGACTTTCTTGCCAATTCCAGAACGAAGGTGAGCATACTCATGTGGCTGTTTGCGATCTTGACGGATATGTGCAGGATGCACTCGACCTGATTGAGTTTGCCAATGGCGATGTGAACACAACCTGGGGTAAAGTTCGTGCAGATATGGGACACCCTGCTCCATTCAACCTGAAATATATCGGTGTGGGTAATGAGCAATGGGGACCTGAATATCCTGAACACCTGGTGCCATTCGTTACTGCCATCCGTAAAGCTTATCCTGATATGCTGATTATCGGTAGCTCTGGCCCCGATTCAGAAGGAAAACAGTTTGACTATCTGTGGCCTGAAATGAAAAATATCAAGGTGGATTTAGTTGATGAGCATTTCTATCGTCCTGAAAGCTGGTTCCTTTCTCAGGGTAACAGATATGATAATTACGACCGCAAAGGTCCTAAAGTGTTTGCAGGCGAATATGCATGCCACGGTAAAGGAAAGAAATACAATCACTTTAATGCTGCATTGCTTGAAGCTGCGTTTATGACAGGTATTGAGCGTAATGCCGATATCGTGACAATGGCTACTTATGCGCCACTTTTTGCACACGTAGAAGGCTGGCAATGGCGTCCGGATATGATCTGGTTCGATAATCTGAACTCGGTTCGTACCTGTAGTTATTATGTACAGCAACTTTACAGCCATAACAAAGGTACGAATGTAGTGCCACTGACAATGAACAAGAAACCGGTATCGGGTCAGGAAGGCCAGAACGGTTTGTTTGCCAGCGCTGTATGGGATGCACCTACAAACATGTATATCGTAAAAGTGGTGAATACTTCGGATCAGCCTCAGCCTGTGAGCCTCAACTTTGCAGGTATGAAGAAAAATACTAAACTGGCGAACGGTGTGCTAATTACATTAAGTGCTGATCATCCGGATCTGGAAAATACAATCGAGAATCCAAACCTCATCACTCCTCAGGAAACTGCTGTGATGATTGACGGAAACGTACTTGAGACTGAGATTGCACCTAATACATTTGCGCTTTATAAATTCAGCAAAGAGACTAATTCTTAAAGAGCGATGGTTAAACTAAAGAATATATTGATAGCGGGCTGCTTCACAGCGGCCTCGCTTCCGCTCCTTGCGCAGGAAGATTTCAATTTTGTGGCGACGGGTAACCCGATTGCGACGCATAAATATCTGGGCGATCCGGCTGCTCTGGTTCACGACGGCACACTTTATATTTATGCAGGCCATGACGAATGTCCGGCACCTGAACAGTATTATCTCATGAACGAATGGGTGATTCTGTCGACAAAAGATATGAAGAATTTTACCGAGCATGCACATAAACTTCAGGCCAACAGCTTTGACTGGGCAAAAGGCGAGGCGTGGGCAAGTCAGGTGATAGAGCGCGACGGGAAATTCTACTGGTATGTTACCGTAGAGCACAAAACGGTTCCGGGCAAATCAATCGGTGTCGCGGTTGCTGATTCTCCGGTAGGTCCCTTCAAGGATGCACGCGGTTCAGCCATCATTACCAACAATATGACGACCGACCAGACTTCTATCTTCTGGGATGATATCGACCCTACAGTATATATCGATGACGATGGACAGGCTTATCTGTGCTGGGGAAATACGCAGTGCTACATCGCCAAACTTAAAGATAACATGGTTGAGCTTGATGGTCCGATTGTACCTGTGGATCTTCCACGCTTTACTGAAGCGCCATGGATTCATAAGCGCGATGGCTGGTACTATCTGTCATACGCATCGGAATTCCCTGAAAAGATTTGTTATGCCATGAGCCGCAACATCAATGGCCCATGGGAATATAAAGGAATACTGAATGAAATTGCCGGTAACTCTAATACCAATCATCAGGCAATTGTGGAGTTCAATGGTGAGTGGTATTTCATTTATCATAACGGAAGCATCAACCCACACGGCGCAAGTTACAGACGTGCAGTGTGTATCGATAAACTCTATTACAACCCCGACGGTACAATGAAAAAAGTCGTGATGACCACCGAAGGAGTACAATAAAGTACTGATTTACATTATAGTTTCTAAGATTTAAATATATAGTATAGAACGGATGGTGTTGATAGAAACACTGTCCGTTTTTTTATGCCCGCTTGTGCAGAAATCAGCAAGCTATTGCCAGTGTGCTGAGTAGCTATCGCCAGCGTGCCGGCAAGCTATGGCCAGCAAGTTGTCAAACTATGCCTGACAAACCATCAGGGCATCACCTGATATTTCTCTCTTGCTTCCTGCCTGCTGCACCAGTTGAAGTGCCACCATTCCGAGTGCAGCGCTCTGAAACCACCCTCTCTCATTACCTTTCGCAACAGTTTCCTGTTGGCATAAGATTCATACGTCAACACCCCATCTTCCAGCAAAACATCTTCGTGTGTGATATGCGATTCTTCGCCTAAATGATCGACCTCCGTACCCATAGGCAGTGGGTTCCCGTGTTTATCAAGGATGCTGACATCCACCGCCAATCCGTAATTATGCAAGCCACCTCCGTTAGCAGGATTCCCCACATAGATACGCAGCGGCGTGCCGCGAACCACCCGCCACATCTTCTGCTGCACATGCATGGGGCGACCGGCGTCATAAACAATCAGACTATATTCCGGATGAATCTGCTTCAATGCCTTTTGCGCTTTCAGTAATCCGGCCAGTGCATCAGGGTGCAGATAGGCCTCAGTTAAATCTTCGTATAATACCTGTCCGGTAAAGTTATCGGAACGGGTATACATCAGATCGATAACAATCGTGCTGTCTGCATCGGCTATATTTTTCCAGCCTAAAGCCTCCATCTTCTGAGCCGTTTTGGATTGCTGGGCCAAAGATGAAGAAAGAGTGAAAAACAGAAGATACAGAAAAAGAGAATAGCGCATACCACATGATTTCAGTTAAACAGGCTACAAAACTAAAGATTAATATGATGCATTATCCGCAAATCGTCTATTTTTGCATTCTATAAGTTTTACTTGTGGTGTTTATCCATAAAAATCATTATCAGCCATGAAAGAAAAAATAAAGACAGCCCTCGACCAGTCTACCATCGAAAGGAATAAGAAACTATACAATTCATTCTTCGATGAATCGGTAAAGGCCTATCTCATTCTCCAGATCAAATTTATGCTGATCTGCATCTGTTCCCTCGGCTTTGCCTATCCTTGGGCCCTATGCATGAAATACAGAGCCAAATATCACCATACCGTTATTTGTGGCAAACGCCTGAAGTTCATCGGCAAAGCCCACGACCTTGCTCAACACTGGATATGGTGGTGGATTCTGACGGTGATCACACTGGGTATTTATGCTTTAT
The DNA here is from genome assembly GCA_947074195.1 of uncultured Bacteroides sp. Lineage (GTDB taxonomy): Bacteria > Bacteroidota > Bacteroidia > Bacteroidales > Bacteroidaceae > Bacteroides. The sequence goes on from CAMTOS010000010.1 coordinate 32,824, forward strand.
TTCTGCATGTGAGAATGGAGAAATGGACAGTAGCCAATGTAGTGTTTGAAGAAATGGAATAAACAAAATAAGCTCAATGAAAAAAACAACGAAAAAAACGACACTTACTTTTCACCTACGGTATTTCTTTCTGATCATAATAATTCTTACGCTGACGCTCCGGCTTCTTGCCTGGGAAATTTACAGAGATAAAAATTCCGGAACAATTAATGATACATCTTATCCCATAGAGAGTAATGAATATTACAATAGTTTATCACATTTCCGGAAAGCATATTTAATGGCAATAATTTATGAAGATACAATCAGTCAGAAAACGATTCTCAAAGATATGGCATCAATCACTGTAACCAGTCTCAAAAACAATAAGATTGCCAATAGATTGATTATTCCTTTTATAAATTCTTTTATGGAAAAGGATATAAATAATCAGGAATATAAAGCATTGTTTCAGTATCATTTATATGAGTTATTAAAAGAAAATGCTGCCTATCAGTTAGCATCTGTGTATCAGGATTCTCTTATAAAAACAAAGCAGCAAATATTTCATCAGTCATATCAGAATATGATTCATGAGAGTAATACATATACTGAGTTGATTCAGAATGAGAAAGCACTTATTGAAAATGAATTAAGAATAAAAATAATCTATGCTATTATCATTGTAATGGGATTAGTTGTACTTGTCGCTATTAAAAGATATGCCAGCAAGAATAAAAAGAACAGGCATAAAAAGCAAATTACAATGCTTGAGCTGAAGAAAGAACGTGCAGAGAAAATTCTACTCGAAAATAAGATGAAGGAACAGGAAGTTTTTTCACTTTTCGAACAGGAACGCTTAAAGAAAGAACTGGAAAAACTTGAAAGAGAAGTAAATAGCAAGAATAATGAATTAATTTCAAGAGCCTTATTCATGGCCAACAGAAATAAGTTTATTGTAGAATTGATGCAAACGATCTCCGAAACGAATGATTATTCAGAAAATCCTGATCTGAAAAAAATATCTCAGAAATTAAATGAACAGATTAATGCTAATAATGAACGTGAAAGTTTTTTCGCTTATTTCCAGCAATATAATGTTAGTTTTATTGAAGCATTAAAAAAGAGACATAATAATCTTACTATTAATGAGGTTCGATTTTTATGTCTCATCTATATGGATCTCAATATGAAAGAAATTGCTTCTTTACTGAATCTTTCTGCTGAATATTGCAAGAAAAGAAAACAGCAAATTGCTCATAAGATAGGATTGGAACACACTTCTCTACTCTATAATTATCTTTTCGATCTTTCAATGCATAGTAAATCGAAGATATGTAATTAGTCTATATATTATTCTGAAAAAGTATATCAACATTATAGAATGAATAAACCCGAAGGCTTCACAGAATGCCTCCGGGTTTATTACATGGGAAAATTACTACTAACCTACTTTAAAATCTTCTTTACATTTATTACTTTTCCGCTATCGGCAATACGAACAAAATATACACCATCCGCAAAATTGCTCATATCATAAGTCAATACATTGCCATCAGCCAGATCTCTATAGTGAATTAATCCGGATGGAGAATAAATTTCAATCAGACTTCCTTCTTTTACTCCACGAATATAAAGTATATCATCTAACAGAATCACCTCACTCTGACAGTTTTGGATATCCATGGTACCAGTGGTAACAATTAAAATTCGATTCGATTCGACTTCAATATTCTGACTATAAACCGCTGTTACATAATATTCATAATATACATTGTTTGTCAATTCCTGATCAAGATATGATAGATTTGTACAAATCTCTTCATTGATTCTGTCGCTATTACGATAAACATTATACCCGTATAATCTTCTCGATTCTGATGATTTCACCATATCCATCTCTTTACTAATCAATGATTCATTTACAACAGCAGTATTCCGCGGTTCAAAAACGATACCTTCTTCAGGTGCTTTTGCTGTCTGATAAGTATTCTGATAGGCTTTAAATCCTGCTGAAATATTCCAGTTTGCATCAATATAACCATATGAATCATCATAAATTGTAGTCCAGTTAATACCATCAGTAGAATATAGATTACCCTTTTCACTAACACCCGGACCTTCATCAAAGCCAATAGGAGTAGATATTGAGTTATGCTCCATATAAAAGATTACTTTTAGTTCTTTTTCCATGTTAATCTGAAGTGGTGTATCAAGATTAATCTTATTAAATGAACATTGAAGAACTTCAGGAACATATTGCTGATAAATGAGTTTATTTTCTTCATAAATCAGCAGGAATAATGCATCAGGTGGAGTATCAATGAATATTTCTGCATGAGAAATACACATATTCTTCACTGTCAGCATATCTTCAGGAGCAAACTTAATACCTGCATAGAAGGAACCTCCGCTTGGCAAACCAGCAGCATTATAATTACGACCACTATCCCATCCAAGGTTAATTGCCTCGCTAATAGCAGGTAAAGACCAGTCGAGCTGAACGCCATCCTCTTTTACAATAGCTGTTAAAGATTCGGGAGCTGCAAGTGGCAGATCATATTCAAGATTGAATTCTGCAGGTTCTGAGAGATCACTGATACAACCATCTTTATAAAGCGTATAGACTTGATAAGTATATTCGCCAGGAGCAAGATTGTGATCAAAATATGAGATTGTAGTAACAGGATTGTTATTCATCTTCTCACCATTGCGATAAATGTCATAACCGAATACAGACGTTTCAGCAGTTTTATCAATAGAAATTGCATCAACAAACTGTGAGGCTTTGTCATTTTCACTATTTACTATAGCAATATATTTTACTTGTTTATCGATGTTGAGTTCATATTTCTTCCATAATTCTTCAGTGCTTACAATTTCTTTCAATGAAAAATCTACAAAATTATTGCTACCGGTTGATGTATAGATTTTTAATGAACCATTTCCGGAAGTATTATCGTTGATACGTCCTACGAATGAAAATACATAATCCGAATCAAAATTTAATTCAGGAGTGATCAACCAATCAGAACGATTTTCTTCAGGTTTTGAAATCAAACTGTTATTACCATGATAACTATATTCAGAAGTAACCTTCCATGGTTTTAAATCAGATTCATTAGTATTGATCCATCCTTCCTGAGTAAAGATATCACCTGAATTAAATTGAGAGATATTCTCATAAAAATCGACACTCTCGATATCTGGATTTACAAATGATAATAATAGATTATATCCAGAAACAGATTGAATAATTTTCACTGGTTCAGCCGAATCGCAAACACCATTCTGAATAATATCGATAATCTGCTCTTCAGATCTTGGCGAAAGCATTTCATCAATATAAACAGTTTCAATCTGATAAGCATATTGACCTGGAGTGTATTGATAGTCAATAAACATACGGCCAGTCAGAATATTATCATTTATTTTCTCATCATTACAATAGATATTATAACCTTCTACACCCGAAACACCATCAAGTTCGAAAAGAACGATTTTATTGTTTTGTGTATTTTGGAAAGTAGCTCCCATTACAACAACTCCTTCCTGAGTGGTGAATGCTGATAGACCACCTGCCAACATACCTGATGTAATATTAAGACCATCATAATAATCAGGATTGATTTCATCAACACGTGCCAGTGTTTTATAATCATATTTACCGATAGAATAATGATTCTCTGAAGATTGTTCGAAGGCATAGATATAGCCATCATGATAAGCTGTACCAAATGCACCAAGCAATGAAGGACCTGTCCCAATCTTAGCACCAGATTTAGAAACATAAATACTAGTTTCCCAATCTCCTACTTCGAAACCACCTTCTCCATTATTTAAGTCGGGAATATAAGTACAGTGACGAACAATTTCAGATACACTGAAAGTTTCAATTAATTCTTTATTCTCAAAATCGAGTTTAAAGACTGTACTACCTGTTGCACCACCATAGAAATAAGTACCATCACAGGTAAGATTTCTTAATGCATCTACCCCATCAATAACGAAAGTTTCTACAAACTGACCATCAAGAGTATATTTATTGAACATACCACTGATATTCCATATAGAAGTATAAAGGAATTTACCATCTGAAGCAACGCCAGTTTCACTGTTAAGAGTCGCATTCCATGAATTTATATATGTTGGATATGATACAGGAGAAATTACATCATTCGGTAAATATTCGCCAAGCAATGAAACCTCTTTTGTAGGATAACCCCATGATAAAGTAATCTTTCGGTTCAATTCAACTTCAGATCTGAAGCCATAAGGAACATTGTAAGAATCAATATTGAGAATATTGATATTTGTATTATTACTAAATTGTGATTCTCCAAGAGAGTAAACAGAAGTAACATTATAAGTATAATCACCGGGGAGAGTACATAAATCGCTATATGAATTTTCTGGAATAATCTGATCATTAATTTGCTCACCCTCACGATAAATATTATATCCCAACAATGCCGCTTCAGTAGATAGAAGACTAACTACCGGCACTTCAACAGAAGATTGCATTAATTCAAAGTTTGCTTTATTTTCTGCTTCCACAAAAACAGATTTTTTCTTTTCCGGTATAACAATCTGCTGGCATTCAGATGAATTTCCTGGTTGCAAAATATAAGATATATTGAAATTACCTTCACTGGCACCAATGCGAGTCAGTGCATACCATGATTTACCATCAGTTGATATAATATTACCTTTACCTTCGACAACCGCACTTGCATCTAAGCCAACCGGTGATTTGTCTCCAGCATGTGTCACACGAAAAGCAATATTGTATGAATATCCCGGTTCAATTATTACAGGTTCATTAAGCACAACTTTTACCGGAGAACCATAGACAATATTAGAAGAAGGAACACCTTGAGTGTATATTTGATCATTATCTTTGAATATACATAATACAAGTGCATCAAGGAAATCATTGATAATAATCTCGACTTCAGAGATTTCCATTCCTCTATAATTAATGAGATCTTCATATTCCCATAATGAACCGGCAAAGAAAGTTCCTCCACCTTTTATACCTACCGCATTTGTATTAACACCATTATCCCAGCGCAGAACTTTTGCTACATTACCAGTTTCCTCGGGAGATGTCCATGATAAGTTTACATTTTTATTCTTTATTACTTGCGCACTAAGTGCTGCAGGAGGATAACAAGGAATACCAAATTTAACAAATCCGGATACTTCATCCGAATGCTGAGATGATTGATCATCATATAATGCTGTAACTGAATATCTATATACTCCCCTTAATAATTTGTCATCAATAAATGATTTTTCAGTTAAAGGTTGCAGGTTTATCAATGAATCATTTCTGTAAATATTATAACCTGTAGGCGATTTCAGCCCATCACCTTCTTCCCATGATATTTTAAGTGCTTCTTTCCCTTCATTTTGAACGTCAACATTAATAGGACGAGCATTTATAGCTTTATCAACTACCTTATAACTGATGTTAATATCACTAAGTGAAAAAGTCGGTACATTATTAAATGAAAGCATTGTACTGTAATTTTCATTCAACTGACCATCAATACTATTAATTACAAATTCAATCTTTTGCTCTTCAGCAGCTGGTAAAGTTCCTTGTTTAGGAGAATATGTTAACCATGTTGGTAAATCACAAAGTTTTAATTTATAAATAGTAGTTGGAGAATTACTTAGCGTCCCGACTAAAGAAAAAGTTCCTTCTTCTACATCGAAAGAAGGGAATAATGATCCTACATATACAATTCCAGTTGATGCTGAACCATTTATATATCCTGGAATATCACCCACAAAATATTTAACATTAGTCATCGCCATGCTACTTAGACTATATTGACGTAAAGTAACCTGATCAAAAGTATTACCTTCTGTATTAGAATTTGAAGAACATGAAAACCAAATATAAGGTCCACCGGGAGTAATATTATCAAATGCTGATCCAGATGCATGAGCATATTCATAGCCTCCTGAAATAATATCACGTAATGCATTACCACAAACTTCACCCTGCAAATTTATCTGACATATTGAGTTAGAATCACCCACCCATAATGTTCCTTCATTTCGCGGATCATAAGTGCAATGACGAATTTCTAATGCAGGATAAGCTGATACAACAATTTCTTCAACAAGAGTCTTATTGCGCATATCAATTTTATAGATTCTGTTTTTAGTATTTCCTGCATAAAAATACTGGCCATCATATGCCATACTTCCTATTCCGGTATAAATTCCCGGAATTTCAAATTCTTCCATAAAATTGCCTTCACTATCATATTTATAGAAGACACCCTGAAAAAGCCACGAACCGGTATAATAAAATTCACCATCGAAACCAACAGCCGATTGTATATCACCTGAAGCCCTGAATGATCCCTGAAATGCCCATCGATCAGTAGTGATTCCAGATTTCTCCTGATGTTGTTGATCTAGCTTCCATCTTACAGGACCTGTTCCTGTATTTTTTAATATAATATTCTCTGTTTGAATGGCCTCAGCATTCAGATCGCTATGAATTATGTTTCTGTCTAAAGAGAGAACAGGTGCAGTCAGATTAATGACGAGTTCATTATTATTATCTTTATTCAATATCCATTTTTCTTCATAATTATTAAATCCATCCTGGGAAATTGAAACTGTATAAGTATCTTCTTCAATTCTGTCTAAAACAATATTACCATTAAGATCAGTAGTATAATAGTATGGAATACCATCACTATTGGTTAGTTTAACATTGCATGATGCCAGCTGACTACCTAGTGCATTGACTGAAATTTTACCATCTGTCCATATTGGATTCCATATTTTTATTTCATCCAGATACCAGTATTCAATATAGTAAGTATAACCTCCATGCACACGAAATCTTATATAGAATGAGTTATTATCAATAAAACTACTTAAATCATAATGACGATAATCTGTAACTAAAGGTATGAATTGAAGACTGACAAGTTCATCAACATTCGTCCAGTTTACTTTATCAGCTGAAATTTCAATTTCCAAATAATTGCGGTAATTATCCTGTATTCTTTTGTTCCTTAAATTGAAACGAAGCATAACATTATCTGTATCTGTCGTATAAAGTTCTTTACTGACTAAAGATTGAGAATAATCATAATCGGCAAGTATGCGATATGTTGCACAAGGTTCCATCCAACCGAATTCATAATAATTTACCGACCATCTTGAAGAAGACCCTTCAGGCAGTTCCCAGCCATTAGTTTCAAAACTCCAGCTTCGGAAATTGTCATAAAATGGCAATGCTCTTGGATCATTTACATCAACAGAAACCTCTGCATATTCATCAGATTCACCAGTAATACTATAAATAGATCTTACCTGATAAATATATTCCTTGAAAACTGTAATAGAGTCCTTATAACTGTTTTCTGTTATCATTGATGAATTAATTAATGTTCCGTCACGATATAAATTATATCCTATAAGTACATTATCACCATTCTTTGTATTAGGACGAACATTGTTTGTACCAATAAAAATATCATCTATAAGTAGCACAAATGCTTCAAAAGAGACACAATTAATAGTTATATATTTAGCACCAGCCGGGATATCATAATTCATTAATGTCCATTCCAGGGGAACTTCATCATAATCTCCCTGATTTACAAAAATAAAATCAGATGGTTGTGTACCAGTCATAGAATAACCCACTTTTATACGTTCTAATCCATAAGTAGGATGATATGTTTTGGCCTGGAAACTAAATTTAAAATCTTTATCAAAATCAAGTTCTCTTGATATGATCCAATCATTATTACCACCATCTACTGTAAATGCAGCAAGAAATTTTTCACCTGAAAATGCCTGAATTGATGGATTAGTCCATGCCGGTGAAGTTTTGGATGGATTCATGATAATATATGCCATCTTTTGTCCCATATTAGGAAAAATACAAGCCGATGGGACATAGGTATTGAGTTGATCCTGATCGAGATACTGCCATCCCAATTCACCTGGTGAGTTAATGACAAAATCATCATGGGATTCAAAATCCTCAAATAAACCATTAATTCTTTCTGGATTATTCCAGGTTAAAGTGACCTCGCAACCATCAACATCTGCATTAATCCACTGAGGAGAAGGTGTTTCAGAAGTTTTTGTATTCTGCATTCTAAAAGGATACTTGTACTGAGCTTTTGCCTGTTCAAGAGGAGGTGTAACAGGTCTGTTTAGTTTTATCTTCTCATCATTCAATTGTGCATAACTAATACTGCTATAAATTAAAGCAGCCAGCACTGAGATGATATATTTTATATTCCTGATATTCATATTCAATTTAGTTACTAAAGTTATTTTATAAGAATTTTATAGATATAACCCTTGTCATTTCCTGTTATACGCAGAATCATGATTCCTTTATATCCATCTACATCAATGGTTAATATTTCACTGGCTGACAAAACTGATTTAATGATCTGTCCGTTTAATGCAATGCAATCTATTCTTGAATTATTATCTAATCCATGAATGGTAATCTGGTTATTCTCATTATAAATGATCAGATCATCTTTAGAATCAATATTGATTATAGAAGAAGCCATATTATAATCGAGAGATAGTTTATTAGAATTATCGTAGAAGATATAACCATCAGAAGCATTAACATAAGCCAGATAAGTGTAACCATCTTCAAGAATATTTGCATCAAAGACATAATTCGTTCTATTGCCAACTGCAGTTCCTGCATATGGATATTCAACCTGATTAATATTATACTGAATAGTCAAATAATTAAGTATTGCGTGTCGTCCTCCGAATTCACAAATGAAACGTAGTTTTCTATAATTACGGTTTTTAAAATAATCACTTAATATACATTCATATTCTACAGAACTGTTTATTCTTAATGCAGGTCCCAGCTGATTCCATGTTTCACCATCTTCAGTTCCCTGAATTATAACCTGCGATTCGCCTGTAGGACCAGAACCATTATATATAAACATTAAGTTTGTTATACCATCAGCATAATCAATTGTTTCTATTATATCACTTTCTTTAAAATGGATTTTACCGGATTCTATATTTGTGTTTCCGCTATAATTAAAATCATCCTTTATCATGAATTTAGTGTCTGTAACTATTGTATCGACTACCATATCTATATTGATATAATAATTCTTTGCGTTTGTTACCTGAGACCATTCCATATTTATTTTTTTATCATATAAACTATAATCCAACAATTCGAATTTGATTAATTCAGGTGATGGTAGTTTAGAGGTAACAAATGTATTTTGAAGCCATATTGCACCTTGCATTTTCTCTGAACGGCATACAATAGCAATATAGATTTCCTGTCCTTCGAAAGCTGAAAGGTCAACTCCTTCTAATACCAGATACCCAAGATTATCGCCAAGACTAAATTTCTTTATTAAAAAGAAATCATTGATATCTCTGGATTTTGTAGAAACCATAATATCAATCTTCTCTGTCAAACCTTCTTCCATAATTGCGCGTGTGAAATAGAAATTTCCATTTTCAGGAATAAGAATTTTCGGAGAAATAAGCCAGTCATTTGCACTGTTCCAATAATCGAACTGGTATAGTATTGCTTCAGTATATTTATCATATACCCATGTTGTCCCATCTTTATTTGCATCGACTATAGACCAACAATCAAGGAAACCATCAGTCCATGAATTGAAGTCATCCTTATATGGAGCAGATTTGCAGGTACATTCTGTAATGAAAGGAATAGAAGCACCATATATAATCTGACCATTACTTAATTCCATAAAAGATCGGACGCGATAATGAGTAAATGAATTTAAACCTGTTATTTCATAATTAAATGAATCTGATATATTTTCGATACGAACACTCTCACTATTAATTGTTGGCACTTCACCCTCCTTTGCCCAACAAAAACCTGTTGAAGTGATTTCGTTGTCGGCATATACAATTGTAGCAGTAACTTTAGCAGATTGATCCGTTATGCCTGTAGGCACATTTGTCTTTATCTCAGATATTCTGTTGATACCTCCGTTTACTTGAAAAAGAATTTTCCCATTTTCTTCACGAATATTTGTTACAGGTGCATTTATATCTTCATTTGTCCATGAAATAGCAGCCGGATATGATAAAGGAGTAAATTCAGTATTCCCGCTTCTTCCAGGATAAGTATCACCATTTCTTGTTAAAATATCATCTACATTATCAGCACATTTAATATACAGGCATCGATGTTTGGAATAATTATTCGGCATATTATTCAACCAGAAATTATATCCATAATCTAAGGTAAAATCCCAATGTGTAATTAGTAATCCACCAGCAGGAATATAAGTATCCCAACCTGTACGTTGTCTGTTTTCGAGGAAAAACCATTCCATGCCATGAATTGAAGGATCGTTCAGTTCAGGTCTTGCATTGATAGCATAAAAAGAGTTAGTTGAAATATCATCAAGTATAATATCTTCCGGTTCATTCAATATTTTCACCGGAGATCCCCATCCAAGCATAAAACGCTCATAAGCCATAAGGTTTGGAGGAGTACGACCATTATTATTATAGTTACCAGATGCCATAATAGAATAATCTCCCGGATCTAGTCCATATCCATTATTATAACCATCTGTATCATATAAGTCTTTTAAACCTAAAAAATGGAGAAACTCATGAGTAAATGTTCCCATACCATCTATGTTTGCTCCCGAGTCTCCTAATAACTCTGCTGAACAGGTATAATTATATATCTGTGCATTCCCGATTTGAGGTCTCCAGCTCAGATAATAGGAATGTGGCCATATTAGATTTTCGATAGCAGTTGACGACTCACTATATCCTGCAAATACTACATTAATATTATCTACAAATCCATTTCCTGTATTATCATAATCTGCCATATTGATCCCATATTGTGAATAAGCTTTTAAACAAGCTTCATAGATCATTTCTTCTGCACCGATATCTGTGCCATATGAAGAAGAATTCATTCCATAATATATCACCGGGTATTTTAAATCAACTGGGCCGACAACATCAAATTCTGGAGAAAAATAGTTATCCGAATTGTCTAGAAAGTAATCCTTTACACTACCTGTGGCTCCATATCTATCATTGCCTGGTTCATTCAACCATGCATGAAAATCCTGTGCAGAATAAGTAAATTTGATATCTGCAAAATTAACAAGAATAACAAGGAATTTAGGAGATATACTGTTCTTCAAATCCGGGTTAGACTGATTCTCTTTCTGATAATTCAGAATTGCTTTATCTCTTACATTATTGACGATTCTTTGTCTCTTAATATTTTCAAAAAGAATAGTACGATTCTTATTTTGCATTTCAGAAGAAGAGAGAAATTTATTATCCGTTTCATTTCTGTCTTCCTTATTCCGTGCAATTATATTTGTTATTTCTACCTCGTTACTTTTATTGATGGTTGTATATTTCAGATATCCATCAACATCTTTCGTTATAAGGTAACCATCCGCTGTGGTTATATAACTACCATTCTCATCACCATGCAAATAAACCTGGATGGTTGTTCCGTCCGGCTGTTGCATCTGAATCAGTTTCGATGTTGCTTTTACTGCATGAATTTGTATTGAGCAACAAATCAGGCAGAGCAATAAAAGCAAAACTTTTTTACAATTGTTCATAAACGTTTTTTATTTATTATTTCTAAAAGGATTTAAGCTTAGTCTTATTCTTTCAGTGTTTTTTTAAGAAAAGCAAATAAATTTACCATGATTGCTTAAACTTTTAGTGCAACCATGGTAAATGAGATTCATTGATTAGGAAATAGAAATGATTGTTAATCTACAACAATAAACTTTCTTACAACTCTGTCACTATTGCCTGTCAAGATTAAATTATAAATGCCAGCGGGGAGATCGCGTTTATCAACTACATATACAAGTGTACCTTGTTGTACTTGCTGGCGATAAACCAACTGTCCTTGCATATTAATAATATCGACCATTACAGGGTGTTTTTCGGAAAAATTATCGAAATGTATTCTGAAATAACCATCATTTGGATTAGGCTCAACAAGTAGTTTATTATTATTTATTTGTTCATTAATACCGGTTCCAGTATTTTCAAAATCTACATTAATGGTATAGATGCCATATACGGATCTCAGACATAAAAAGTAAGTATGATCTTTTTCTACTGAATAATTTAAATATGTACCTGTATAATCACTGCAATATTGCGAATATATAATCTCTCTGCTTGCACAATCTTTATATAATTCCATTCGTGGAGAAACATTACTTCCACAAGTTGTGAATGTTAAGTTCCCATTGTCCGGAGCAGTATAAACATACCATATTTGCTGACCAGATAAATTAGGAGTATCAAAGGTTCCAGACATTAATATTGGTTTCCCGCAATCTTCACCATCTATAACATCACGAGAATCGACTTTCCATGAAACCCCTGATGTCTGAGTATTTAGTGTTACACAAACAAAAATATCTGTATAAGCAGGTGCAATAACGGATCCTGAATATGAATTTGTTGAATAATCATATGATGCATAAGTTGACGATTCACTACAATCTCCTTTTTTAATCTGAATAGATGATCCTGTAGAACTACTTGGCATATTATTACTACTAATAGTAAAATAACCCATATTGTCTGTTGTAAATTTATACCAGATGATACCCTGAGTTTTTTCAAGAACAATCTCCTGAGTTATATCATCAACTAAAATAGGATTATCACAGACATCACCTTCTTCAAATTCTACTTCATCAATTGTGAAAGACACAGCAGAATTAAGGATGCTTGTATTATAAATCTCTATAATATAATTCTGATTTTTTTGAACAGGGAATTTATATATTGCGCCAATACCTGATGCGCAAGTTGAGAATTGGTAGTTTGAAGCAATTGTTGTGCAGCTTTCGCGAAGTGTAATTGACCCACCATACCAGCCTGGATCGCAGATTGAAACTGATAACCATCCTGTTTCGGTAGCAGTATAATCAAAATAAGTAGTTCGGGAAACAGAAGCCGGTTCAATTGTATTTTCACCATAAACAGCATGTATCGGATTATCACAGACATCACCTGGCATAATAGGAAGTTCATTTATACTAAATGTAAATGGATCAGACTCATTATTTAACATCCATTTGATATAATATGTCTTTCCTTCACTGACGATAAATTTAGAATATGAACCACCTGATTGACATGATGTACTTGATGCAACCCATGAAGTACAGTTTGTATAAATAGTGAAATATCCCTGGACATTAGAAGCGCCACAACTTGAAATTTCAAGATAATTATTACCAGTTGCTTCGTAGCTATACCAATATTCTTTAAAATTACCGGGATGTACATGATTTCCTTCAGCCAATTCAATAGCTGTTGTACATTCTTCGCCTGGTAGAGCCGGAGACTGAGCAACTGTGAAATTGAAATCATCAATTTCATTTTGCGTAATAATATTAAATTTATATTCTCTTCCTTGATCAACTTTATAACGGAGATAAAAACCAACACCTGATTCAGGACAATATGTGGATTGTTTAACATAACCACCTGAACAATTAGTATATAAATAAGCATTAACATCAAGTAAACTTTCAAAATTGCAAGCATTAATTTCAATATAACCACTAAAATCCGGAGTGAATGAATACCAATGATTGCCTACTATAGTTCCATTACATAAATTTTCTCCAACAATTGCAGCAACCGGCATATCGCAGTCTGAACCGGGAACAATTTCTTCACAAGATACATTTACAGTAAATACACTTTGATTTAATATACGTAAAAAAACAGGTACATCTTTTTCTGCATTAATTTTTAATACGGCTCCATTGGAAGATGCATATTCACCCTCTATATCATCGCAATCGATATGTATATAAGAAGATGGGAAATAATTCAAATCAGTAACAGTCAGTTTAAGAATACCTGTTATTTCGGGAATATAAGTTGCCCATGTAGTATAATTATAATTAGTCCTGTTTGCTGGAATAACATTCAAACCATCTATCAAAACTTTGGCATCATCACACGTTGCACCATTCAGTGACATTGGTATTGCTGATATTTTGAGAGGCTCATTTATAACGGCATAAGTATAAACATTTATATAATATGTTTCTCCCTCTGGAATCTGAAATGTAACAACACGTCCAAGATAATTTTCTCTGTCACAATATGAATTAGCGACAGGAACATAAACACTGTTATCGCAATCGCTGTAAATGTTCAGACTAACATTATTATTGCATAAAGTAACAGTCACTGCGGATGATTCCGGAGCTGTATATGAGAACCAGTAATTGTTAGTTCCCTCTACATAATTTAATGGCATCTCTTCAGTTCCCGGCTCATAAACAACCGCAGTTGAACAATCATGTTGTGCATTTAATGTGACACAAAACAACAGCAAAAATAACAAATAGTAGATTTTTTTCATAACAAATTGTTTTTTGATTATTGATTTCCTTTTTGGTTATAATTCATAGATTATAGTTTCAATTTGATATGCAAAAATATCTTTATATGACTTAATATCCAATTCATATATAGTGAAAAAAGGGGAGGTATAGAATAAAAAGGAAGGATATTAAATATTATAACAACCTGTATTTCATTGTATTATAAATTTAAACACAAAATAGACATGGGGAAATATACGATTTTAACATATTATACAATTGCATTAATCATTTTGAGCGTAATTTACAACGAGCATAGATAATCATGTAAAATAGTTGTTGTGGATAAAGACATTTTTTTGGCAATAAGCCATTTCTTCTTCTTACATGATTCGGGTGCTATATTCATTAATGCCCCAATTTCTTTATTATTGAGGTTAAGATAAACAAAAGATAAAAACCTGATTTCGTTCACGGATAATTCTGGGTGCCTTTCTTTTAATGTAGTTATAAATTTCTGATTTGACTGTTCGAAATGTGTTAAGAAACCGTCCCATTCTTTATTACTTCTGAGATATCTTTTTAGTTGAGCAATACTACTATTTAACTTTTCATTATGAGAGGTAGTCTGGATTTGAGAGAGAGAAACAACAAGATCTTCAATTAATTCATTTCTTTTGGCTATGTAAATGGCTTGTGCTGTCAATTCCTTATTTTTTAAGTCGAGTTCATAAATAAGCTCATCTTGTTCATATTTCATTCTTTCCTGATCAATAATGAACTGATTTTTATGTTTACTCAAATTATCTTCCAACAATTGCTTATCATACATTTCCTGATCAAGTTCAAGCTGCATAATTTTTTGTATACGCTTTTGATTTTTTGATCTGTCAATTAACAATATTATTAAAGTGGAAATAATTAATATAACGATAAATGATCCTATAAGAATATTCATAAGTTTAGAATGGCTATATGTCAAGTCCTTTTTATTCCGCAATAATTCGAATTTAATCTGAGCTAATTCAGTTTGACGCTGTTTTTTATGGTCATTTATGGCTTGATCTAAAAGAATAATCGAATCCCGGCATTCAACCAAATCGATATAATTTTGAGTTTGTATCAGTAAATTTTCAAGAAGTCGGTAAATATTCATTTTCATTATCGGATTTGATGGTTCATCCAATGATTGTCTAATATATTCCATAGCTGAAGCATAATTATTCTTCTCGAGGTTTATCTTTATCTGTTCAACTAAAATTTGTGATCGAATTTCTATATCATCCAAATCATTGGCTTCTTTTAAAAGTTCTCTGGCAAGTTGATGAGCTTCATTTAATTGCTTTTTTATCCTGAGTTCTGAAATATATAATACTTTAGCTCTAAGATATTCTGAAGGAAAACCAATCAGCATATTAAGTGCAATTTGAAGAAATTTTTGTGCCTCATCATTTTGATTAAGATATGAAGATGCCATTACAATATTCATTGCATTTCCACCAATAAACAATGAATCTTTGCTATCTTTTATACGATTATAAACCTGTTTGTAATAAATATTAGCCTTATCATATTTGGAATCCATCATATAAATACCGGCAATATTATTAAGTACAGACATTTCATATGTTGCATCAAGATGATTAATGGCAATATCATATGCATTCATCAGGTTTTCAACGGCTTCATTATAATCCAGCAACTCTGCTCTGTTAATGGCCATATTAGTAAGCGTCCAGAAGCGTTCATGATAATCATTTCCGGATTCAGAAATTTCAAGGCATTTCTCAAGAAGTTCGAAGGATTTAGTATAGTTTTTCTTTTCTGCGGCATGAATTGCTTCCTTAAGAAGCTCGCTACGTGCACTTTGAGAATGTGCTGGCGAAAATGTAAATAAATATATCAGAAAGAGTAAATAAATTCTTAACCATATCTGCGTTTTCTTCATTATACGTTTTATCTTAGAATTATGTTTGTTTATATCACGATCCTGCTTAAAGACAGATCTGATATTCATAGATTTAATATTAGCAAAGATATTAAATCTAAACAAATCATCTAAGAAAATTAAGTATAGTATCAAATATTTTTAATGCAAACATTTGTATAGCTATCTGTATAATAATGCAAAGGGTAATGCACTATTGTGCATTACCCTTTGCACTAGAGTGCATAACCGTATGCACTAACCTATAAATAACTTATCGTAATTTCCTTTTATACGATCTGTTTCGATAAACGCATAGCACAGAAATTAGGTCCGCACATAGT
>CAMTOS010000011.1 GCA_947074195.1 uncultured Bacteroides sp.
TGGCAAACCACATATTCCCTGTTTCATCTTCAACAATACGACGAATATAAGTGGGCTATTCTGTAGGTAATAAGATCATCAACTCAATGTATCAATCACTTTACAGTACAGATATGTTCGAAACCAATATCAGCAAAGATATGGCATTGAATCACTGGTCTCCTGAAAATCCTGATTCAAATCTTCCACGTCTGGCTCTGACAGACTCAAACCAGAATGGTACAGCATTCAGCGATCGTATGGTTGAGAACGGTTCTTATTTCCGCATCAAACAACTTCAGCTGGGTTATACTTTCCCTAAACTTATGACAGCTAAAGCAGGTATTCAGAATCTCAGAATCTATGCTTCTGTAGATAATCTTAAAACCTTTACAAAATATAGCGGACTTGATCCGGAAGTATTCGGTCTTTACGGTAACCCACTTTACTATGGTATCGATATGGTGAACTACCCACAGCCACGTACATTCTCGTTCGGTCTTAATATTTCATTCTAATATATACAACACATGAAAAAACTAAAATATTATTTCGCATCAGCGGCATTAGCGCTGTCGGTGTCTTCATGTAATTTCCTTGATTTGACCCCACAAGGGGCTGAAAACAGCGAAAACTATTTCAATGCCCTTGACAATGCCATCTACGCAGTTAATGGTATTTACGATATGCTTCAGTTAGACGAAGGTAACGGCCCCGACGGACAATGGGTAGGCGGTCACTTCGATTTCTTCCTGGGCGATATGACTTCTGATGACTCAGAAAAAGGTAGTGATGATACCGATAATATCGGTTTGCTGCGTATTGCCGGTGGTACCGCTGCTTCATCACTTGATCAGGCTGAATCTTTCTGGATTCACGGATTCTGGGGTGTATCAAGAGCCAACTATTGCATCGAAGGTCTGGAGGGAGCAACTTTTGATTCTGCTATGCGCGATCGCCTGATGGGTGAAGCATTGTTCCTCAGAGCTTATTTTAACTGGTATCTGGTACGCATGTTCGGTCCAATTCCATTATTCACTGCATCTGTTCAGCCATCTGACTTTGGTACTGTGGGGAGATCTTCAAGAAATGAAGTATATGCACAGATTGCAGAAGACCTTTTGAAAGCAGCAGATTTGCTTCCGACAAGAAGCCAGTATTCTGCTAATGATATGGGTAGAGCTACTAAAGGTGCTGCTCAGGCATTACTCGCACGTATCTATATGTATCAGATTGGTACTGACCCGGATAATACAACTGTAAACTGGACAAATGTATACAATCTGACAGACGCTGTTATCAAATCGAGTGAGTACAGATTGTTAAGCAATTATGCCATGATCTGGGAAACAGAAAATGATAACTCCGCAGAAGGTGTATTTGAAATTCAGTTTGGCAATGGTTCTGAAGAATATGCACCGGGATCAATCGGTACAAACTTCTATCAGTATCAGGGTCACCGTGATTCTGGGTTAGGCTGGAACTTCAATAGCCCTACTCATGACCTTGTAAATTCATTCGAAGAAGGTGACCCACGTTTGTCTTCTACAGTATATGGTGAAACTTTCAACGAAGGCATTCTGTATGGTGAAAGAATGAAATACGAAACACAAAAAGGTTCTCCATGGTTAAGCCGTAAAGCTGCACTTCCTGAAGTGCCATCGTTTGCACGTGCTGCCGACCGCAACATCCGCATCATCCGTTATTCTGATGTATTGCTGATGCATGCTGAAGCTGCTTACTATACAAATAAAGAAGAAGAAGCACGCAATATGATTGAGATGGTTCGCGACAGAGCACGTAACAGTACTTATTGTATGGGATATGCTGAAGGTAAGAAAGATTACAGCGCTGCTCCTGCTGATGCAAGTGGCATTCTTCCAAGAGTAACTGCATCGGGTAATGATTTACTTCTGGCTATCTGGCAGGAACGTCGCGTAGAGCTGGCTATGGAAGGTCATCGTTTCTATGATCTGGTTAGAACCGGTCGCTTCCTTGCAAATATGACAAAAGAAAAAGAAACTGAGCGCCAGGGTAATGGCGTCTATGCAGGATTGTACAGCGATGCTGTTAACCAATACTTCTCGGGTATCAATGGTAATCTGTCTGCACGTTGCCTGAACGGACCTAATGGCCATGCCGTATATGTATTGCCTATTCCACTGAAAGAGGTACAAGGTTATGGTTTGGAGCAAAACCCTGGTTATTAATATTCTAAAGACTATTATTATGAAAAAGAAATTATTATATACTCTCCTTTTCGCAACTACCGGTTTTATACTGGGTAGTTGCCACGATGATGATTTTTCGGAAAACTATGATATCAATTTTCCCGTAGCAACAATCACATCGGTATCTAAAACGAATCCTTATGTAGACGAGGAAATTACTCTTAGCGGGGAGAATTTAAATACAGCGACTTCAGTGAGCATCGGTTCTTACAGATTTAATCTGGTATCGACTTCAGAAGATGGTTTAAGTGCTGTAGTTGCTGTACCAAGAACGGTTGAAGCTGGTGCGTTGACAATATTGAACAAATACAAACGTACTTTTGAATCTGATGTAAGAATCACACCTCAGTTTTATCCGGCAATCGTTACAGAATGGCCTTCGGTTATCCAGATGGGAAGAACCTTTACTTTGAAAGGTGAAAACATGGATTTAATTGAAACCGTGAAAGTGAATGGTTCAGTTGCCGCTCCTGCAGGTGCTGCATCTTATGAATCGGCTTCATTCGCATCGAAAGATTTAGATGTAGCAGTGGGTGATTTTGTAACCATCGAAGTTACACCTAAAGCTGGTTTAAAACAGGAAATGGATGGCATCGAAATTATCAGAGCAACAGATAAGTTTGTTCCAAAAAGCACATTGCTGATTCTTGATATCAACAAAGGTTATACAGTTGAAAATGGTAGCGATGCTGCAGTTTGCACAATGAGCGAAGAAAAAGGTATGTTTGGTAATGCATTCCGCGTAACTGCTCCTGTGGGTAATGGCTGGAACGGTATTTACTGCAAAATCTACAGCGATAATAATGGTCAGGGCTTCGATTTATCGGCTTACAATAACCCATGTATTACTATGCTTATCAATACGAATGGCAAACAGGGTTATATGCAACCATTAACTTATGATGCTGCAAACGGTGAACAAGACCGTCACCTTGAAAGCAAGCATGGTTATGGTGACGACTATATGAGTACAACCGATGGCTGGGAATGGCGTTCATACTCGCTGGCCGATCTTGGATTCCCTGTAACTACAGGCTTCATCGAAAAGATTGGTGTTCAGTTCCGTGGTGGTAATATCGGTAATAGCAATGACATGGAATTTGACATCTCTGTAAACTGGGTAATCCTTACTGATGGTCCGTTGAACCCAACTGTAGCATGGGATACTGAAACCGATGTTGACAGCTATGAAGCTGGTGCATTCTCATTCATGGCAAGTGGTTCTGATGCATCACATACTGGTGTTTCTCAAGGCGACCGCTATGCAAACTATAAAGGCTCTAACCTTGGTTGGGACAAGAGTGTAATTGGTGTTGTTAAATGTAGTCCACTCGATCCAGTGGTATATTCAAATGGTATCTGGATTAACTTCCTTGTAAATACCGGTGCATTTGGCGGATATATCCAACCATGTATGGGGGCAGGCTGGATGAACCTGACATCTCCACAGGGATATGGTGATGACTATCAGGTGAATCCAACCAACAACGAATGGCAATGGCGTTCGGTACGTGTAACTCCGGGCGAAGGCGACTTGAGTGGCTGGGATGCAACTCAGGAATTCGACTTCAAGATCCAGGTTCTTGGTGGTAATTATACCGGTGGTACACTCGATATCAGCTGTGATTACTTTGTATTCACAACTGCGCCTATCGATCCAACTCTAAACACAAACGATTTTAAATGATAGATTAACAAATGAGCTGCATGAAAGAGGGGAAACTACCTAAGCACGACATTCCCCTCTTTCTCTTTTATTATAAATAACCATTAATCAATTTATTAAATAGTAATTTAAGTATTCAGATATCTTAGTCAGATAATAATTTAAGGTAAATATGAAAAAAATTCTATACATGATTGTTTTCCTCGTTTCTGTGATAATGCTGATGACGCATTGCAAAAACGAAACAGTCACTATCACTACTCAGACTGCTGAAACTCAGTTATTACTTTCAAACCTCAAACAATTAAGCAACAAAGGCTATATGTTCGGGCAGCACGATGCAACACTCTATGGCATCGGTTGGAAAGGTGAAGAAGAAAGATCGGATATTAAAAGCGTATGCGGTGATTATCCGGCAGTTATCAGCTTTGATCTGGGCAGAATAGAAAAAGGTGCTTTGCAAAATCTTGACGGGGTTTTGTTTAAAGATATCCGAAAAGAAATTATTCGTCATTACGAAAGAGGAGGTCTGGTATCCATCAGCTGGCATGTGGACAATCCTTTAACAGGAGGTGATTCATGGGATGTATCGAATAAAAATGTGGTCGAATCGGTTTTACCGGGCGGCGCAAACCATGAAAAGTTTCAGGGTTGGCTTCAACAAGTGGCCAATTTTATGAATTCACTTCAGACAATCAATAATGTAAAAGTACCGGTTATTTTCCGCCCATGGCATGAACATACCGGAAGCTGGTTCTGGTGGGGACAGGATTTATGCACCACTAAACAATATAAATCGCTTTGGGAAATGACCGAAGAAAGCATGCGTAAAGCAGGTGTTAACAATGTACTTTATGCTTATTCTCCAGGAGGTGATGCAGCCGATTATATGGAACGTTATCCGGGTGATAATTATATAGATATTCTTGGGTTTGATACCTATCAGTTCAATAATGATGAAGGTGCCGGAGCATTTAAAGAATTGTTTCAGAAAAACCTGGAATTCCTTGATAAATACTGCCAAAAGAACAATAAGCTATATGCCATTACCGAGGCAGGTTATGAGAAAGTTCCTAATCCAAACTGGTGGACAGAAGTTTTACAGGAGTCGATAGGCGATTATAAACCAGTTTATGTTCTGGTATGGAGAAATGCATACGAACAAGAAGACAATCATTACTTTGCACCATTTCCGGGACAAATTTCAGAAGATAATTTTATTACCTTCTACAAACATCCAAGAACATTATTCCTGAATGATATAGATAATTTATATCAATCATCTCTATAGTGTAAATAAACCCATCTAAATCTCATGACACGATAAAAGGGGTTCCACAAAGCTTGCAGCCATATATTTTTGCATCTGCAGGAAAAAAGGCAGCAGCTTTGTGGTTTTTACAAATCCGTCTGATCAAAATATAACATACATAACTTTATTTCTTCTATAATAGATTATTTGGTTTAAAATATACACGACAAAACAAACTAGTAGATTTGGTTTTTCATCCCTTACCCGTGAGCGATTTCATAAGTAAGGGATATTTTTTTATTTACTATACACCCTTTTAACAACTGGTGCAGAAGGCTATGCACTGTAGTGCATACAGGGATGCAAGAGAGTGCATAGCGTTATGCACTAAACCGGCAACAGCTCGGCAATACGCATCTAAAGAACATTCCATAACATAGATAATCAGACCCATAAGCAAGGCAAGCATGCCGATGATTAATTTTATTCATTATGCCGCTCATTTTTTAATACAACACAACGCGTGTTTTAATATTTTTTTGCTTTATTTGCTTAATTAAATCAATTTACATCATCACAGCAGCATGCGTTTCGTTAAAATCTTATTTTCCCTGGCATTATTGTGCACTATTGTAAGCAGTTGTAAAAACCACAATAATGATAAAACAGAACAAGCCATAAAGGCTCTTGACCATTTTATGGCCGATAATAATGAACTAAAGATGAATCAGCCGGATTCAATTATTCATTTATTAAATCAGAAGCAAAGTGAATTCAATGATAGTATTCTCTGGTATTTTTATGAAACGTACAAAGCAAATGTCTACTTTTACAGCAATCAGGATAATGCCGCAATAGATTGCTGCAATCGTGTTTCCGGATATCTTAACAGAACACCTCCCTCCTACTGGTCCTATATTCTGAAAAGTGTAAACAGCAACCATCGCGGTGTAATGATGCAGATTCTTAATCAGAAAGATTCGGCCATCACTTGTTTTATGGATGCACTTAATGCGCTCGAACATACAGAAAAAGGAAGCAAGAATATTGATATTTGTATCAATATTGCCGATACATACCGTCATTTCGGTAAATTACCGGAATCATCGAACTGGTATAGAAAAGCACTGTATCTTACTGATTCATTAAATGAAAACGGAGCAAAACATAGTATCTACATGGGACTCGGACAGATTTACACGGATCTGGAGAACTACGAACTGGCTCAGGATTATTTTGTAATGGCCGATACTCTTTTCCCTCCGCAATCGCAATATGAGCAATACTTCTTTTACAATACGCGCGGAAACTGCTATTTCTTTGAGAAGAAATATGCCGAAGCGCTGGAATGCTTTAAAAATGCTTACCAGATTACTCAGTCATTTAAGTATCCGTTTATGAATGCACTTGTTGAAGCCAATCTGGGTGAAACTAATATGCTACTCGAAGAAATGGATTCGGCTACCTATTATCTTAACCGTTCATACGATTATTTCAGCAATCAGGAAAATACCGGTGGTGATGTTCTTTTTTATATGCACGGATTGCTGGCAGCTAAAGCACTGGCAGAAGACGATCTGAAAGAAGCCAACTATTATCTGAGCAAACCCTATGATCCTTCACAGATAGGACCCACTTATCAATACATTTACCATAAAAGGCTGCTTGACTACTATCGTAAGAAAGGCGATTATAATGTCGCTTTTATCTATCAGGATATGGTCGATCTTTATGATGATTCATTACGCAATGCCAATCAGCGAAACCGTATTGCCGAAGTGGAATTCAGACATAGACAGGACACAACCGTCTTGCAAAGAAATCTGATGATTATTCGCAAAGAGGCTCAAATCTCACGCCTGCGCATTATTATAATAGGAGGTGCATTCCTGGTGCTTGCCATTATCATAGCCATCATAGCATTTGTGCGATATAACAAACAAAAGCAGGAACGAATGAGACAGCAACAGGTGGAGCTGATTACAAAACTTCGTATGGAAAATGTGCGCAACAGATTCTCGCCTCATTTCATATTTAATGTACTCAATCTTGTTATCTCTTCATTAAAAGAAAAAGAAGAGGTGATGGATCCGATTAAACTGTTGATTCAGATTCTTCGAAGCAATTTGCTGGTGTGCGATAAGATGTCGATTCCGATGGATGAAGAGCTCGAGATGGTCGGTAATTTCATTGCACTGCGTCAGTGTATGTCGAAAGATGCACCACAAATTAAATGGAATATAGATCCGAAAGTAGATATGCAATTGCAAATTCCGGTGATGTGTATTCAGATTCCCGTAGAGAATGCCATAAAGCATGCTTTCCCGGAAGACGGTAACATTGAGCATCCGGAAATTGAAATAGCCGTGTCGAAAGCTGATGCAGTCTATTATAAAATTCAGATTGCAGATAATGGTGTTGGCTATGGAAAAGGCAGAATGCAACAGAATGCCGAAAGAAATGACAGCACCGGAACAGGGTTAAGAATATTATACCGCACCATAGAATTACTCAATAAGTACAATGAACATCCGATCCATTTTGAAATGGAAGATTCATCGGCTAAAAAAAGTATTCAGCATGGAACGTGCATTACTATTCTTATCCCTAAAACATACAATTATGACATCTGATCTAATTAACATAATGATTGTGGATAATGAACAATCATGTATTGATGTTTTACAGAAAGATTTGCAGGCTAATCCACAATTTAATATTCTCGAAACGTTTAACTCGCCGGTAAAAGCGATAAGTAAAATAATAAAGGCACAGCCCGATGTACTTTTTCTCGATGTGGAGATGCCAACTCTCAACGGGTTTGAGCTATTGAGTGAAATACGCTCGTCGATGCGGCCGGATCTTTGTGTTATTTTTTACAGCGCTTTCGATAAATATATGCTGGAGGCACTACGGGCATCAAGCTTCGATTTCCTGCTGAAGCCTTATCAGGAAGAAGAGTTAAAGGTCATTATTGAGCGAATTGAAGAGAATCACAAGAACAAGAAACCGGTGTTTGAAAGTGCAATGAACAGCATCGAAAATACCGATAAGAGAATAGCGATACAAACCATCGATGGCCTGCGCCTGCAAAAGAGTGATGATATTGTCTGCTTTCAGTTTCTGTCCGACCTGCGCTGCTGGCAAATGATGCTGAGCGACAGAAGCCTGCATAAACTACGCAACACCACGGTCGCCAAATCGCTGCTCGGTATAGGCAACAACTTTATGCAGACCTCTCAGGATTGTATCCTTAATATTGATTACCTTTTCTCCATAGAGAATAAAACACTGAACTGCAAACTATATCCACCCTATCAGGATGTTGAGATACAGCTTTCCCGAAGATATTACAGTAAAATAAAGGCTCAGCTCGATATTATTTGAACAGACAACATACAAGAATGCCATCCTGCATTGATGATGATTTTTTGCAGGATGGCATTCTTTATGCGTTATTAAAAGGGGCTATCGTTTAAAAAGACTGTCGCGATATTCGGTAGGGGTCATTCCCATCTTCATCTTGAAGCACTTACTGAAGTAGCGCGGATCGTTAATACCCACCATATAAGAGATCTGTGTCATATTAAACTCTCCGGTTTCAATGAGCTGAACTGCGCGGTTAATACGCATCTCTTTAATGAACTCAATAGGGGCAAGTCCAGTTATCGTCTTCAGCTTCTTAAAGAATACCGAACGGCTTACAGCGACTTCACGCACCAGATCATCGACTACCAGGTCACCATTATCCATATTCTTTTCCATCAAGTCGACCAGCTTATCCATAAAACGGCGGTCGGTTGGCGACATATCAGGTATCTGTTCTGCCTCTTCAGCCGGTTGGTGTTGCTGTTCATCTCCTTCGGCAACATGTGCATGCATCAGGTTGTCACGGAAATGGTTTTGCAACTTGCGGCGTTGTTCCAGCAAGTTTTCCACACGTGCTTTCAGATAGGTCGCACTGAATGGTTTTGTTATATAATCATCGGCACCATACTCCAGGCCTTCGAGCTTGCTTTCAATCGAAGTCTTTGCAGTCAGCAATATCACCGGAATATGACTTGTAGTGATATCGGCACGAAGATCTTTTACCATTTCGATACCATCCTTCTCAGGCATCATTACATCACTAATAATAATATCAGGAATGAATTTCAGTGCTTTGCTTAAACCTTCGAGTCCGTTTTCGGCTTCAATCACACGGTAAGTCGGATTAAACAGCGTATGAAGGAATGCTCTCAGTTCCTGATTATCTTCCACCAAAAGCATCAGAGGTTTGGACTGTTCATCTTCAATCAATGGTTGTGAAGAGATATCCTCTACCGATTCTTCAGGTACGACACCATCAATCTTAATAACTTCGCCGGCAGCATAATCTTCGATAATAAACTCTACCTCGGGTCCGTAATGAGATTTGCCTTTATGGAAATCCATTTCGAAACAACTACCCTCGCCCAGTTTACTATCTACTTTAATAGATGCTTTATGCATTTCGACCAACTCTTTCACCAATGAAAGACCGATACCGGTGCTTGCATGTTTAAAGAGATTGCGGTCGACCATATTCTCGAAACGAACGAAGAGAGATTTCTTCTGATTCTCGGCAATACCAATACCCTGATCCTGCACACCAATCGAGATGTTCTTTTCATTCTCGTGTACATAGACACGAATCATCTTACCATTGGGCGTGTATTTAAAGGCATTCGATAGAAGATTGAAAAGAATCTTTTCGAATTTATCAGTATCAATCCAGATATATAGCGGTTCTTTTTCTACTTCAAGGATAAAGTCAATTTTATGATCTTCGGCAAGAACATCGAAATTACTCATCACTTTGCGAACAAAGCCAACAATATCCACCTTCTCCACCTGCATCTTCATCTTCTTGTTCTGAATCTTACGGAAGTCAAGAATCTGATTTACCAGACGAAGCATACGGTTCGTATTACGTTCTACCACAAGCAGCTGTTCGCGGGCATCATCGGGCAAGGTCGAGTGTTTCAGCACATGACCAACCGGGCCAGATATCAGCGTAAGCGGCGTACGCAATTCGTGAGAAATATTTGTAAAGAAGCGCAGTTTAATATCTGATACCTGCTGTTCTACCGATACCTCATGTTTCAGACGGTAGATGGTAAACAGAATATAAACGGCCGTGAAAATAATCAGTAATATAAATGCGACATACAAGAAGTATGCAAATGGTGTTTCCCAGAAAGAAGGCAATATTTCGATAGGAAGCGCACGTTCATTGTCTACCCATACTCCATCACTGTTTGTTGATCTTACTTTAAATACATACTTACCTTTGGGCAGATTAGTGTACGTCGCACTGCGCTGCTTGTCGGCAAATGTCCAGTCGGTATCAAACCCTTCGAGGATATAAGCATACTGTATGTTCTGCGGATTGGTATAGTCCAACGCAGCATACTGAAGAGAGATAATGATATCTTTGTGAGAAATCTCAAGTTTATCGGTTTCATCAATCACAACATCAAGCGCATCGTGTTCGCCGGGGATTACTTCTTTATTACCCAAACTCAGCTTAGAGAAAACGATGGGAGGCACATAAGTACTCTTCTGGATCGAATCGGGATTAAAGTAGAAGATACCATCGCTTGTACCGAATAGTATATCTCCGTTCGAAGCAACCAGTGAAGCAGCCTCGCTGAAACGTACATAGAAAGTGATACTGCGTTCATCGTAATTCTCGAAAACCTCGGTTTCGGGCATAAAACGTGTAACACCATTCTCGGTGCTTATCCATAGATTCTTATTCTTGTCTTCGCGCATAGAGAGCAGGATATCCGAAGGCAAACCATCCTGAACAGAGTATGATTTGAACTCGGCCTTACCATCAGCATCCATTTTAATCAGCTTCTGAAGTCCGCCACCGAAAGTACCCAGATAAAGTTCATTGTCTGATGTAGAAGTAATCCAGTGCACATCGTTATTGCTCAGGCTATTCGGGTCATCAGCATTGCGCTGATACAAGTTAAACTGAATAGACTCAGGAGTAGTAAAATTCTCGTCGAAAGCCACAGCTCCGGCAGTTGTTCCTACCCAGATATAGCCATTATTATCGCTGGTAATATAGCGGGCTTTATAGCAAAGATCAATAGGATAGCCCTTCATATTATTCCGGTGGTTCACAAAAATAGTGTTCCCATTGCTATCTGTATCGATATAATTTATACCATTGGCAAAGGTCGCCACCCAGATACGTCCGTTGTGATCTTCGTAGATGGAGTAAACATTATCATTGCTGAGACTGTACATATCGTTTTCATTGTAACGAAAACGGGTTAGTTTATATGACAGGCCATTCTTACTAGTTGGTTCGGCCAGTATAAGACCATCTCCTTTGGTAGCCAGCCAGATTCTGTCTTTAGAATCCTGAAGAATGAAATACACAGTCCCCTTTATCGGCTCACCGCTTTTTGAGATCATACCTTCGTTATTCAGAATACCCAGATAGTTGCGGTTCTTATCGTATACACGCAAACGTCCGTCTTTCAAACCTACCCAGATATTGTTGTTCTTATCTTCACAGATTGAGCGTACCTCATTTGCCAGAGATTCATAGCTATGCATCTCCGGAGTCTGCAAGTTAAACTGAACAGAACGGAAGGTAACTTTCTCTAATCCTTTAGAGTGAGTACAGATCCATAAGTCTCCCTGATTGTCGGAGAATGAAGAGTGTATTTTGTTTGAAAAACGCCAGTCTTCGCTCCCAAGTTCATTGTAGAAAGGCATTAGTTGATTCTTTTCTCTATCGAAGAAAGAGAATCCACCCCCGTAAGGATGTACCCAGAGAAAGCCATTGGCATCTTCGTGCACATGAAATGATGGACGAGAGCGATCGGCAGCAGTTGGTTCCACACGCACAGTTTCTCTTTTCAGCGTCTGTCTGTGCGGATTAAAGTGTGTTACGGTTCCCGGAATTTCCTGTTCAAACCATACTTCATCTGCACGGTCTACATAAGCCGACAAGATGGGTGCATCTGATAGCTCTTTATATACCATAGGCGAATAATGCATACGCTTCTTCTGCCCGGTGTCATAGGTAAAGAAGCCATCAGTATCGGTGGTCAGTACCAGTTGTCCGGGTTCAATAATATTAATCGATGTAAAACGTCCGTGAGTAGGGAATTCAAGGAGTTCAAACTGATCGGTTGATTTCAGATAACGCCACACACGACCGCGATCGGAACCAAACCAGATCTCTTCTGGAGTTTCTACGATAGAGTAAAACCCTTGTTTAGGATCAGAAAAGCGCTCTTTGGTCTCTACAAAGAAGTTGGTTGGCACAGAGTTGCCGTTGCGCAGCATCCCTAAACCATTATCGGTCAGCATCCATTCGTTTTGGTTAGCATCCTGATAAACCTTATACACTTTTGAGGCAGGGAAGCGTCCTGATTTTGCTGAATAAATAGCAGAACTCAGGTCTTTTCCGGCATTTGTGGCAGAGACACGTATGGCTCCGTCATGTTCGGTAAGTAGCCAGGTATTGCCATTGGGCAACACGGTGATTGTACCAATATTGTATTGACTGCCATCTTCATTAGCGGCAGGAACTTGTTCGAATGTTTCGGTGCGGGGATCAAAGCGATGCGCTCTGTTATCGTAGGTAAGCAACCACAAATAACCGTTTGTATCTTCGTACATACGGTCAACGCGATTATTGGTCAGGTTAATATCATTACCCTGACTGGCTTTATAAGTCTTAAAGGAATAACCATTAAAACGATTGATTCCATCCCAGGTAGAAAACCAGAGATTTCCGTTGCGGTCTTGCAACATACTCATTACCGTATTCTGCGATAAGCCTTCTTTCGAAGAATAATGAGTAAAAAAGGAGTTCGGCTGTGCATATACCGCTCCAAAAAGACATAAAAAGTTGATTAGAAATAAGATATTCTTTTTCATACTGATTCCTTGCATGCCGTAAAGATATATAATTTACAACTATGCACCCTTGTTTCACTCCTTATTTTACAAGTAGTTAATAGCATTTTATTAATCTTTTGTAAGTAGGAGATAAAGATTTCAAATTAATAACATAATTATTATTAACTAAAAATATATATCATTTTAACCAGTTATCAAAAAAAGTAATTATTTCTGACTGCATTTCACGGTTGCAAACGTGATTCGTATCCCATAATTTTGTGACTAATTTCTGATCTGCGGCATTGTCTTTCCAGACATTATGCAAAGAATTATAGGCTGACTCTACAGCCGGAACGGGAAACAGTTTATCTGTTTTCCCATTGAAGAAAAGCATTGGTTTTGGTGCTGCCAGTGATGCGATATGCGGATAATCCATATAGCGACGCAAACCCGGAAGCACACTGGCATAATTTGAATCACCCTTTCCGCGACCAGCCTGAGATGAAAGCTGATGCTCGGTTGTTGTCATCCAGCAAATAGCTGCTCCGGCTTTGATTTTATCGGTCAGCGCCGCCAGCATCCACGAGCGGTAACCACCCATAGAAAAGCCCATACAGCCTATCTTATCGGGATTGACTTCGGGAAGTGTAGCAAGGAAATTGGTGGTATATAAATCTTCGTAAGTAATGAATGCACTCCAGCTACGCCCCAGCATTTCGAACACCGCGGCTATGGCTTGCTGACTCTCATAGCGTGCCCCTTCTTTACGTCCGCGCTCGCCCCAAAACAAGGCATCAACAGCCAGAACGACATACCCGTTTGCTGCCAGTTCATCGCCGGCAAACTGTCCTTCGTAGCACTTACCGGCCCAGTCAAGTGCATCGTTCATCACGATAGAATCAACCTCAAACGGTCTGACCATCTTTTCTTTGCCGATGGTAAAATGTGCCCCATGATCGTGCAATAGTACTACGCCCGGAAATGGGCCCTCTCCATCGGGCACAAGCAGATAGGCCGGAACACGCGAATAGTCTGTCAGATTAAATTCAATTTTACGCGCTTCGTAACCATTACGCTTTTCGGTAGCCAGCACTTTCATATCGTAATCATCGGCAGGAGTAGGTGCAAGCATCATGGCATTGAATACACAATCGCGACCACGTTTTTGCCATTTGGCAAAACTCATCTTATGGCGGTTTTCCCAGGCATAAGGATAAGTCAGCTCTTCTTTAAGCTGATCGAGAAAGGCAGGATAATCTTTTACGAATTCATAGCCTTTTACCTCCTGCCCCTTTACAGGAGCAGATGCAAGGATTAAAAAAAAGAGTGCAAAAGACAGAAGTCGCATAAGTATATTATATAAAGATTATCGTGCTACCTGAACCAGTTCGTTACCATTTGCCACAGGATTCCAGCCATCGGTTCCTTCAAGAACTTCATGCATCTGGTATCCGTTCAGATTCTTAAGATGACGTGAGAATCGGGCACGTGCTTTCGGATTAGCTCCGGGACCCTGACTTTCGAATTCCACATATGTCACAGTTTTTTCGGCGTCTTTCTTGTTCCAGTTGTTCCATCCTTCCGGAAGAATATGTCCGCCCAGATTACAACGGATAAAAGCTGCCTGCGCATACGGTCTCCAGGGACGAGAAAGATATACTTTATCTACACCGTCATTAGCTATCAGATTGCAGTTATAGAATACATAGCCGTGCTTTTTACCTGCATCGGTAGCAGGAGCAGTTACATAACCATTGCCCAGACTCTTGATGGTGCACTCGTTGAACAGTGCCGTAGACCAGCCAAAGATAAAGTCTACAGTTCCCTCAATATAGCAGTTGTCGTAATACTGACGGCTGTCTTTGCCATAAGTATAAAGTGTATCCTGATTGCCCAGGAAGCGACAGTTTTTGAAATAGGCACGATCACCCGATACGAAGCAAGCTACAGCCTGCCCCACTTGTCCGGCAGTATTCTCGAACGTGATATTTTCTGCATAGAAGTCTGGTGCATATACATAGAAAGTCGATGATCCCGATGTACCAGTCTCCTCGCCGAAGCGGTTTAGTTTTTTAGCATAATCGTCATAAGTGATCACTGCACCATCTTCTCCAATTAAAGAGACATTGATCTTGCTTTCAGGAACGACTACTTTTTCTTTATAGTTGCCTTTGCGGACAAGAATCGTTGTTCTGATGTTTTTGCGATAATCAGGCACGGCATCAATGGCCTCCTGAATGGTAAAGAAATCGCCACTACCATCCTGAGCAACTACATAGTCGTATTTACGCACAAACGGAGTAAGTTCAGGCAGAGTTTCTGCAATAGCATCTGCTGCAATGCCTGCCACTATGCGACCACCCTTCACATTAAGATGCGTATTGTCTTCACGACCTTTAGGGAAGGCAGGAACAGCGTTCGGTTCCACCCACATAAAGAGCGATCTTGATGCTTCAGTACCCATTCCCTGAACGAGTTCATGTGTCAAAGCATTCATATCGATAAATGGAACATTCAGTTCTTTGGCTACATTGCGTGGTGAATTAAGATATTCGCCATGAGTATCGAACAGTGTATCGCCTTCTACAGGTTTATCGGTTGAACCGGCATCATGACGTGCATCTGTACTGATCGATTCATCGAGCGGCTTCACGAAATTGCGGCGAACAATAGAGTTGAACAACACTGGCTGACCACCTTTAGCTCTGGTTTCATTTACGAAGCGACGCAGATTATCGTCAAAACTTCCTCCGGGCACAGTGTGGCGTGTAGAGTCGGCTTTCTCGTCGTTATGACCGAACTGAATGAAAACATAATCGCCTTTTTTGATTTTAGCCAATACTTTATCCCAGCGGCCTTCATCGATAAAGCTTTTCGAGCTACGACCGTTCACCGCATGATTATCGATTACGACATCGTTAGAAAAGAAGCCGGGCAGCATCATTCCCCAGCCACGCTCAGGGTTACCACCGGTAATATTTTTGTTGGCCATCGTCGAATCGCCAATCATGAATATAGTCAGCTGTGGCTTATCAGCCTTAAATGCTGTGACAATAAAGAATAAGCAAAGCAGTAAAATCGATTTGTATTTCATATCTATCAGTTTAATTCAAAAAATCAGTGATGCAAACTTACAATGTTTCGTTGGTAAAAGCGTATAAATTCCGTTTCAATAGGTGGAAATATTGTGTATACTTTTTAAGTTAGATAACTTAATGTTGAACAACATACGCCATTTAACATTTATAAGCGCAAAGGAACATAAATCAGCGGTATTTTAGCAAAAACACCCTTGATAAAATGATATCTATTTTTTATCTTTGTTAGTAGAAGATTATTCTTTCAGTGTTCTTTCGTTTTCAGTCCGTGAAGCAGTAAAAAATACTACTTCATACCGCTGAACCAACTTTGTAAAATAGATGTTATTCCTTAGTAATACTTTAAATTATAATAATTATGGAGAAGTATCTTATTCACAGCAACGAACTGCATCTGATTCCTAAAGAAGAAATTCATAAAGCAGTAGCAAAAATGGTAGACAGTCTTGGTATGGCTGCAGGGTCAACAGACAACTTTGATCTTTACAAGGTTGTTGAGAGTTATTTTACTGACCTGCATTTACGAGAGAAAATAAACCGTGAATTGCATATTACAGATGATGATTACGAATTAGATGTCGAGTTGGGTGAAAAACCACATTACAGACTTCAAAATTAAATCATTAAAAAACAGGAAAAGCCCTGAACAATCACCACGCTTGTTCAGGGCCTTTTTTATGCTTTCACTCAACGACATCACTCCCTTATAAGACTGTATATCTGTATCTTATACAACATTAAACAACTTCTCCTTTCAGAGTTTTCTGACAAGTGCTTGCCAACTCATCAGCAAGCTATACCCAGCTCACTGGGAAGCGCTTCTCAGCATGCTGCCGATAGCTTGTCAGGATTTGACATAGCAGATACCCTTTTTTGCCTTGGGTATTAACGCAAACTCTCCCGATAACAACCAGGGTTATCGGGAGAGTTTGTCTATCTTCAGTGATGAATTTCTTAATTCTTAGCCTGATGTACAGTAAGCTGTGGGAAAGGGAAACCGATACCACGTTCGTTGAATGTTTTATAGATCTTTTCATTCATATCGAAGTATACAGGCCAGTAGTCATCAGCCTTCACCCATCCGCGCATCATTATATTAACACTGCTTGAATCGAGCTTTTGCAGGGCAATAGTCAATGCAGGATTATCAAGGATACGAGGTTCGGCATGAGCCAGTTCTTTCATTACTTCGTGCACGGTGTCGTAATCCTGTCCGTATTCCACACCTACAATCCACTCCACGCGGCGAAGATTCTGGTTAGTATAGTTGGTAATTACACCGCTACTCAGCGCACCATTAGGTACATACACCATCTTATTATCGGCAGTACTCAGAATGGTATGGAATATCTGGATCTCTTTTACAGTACCCATCTGTCCCTGACATTCAATCCACTCGCCTATCTTATAAGGTTTCAACAGAAGAATAACCAGACCACCGGCAAAGTTTTGCAGATTGCCCGAAAGCGCCATACCAATGGCAACACCACCAGAGGCAAGAAGAGCAGCAAAAGAAGTGGTTTCTACACCTAAAGCTGAAATGACAGAGATAATCAGCAGAACAGTCAGAGAAATGCTGACCATACTTCTGGTAAATGTCTTTACGCTGATATCAACATCTTTCTTATCCAGAAAACGAAGAACAAGTTTGTTAATGATGCGTATAAGGAAACGACCAATGATGAAAACCAGAATAGCTTTCAGAATATGGCCACCCATACTCATTGAACCATCAATCAGTTTCTGAAAGATATCTCCCAGTTTATCGAGCTCGAGTGCTTCTTCGAACTGATGAATACCATGACCAATAACGGTCGAATCATTGGCAAGATACTGTGCATCATGTGCCAGCTTTGCGGAATCTTTAATAAGTCTTGACGAGTCAACTGCAAGTTCAGCAGTCTCTACTGCTGTTTGAATACCTTGTGAGGCTTGAAATAAAGACATGTAGATTAGATATTTAATTAATTGATATTTATTATTATTTGAATCTGCAAAAGTAATTGAAAGCAAACAATTATAAAAACTTTTTTTGTTTTGTTGGTGCAATATCAGTAATTTTGTAGTCGATTCACTTGAAAAAGGGGTGCCTTAAAACGACGGGCTGAGAACATACCCAAAGAATCTGAACCGGGTAATGCCGGCGTAGAGAACTTATAATTAACCCAAAAATGAAGAAGATTGTCTTAACGGTTGCTGCCTTTGCGGCTGCCAGCGGCATTGTCTATGCGCAAGAGATTGTAAACGACAGCCTGCAAAATGTTAATCTGCAAGAGGTGCAGATTGTATCAACACGTGCCACAGCCAAAACTCCGGTGGCGTATACCAATGTTTCAAAAGAAGATATACAGAAGCAAAATACAGGTCTCGACCTGCCTTTCCTGCTCCTCAACACTCCTTCGGTGCTAACCACATCTGATGCCGGTGCCGGTATCGGTTATACATCTATCCGCGTTCGTGGTACAGATGCAACACGTATCAATGTAACGGCTAACGGCATTCCGATGAACGATGCGGAAAGCAGTTCAGTGTATTGGGTGAACACGCCCGACCTTGCTACATCGCTTGAAGATATTCAGATTCAGCGTGGTGCCGGAACATCGACCAATGGTTCGGGAGCATTCGGGGCAAGTATCAATATGCGTACACAAAATGCATCGGCTACTCCTTACGGAGAGGTATCGGGTTCGTACGGCTCATTTAATTCGCACAAAGAGATGATTCGTCTGGGTACAGGCATCATCCGCAATCACTGGGCTTTCGATGCACGTATCTCGAACATCGGCAGTGATGGTTACCGCGACAGAGCCTCATCTGATCTGAAATCGTATTTTGCACAAGGAACTTATTTCGGTGAAACAACAACTGTGAAATTCATCACTTTCGGCGGTCGCGAAAAGACTTATCATGCCTGGGACGGTATCAGCCTGAAACAGCTTAACGAAGATCGCACGTACAATCCGAATGGAGCAATCAAGGATGATAACGAGAATAAAGGTAAGGTCATCGGTTTCTATGATGATCAGATCGACTATTATAAACAAACGCACTATCAACTGATTCTTACTCAGCGTCTGGCTGCCGGATGGCAACTGAATGCTGCTTTGCATTACACCAAAGGTTATGGTTATTATCAGGAATATAAGAATGGACGTACGCTTAAGGAATATGGCATTGCGCCATATTATGCGCCAACTTTCGGCGAAGATGGTACGCCGGATGGTTATGAACTGATTAAGAAACAGAATCTGATTCGTAAGAAGATTGTAGATAATCATTTCGGTGGTGGTGTCTTCTCGGTTGATTACAATATGGGCCGCTGGGCTGCTTCGTTTGGTGGTGGTGGTAATCATTATACCAACGATCACTTCGGACAGGTGCTTTGGGTGAAGAATTATATCGGCAACCTTGACCCTGATCAGGAGTATTATCGCAATACGGGTAAGAAGACGGATGTAAACTTCTATGCAAAAGCGAACTATCAGATTGTAGGTGGACTTCATGCGTATGCGGATCTTCAGTACAGATTTATTCATTATACCATCGATGGTACAAATGATAAGTGGGACTGGACGGCATCACCTGAACGTTCGCAGATTCTGGATGTAGATAAGAAGTTCAACTTCTTTAATCCGAAAGCAGGACTTTTCTGGCAAATCAATGCGAACCACTCGGCTTATGCATCGTTTGCTATGACCAATAAAGAACCAACCCGAAACAACTATACCGATGGCTTGTTTAATAGTCCACCGAAAGCCGAAAGACTTTTAGACTATGAATTGGGTTATACGTATCGTAGTCATATCTTTAATGCAGGTGTAAATCTGTATTATATGGATTATAAAGATCAGCTTGTTCTTAATGGTAAGCTTAACGAAATCGGCGAGCTGATGGCAGAGAACGTGAAACATAGTTACCGCATGGGTATCGAATTGATGGCAGGCGTTAAAATTACCCGTTGGCTGGACTGGAATGTGAATGCAACCATCAGCAAGAACAGAATTAAAGGCTATACCGGCTACATGAGCGATTATGATGATCAGTGGAATGACATGTGGACACAGACAGCAGTAGAAGTTGGTGATACGCCGATTGCTTTCTCGCCTAAGTTTATGGCCAACAGCAACATCGGTGTAAACTTCGGTGGTTTTATGGCCAATTTGCAAACGCAGTACGTTAGTCGCCAGTATCTCGATAACTTTGGCCGCAAAGAAGATTCACTCGATGCCTATTGTGTGAGTACACTGAGTGCCAGTTATACCTTCAGCATACCGGCGGTTAAAAGCATTACGGTAGGTGCAACTGTTTACAATCTGTTCAATAAGAAATATGTAACCAATGGTTATTCGCAGACTGCTGCCATTTATCAGCAGGGCGATAAACAATTAGAGGCACAATACTCATCTGATCCACGCTTCTACCCTATGGCGGGTATCAATGCGCTGGGTACAGTAACCATTCGCTTCTAAACCAACCAAAGAATATGGATTATTTTGAAATAACCGGTACCGTTGTTGGCCTCATCTATTTGTGGCTGGAGTATCGTGCCAGTATTTATTTATGGATTGCAGGTATCATTATGCCTGCCATCTATATATATGTATACTACGAAGCCGGTTTGTATGCCGATTTCGGTATCAACATCTATTATCTTTTAGCCGCAGTCTATGGTTTCCTGGTCTGGAAATTCGGCAAACGCAAAGGCAGCGACAAAGAATTGCCTATTGTAAAGATGCCGTTGAAAAGAGTTATTCCGGCAACGGCCGTCTTCATCATAGCCTTTATCGGCATTGCAGAGATTCTGATTCGTTTCACCGACAGCGATGTTCCCTGGCTCGATTCATTTACCACCGCACTTAGCATAATCGGTATGTGGATGCTGGCACGTAAGTATCTGGAACAATGGCTGGTCTGGATTGTTGTTGATGTGGTATGCTGCGGACTTTACATCTATAAAGGTCTGCACTTTACATCGGCTTTATATGGTCTTTATGCCATTATAGCTATCTTTGGATATTATAAATGGAAAAAAATGATGCATGATGCAGCTAAATGATTTACCCAACGAAGCGCAGGCCGTGATATTGGCCAATGGTTCCTATCCGCGCCATGAAATCCCATTGGATTTACTTAAGAATGCAGCCTATCTGGTATGTTGCGATGGTGCAATTAATGAATTAGCGCTTCAACACATTACTCCGGATGTGATTATCGGTGATGGTGATTCCATCTCTGAAGAAAACCGCAGGCGTTTCAACGATATATTTATTCAGGTCGATGATCAGGAGACCAATGATCAGACGAAAGCGATTTCTTTTCTTGGTAAGAAAGGAATAAAGAATGTAATTATCCTCGGGGCAACCGGTGGACGCGAAGACCATGCGTTGGGAAACATCAGTCTGCTGATAGACTATATGCATCAGGGATTCAATGTTATGATGTATACCAACTATGGTTTATTCATCCCTATGAATGATGACAATGTCTTTACCACTTTTACCGGACAGCAAATCTCAATATTCAGCTTTGGCGCTAAAGGTCTGCTTTCCGATGGGCTAAAGTATCCCCTTCACGAGCTCACCAACTGGTGGCAGGGTACTCTGAACGAGGCCATCGGCGATGAAGTTTCTATCAAAGCCAAAGGCGATTATCTGGTTTATCTGGAATATCCGCAATAACATAAACCCCTGCTTTCTCTTTGTTTGAGAAGCAGGGGTTAATTATTATATCTCTTATTAATTCAAATAAATTATATTCTCTGGTTTCCATTTATCTTTCGGCGCAGGTTCTTCGGCAGGATAACCTATGGCAACTAAATTAAACGGAACTAAATTAGGGGGAAGATTCAATAATTCCCGAATATAATCTTCACGGGCAGAAACGGGATAGATGCCACACCATACAGCGCCCAATCCTAATGCATGAGCAGCAAGCAGCATATTCTCCGTAGCGGCTGATGCATCCTGTATCCAGTAGGGTTGTGCCGTACCGGACAATGCTTTATCTAAGTTTCCGCAAATAGCGATAACAAGCGGAGCGCCGGCTACCATTTTTGAGGTACTTATATTGGCTGAAATACTGTCTTTCACTGCCTGATCATTGATCACCACAAATGCCCAGGGTTGTTGATTGCGGGCCGATGGTGCAGCCATAGCAGCTTTCAACAAAGTTTCCACATCTTCTCCTGAAACAGGTTGATCAGTATAGGCACGGATGCTTGTACGGGTCATGATGTTGTCGATAACCGCCTGAGCTGTATCGACTGGTTCATGTTCGTGATTCCCGTCTGGAAAAAGAATTATTTTCACTGAAAGTAGCACAACGGCAAGTGCTAAAATGATGTTCACAAATTTAGTTGTATCCATATCTTATTTTTGATTTTGATAGATTTTTATCAGCGTTCCCGTTGGGCAAACGAACCGGCAGTAGGGTCTGTTAATGAATAATGATACAATAATGAAGAGTACCGTAATTACAATTACAATAACAGAAGTCTGATTCACCATAAATGCACTGAACAGTTCGTAGTCCATCCAGCTAAACAACAATCCGCTCCAAAGCAATAGCATGAGTAGTGCCCATAATACTTCACGGAAAAGAGTGAGGTATTTATTGGTTTTATCGGATAACCGGAGTTTTCGCTTTGTACATTTGCCGGCTACTTCCTGCAAAGATCCCAGCGGACAAATCCAGTTGCAGTAATGATTAGATTTACCAAAAAGTGGATAAAGGAAGACAACAAGCAGCAGAATAACTGGTATAATGGATGACCAGATGCGCACACCATTAGAGGTATAGTTTACCAGCAGAAGATAAGACACGAAATGGCCGCACCAGAAGCCCAACACCCCGATATTCAGAACCAATTGCACCATTCTGTATCGCTTTGAGCGAATAAACAGTGGTAAAACACACGCCATCAAAATGACAATCAGCGCGCAAATGAACTTAGGAGAATAGACAACCGTATAGCTTGGAATATCATCGACATTCAATGAAGATGCATACTGCAACCCACGTCTAACTGATCCGATTACTGCATCCGAAGTATAAGTAGCACCCGATATGGCATCGACTTTCAGGTTCAAGGCTTCTTCGGGAGTCAGTCCGATCCATGCTTTAAACACACGGGTCCGTTTTACATCATCGATATAAGATGGAGTCTCGGCGTTGCGCAATGCTTTCACATCGATAATACGTCCATCGCGAATGTATATTTCTAAAGGTATCGGACCGCCATAGCCTATAATGTCGGAAGCCAGCGAACGTGTTGAGATAACAACAGTACCGTCGTTCAGAATATTTTCAGGGTTTACCGATTCCTCTTCTTCTACCTTGTAATTGTTTAATTCATAACCAAATACCCGGCCGTCTCTGTTGACAGATATAGCGATAATCATCAATAGGCAAGTGACAAAACTAAAGACAAGTTGCCATTTAAAATACTTCATGTTTTTGCATTTATAGTCTTTTGCAAAATAAACAGTTTTTGGGAGAAATCTCAGAATATCCTTCAGAAAAAACACGAAATTGATTATATTAAGAAGACTTGGCTTCACTCTGTCTGAATAAATATTGTTAATCAAAGAACATTATTTCTTTCATTGCATTGATGTATTATTACTATCATTTAAAACCAGAGAATTTATGCCAAGAGTATTATTTATTCTTTCTTCCTGCAGTAAAATGGGGAATGAAGATACGGGATGGTGGATGAGTGAAGCAGCGCATCCCTGGAAGATGTTACATGATGCAGGTATAGAAGTAGATTTCGTTTCACCGCAAGGTGGCGAGCCACCGGTGACGGGTGTTGACATGAATGATCCGATTAATCAGGAATTCATGAAGGATGCTATAGTCAGCGAGAAGCTAAAACATACGATTAAACCTGAAGAGGTAGATTTCGATAAGTATGTAGCCATTCATTTCGTAGGTGGGCATGGCGCATGTTACGATTTTCCCGATAATGAGTATTTAAAAAAACTAACGACCCGATTCTTTGAAAGCGGCAAGATAGTAAGTGCAGTTTGTCACGGACCAAGTGGTTTGCTCAATGTAAAACTGAACAATGGTGAGTATCTTTTAAAAGGACGCACTGTAACAGGATTCTCAGATCTTGAAGAGAGGGAAGTAAAACATTGTTATGATGTGCCGTTCCTGCTTCAGGAAGAGATGATGCTGCGCGGTTGTAACTTTATACTTACACCAAACTGGAGTGACAATGTGCAGGTAGACGGACGTTTACTTACAGGACAAAATCCACAATCGGCGTTAAGTCTTGGCAAAGTTCTGGTCGACTTGATACGGAAATATAAGCTTTAAACGATGCGATTAAAATCCCTTCTTCCCTAATGAAGGGATTTTTTACAGATGTATAATTTGAAACAGGATGATATATAAACCGGCAAGCGAAAGGATAACAAGAACCAGATTGCGAATGAAACGTTTGCTTAGTTTAAGCGTGAGTCCGGCAGCGAAATATGCCCCGATAGAACTACCTACCCCGAGAACAAGCCCATCGACAAAATTTACTTTCTTATTGATAGTAAAGACAATAAGGGCAATAACACTGATGACCAGACCAAGTGCAATGCGAATAGCCGTAATCTTTACATAGCATAACTTCATACGCCAGCTGCAAATGGCATACCAGATCATTCCGATAGCCACAGAAATGAACCCTGCATAAATGCCGGCAATCAAAAACAGTATCCACGTAAACCAGTTGACTTTTCTTTCGGGAACAGATCCATCGCATGGACATTTCTTTTTAATGTCCATATTAAGAGAAATATATATTATAGAGAACACGATGATGCTCAACAGAAGAATGTGCATAAACAGATTGCTCATGTTGCGGGCCAGAAACGCGCCACCTATGGTGCCGATTGCTGTAGGAATAGCAATGACCGAGAGTAGCTTCCAGGGCATTTCTCCATCCCTGGAATATTTAATGAGCGCAATGATGTATTGCATCACCAGGTTGACACGGTTTGTACCATTGGCAACCGGCGCGGGCAAGCCTGCACCCATATAAACAGGAAGTATAATAAGACCTCCTCCACCAATCATAACATTGATGAAACCACCGCCTATACCACCGGCAACCAGAATGAGATAATGGAGAAAATCCATAGCGTTCTTCGTTTAAAAGGTAACAGATTGGAAGATAATAAGTTTGTTGCAAATGGAATAGAATCTTTTAATGTATGACATGGAAGATTTTGAACAAAAGCATATAAGCAGCCGCAAGTACAAGGATAACCAGCATGATATTCCTTATCACTTTCTTGCTCAGCTTCATAGCCATCCCTGATGAAATCCACGCCCCGACAGATGCGCCTACACCCAAAACAAGCCCATCGATTATATTGATTTTGCCGGCAATAGAGAAAATAATCAGTCCGACGGAGCTTACCAGTAAGCCTACCAATACCTTAACAGCAATGATCTTTACATAATCCATTTTCAGTCGCAGACTAAAAATCGATAGCAACAGCATACCCGCACCTACCGCAATAAAACCGATATAAAAACCAACGCAAAGAATCAATACCCAGCTAAGCCAATCGATCTTAACCGGAGCATTGATATCACAATGAGGATTGGTTTTTACTTTCAACCCGAACCATACGGAGAAAAAAGAAAAAACAATGATACCGAGCAATACAAAGTGAAGGATATTATCGCTGATATTGGTGGCCAGCAACGCACCCGCCACAGATCCCATAACGATAGGTATAGCAATCTTAAATGCAAGCCGCCACGGCATCTTTCCTCTTTTGGAAAACTTATAGATGGCAATGATATAAAGCATGAAAAGATTGACACGATTGGTTCCGTTGGCAATAGACATAGGCAAGCCGGCACTCATATAAACGGGCAGCACAACCAGTCCACCGCCACCAATGAGCACATTCATGAAGCCGCCAAATAATCCGCCAATAATCAGAATCAGATAATGTACAAAATCCATAAGTTGCATTTATGATTATGGCTTAATAACGCATTTCGCGGAGTTATAGTTGCAGGAAAGAGAAAAAGGTGCAGATTTTAAGAGGTTTATGAAAGGAGGTGATTAGAATGCCTGGCCAATAATATTGTATCGTTTATTATCGATGAGCAACATAAGTTATTTTACTATAGAGGATTGCAACAATGGGGCATATCAACGAATATCTGTCAGATACCTGCTTGAGTGCTCAGGATAATTTCCGGGAAATCATGAAGTATTTCAGGATTAGTGAGTAATAGTTTACAACACAACTCCCTCCAAATCATCCGGAACTAAAACATTACCGCTAAAATTAGCAGAAGCCTCAGCAGTATATTTCTTTTTACGGGTAGAAAGCGTCTCGTCTTCAGTATGAAACAAGATAAGATTTTTTACACCTAATTCCTGAGCCACTATACCGGCTTCTATCGGAGTGCTGTGCGATTTCTCATAAGGTTTAAATTCTTCACGATCTTCGTAAAGACAAAAGGCTTCGTGCATCAGCCAATCTGCACCTGCAACAGAATCTTTATTAACTTCATTGTAGGGTTCATCGCCCAGGCATACAAAGATTTTATCTTCGGGTAAATCGACTTTACAACCAAACTGTTTGCATTTTTTCGACTGAATATCGAAGCAAGTCACCTCCATGCCGGCTGCATTAAACTTATCACCATCTTTTAGTTCGATAAGATTTACCCCATTGCCTATTCTTTCTGCAATTTTTCCCGGAAGAAGATTAGTACACATCCAGCGAAGAGCGTTAAGCACCTCATCATGTCCGTAAACATTCAGTTCGCCGGTGTATTTCCCTTTACGCATCTCTTGTGCAATCATTCGGATAATCCACACTGCACCCAGTATATGATCGGTATGTGTATGGGTAATAAATAAATTGTGAATATCATTATATGCTATTCCGGCTTTTTCCAACTGACCAAGAATGCCATTACCACCGCCAGCATCGATAAGAAAATATTGTTTATCATTCTTTATCGCGAAGCATGCGTTATAACATTTTGTGGCAGCTGCATTGCCCGTACCCAGCATAATTAATTCGGTATTCATTTTCATCGTTTTTATTTCATAGCAAAGATACATGATTATCAGTTAGCCTGGTAAATTTTAATTCATTGGTAAGCTATTTAACATTTGGTGCATAAGGCTATGCACTAAAATGCAGAAGGCTATGCAGCATAGTGCAAAAGGCTATGCACTAATCTTCCAAAGGCTTGGCAGGAAATTGCAGAAGGTTGTGCAGCATAATAGACTTACAGGCACAAAAAATCCGCAAGGCGACTTTCAAAGAAAGACAACCTTGCGGATAGCTATAATATTTGTTTGAGAAATGAGCAGATTAGATGCTCATCAGATACTGTTTAAAGTCAGCAAAATCTTTCGACATTTCGATAGATTGTTTTTCACCTTCCATAAATGCCTGAAGTTTAGCTGGAATCTCAATCTTATCACCAATAATTCCTTCTACTGTATCCAGGAACTTAGCCGGGTGGGC
This sequence comes from uncultured Bacteroides sp., assembly GCA_947074195.1. GTDB lineage: Bacteria > Bacteroidota > Bacteroidia > Bacteroidales > Bacteroidaceae > Bacteroides. The sequence goes on from CAMTOS010000011.1 coordinate 27,630, forward strand.
AGTTTCAAGAAATACACCGATTTCTTCGGGCATCAGATTCTCTTCGAGAGCACGATAACCACAAGCCCCGTGAGGATCGAGCAGATAATTGTGCTCCTTATATACCTGCTTCATCGTTTCGGCAATCTGCTCATCGGTATAAGTTGCACCGGTAATCTCTTTTTTGATAGTCGGATAAGAACCACCATAAAGAGCCAGCACGCGGGCAAAGTTACTCGGATCGCCTACATCCATTGCATTGGCAATTGTAGTAACTGATGGTCTTGGGTTATATTCGCCGGTTTGCAGGTATTGATAGAAAATATCATTCTTATTATTGGCTGCAATAAAACGTTTGATAGGCAGCCCCATCTTTTTAGCAAACAATCCAGCAGTGATATTACCAAAATTACCGCTTGGCACACATACTACCATCTCTTCCATGCGGCCTAACTTACGATATTGCGCCCAGGCATAGAAATAATAGAATGACTGAGGCAGGAATCGGGCCACATTAATAGAGTTGGCGCTAGTTAGTACCATATGGTCGTTGAGCTCCTGATCCATGAAAGCCGATTTCACCAAAGCCTGACAATCATCAAAAGTACCATCGACTTCGATAGCTGTGATGTTCTGACCAAGGGTAGTGAATTGCTTCTCCTGTATCTCACTGACCTTTCCTTTCGGATAAAGCACATAGACATGAATGCCTTCTACGCCTAAGAAGCCGTTGGCAACTGCACTTCCGGTATCACCTGATGTCGCTACCAGGACATTTACTTCTTTCTTGCCGGCTTTCTGAATGAAATAACCCAGCAAACGTGCCATGAAACGGCCGCCCACATCTTTAAAGGCAAGCGTAGGGCCATGAAACAATTCCAGTGAAAAGATATTGCCGGTTACTGGTACTAATGGTACATCGAAATTCAGCGTATCATTTACAATCTGAGTCAGTGTTTCAGCCGGAATGTCTTCGCCAAAGAAAGCATCAGCAACCTTACAGGCTATTTCCTGAAAGGTGAGTTTATCTATATTTTCGAAGAATTCGTAAGGAAGGGATTTAATCGTATCGGGCATAAAAAGCCCTTTGTCTGAAGCCAGTCCTTTTACAACTGCCTCCTCGAGTGAAGCATTGGTTGCTTGTCCGTTAGTGCTATAATAATTCATAGATATTCTATTATTTACAGTTCATAAATTCGTTCATAAATTCATCTTCTTTCAACAATCCATAACCACCTTTGCAAGCCGAAACTTCATCATAGGCGGTAACTTCATCCGGTGTGATTCCCGGATACCAGATAACAAACGGCACTGGTTCGGCAGTATGAGTGCGGAGTTCACAAGGTGTCGGATGATCGGGAAGAACAGCAATTGCTACGGGTTCATCCCAATTCTTTACAGCTTCATAAATAGGTCCTACCGCACGTTTATCCAGATTCTCAATGGTCTGAAGCTTTAAATCGACATCGCCTTCGTGACCGGCCTCATCGCTGGCCTCGATATGCAAATAGACAAAATCGTCCGTCTTCAAAGCTTCGAGAGCGGCCGTCACTTTATTCTCATAATTGGTATTGTATAAGCCGGTTGCACCCTCTACATCAATACGGCGAAGTCCGGCATAGAAGCCGATACCCATAATCAGATCGACCGCAGAGATTACAGCTCCTTTCTTAAGCTGCGGATAAGTCTTGCTCAACGGATCCATTTGCGGACGATAGCCCGGACTCCATGGCCAGATACTATTAGCAGGATCTTTCCCCTCGGCAATACGCTTCAGGTTGACAGGATGATCTTTCAAAAGTTCTTGCGATTTCAGGATTAAGTCGTTTAGTAAATCAGCCGTTTCTGTAGCTTCCTCATTTAATGGCTTAATCATTAATGGTGCAAAAGGTTTTAAAGGAACATCATGTGGTGGCGTACAATCGAGATTCTTATTTCCATCTTTTACTACTAATAAATGGCGATATTGAACACCCGTATGGAAACGCACTTTATCATTGCCTAAGTGCTCCTGGAGGTATTTAACCAGTTCATCAGCCTCCTCCGTAGAGATATGTCCTGCTGAATGGTTCTTTATCTTTTCATCTTCGATACAGATGATGTTGCAGCGCATAGCCATTTCGCCCGGTTGCAAATCGACACCGATGCTGGCAGCCTCGAGTGGACCGCGGCCTTCGTAAACTTTCGGAAGATTATAGCCCAGCACAGACATGTTGGCTACTTCGCTACCTGGATGAAAACCATCGGCAACAGTCATTAACCGGCCACTTCTGCCCAGACGCGCCAGCTCGTCCATATAAGGAGTATGTGCATGTTGCAGAAGAGTTTTACCGTTAAGTGAAGGTACAGCCCAATCGGCCATACCGTCACCCAGTATAATAATATGTTTCATAAAGATTCGGTTTGGAGAAGATTATACGTTGGCGATGCTCATGATATCGGCAAAGACACCGGCAGCAGTTACACCTGCACCAGCACCGTAACCCTGAATCATCATCGGATATTCTTTGTAGCGTTCAGTGGTAAGAAGAATCACGTTGTTACTTCCTTCCAGATTATAGAATGGATGGTTTGAAGCTACTTCCTGTAAGCCTACCGAACCTTTTCCGTTTTCGAATTTAGCTACAAAGCGCCAGTGCTTATGTTCGCTTTCCAAAATTTCACGGCGAGCCTCAAACTCAGCATCCATCGTTGGAATGCGTTTCCAGAAATCTTCGAGTGAACCTTCAAAAAACTCTTCAGGAATGAAAAGATGCTTCTCTACATCTTCCTGCTCAATAGCATAACCTGCTTCGCGGGCAAGAATCACCAACTTACGGATAACATCTTTGCCACTCAGGTCGATACGCGGATCGGGTTCAGAGTAGCGTTCTTCCTGTGCCATCTTTATCGTTTTGCTAAAAGGTATCTCTTTACTAATCTTATTGAAGATATAGTTCAGTGTACCACTCAGTACCGCTTCAATTTTCAGAATCTTATCGCCACTATGAATAAGGTCATTAATGGTATTGATAATCGGTAGTCCGGCACCTACATTGGTTTCGAACAAATATTTCACACCACGCTGACGGGCAATCTGTTTCAGTTCACGGTAATTATCGTATTCCGATGAAGCCGCAATCTTATTGGCTGCCACCACAGAAACATTATGTGAAAGCAAATCTTTATATAAGGAAGCAACTGCCGCGCTTGCTGTACAGTCGACAAACACAGAGTTGAAGATATTCATATTAATAATCTCATCACGAAGTTTATCGATGTTGCTGTCTATACCGTTCTCTTTCAATTCTTCGCGATAATTATCGAGGTTGATGCCATTACGATTGAAAAGTCCTTTCGATGTATCAGCAATACCTACCACATTAAGCTTTAGACCATTTTCGGTCTTTAGCCTTTCACGTTGAGCGCAGATTTGTTCAATCAGACTGCCACCCACAGTACCTATACCACAGATAAACAGGTTCAGTACCTGATATTCTGACAGGAAGAAAGAGTCATGGATAACATTAAGCGATTTACGAAGTGATTTTGAATCGACAACAAAAGATATATTGGTTTCTGATGCCCCTTGTGCACAAGCTATTACGCTGATACCATTACGACCGAGTGTACCAAATAACTTTCCGGCAATACCCGGAGTGTGTTTCATGTTTTCGCCTACGATAGCCACCGTAGCCAAGTTCTTTTCAGCCTGAATAGGTGAAATTTCACCCATGCTGATTTCTTTCTCGAACTCTTCGTTCAATACAACACAAGCCAGGTCGGCATCGGCATTGCGCACACCGATAGATGTACTGTTCTCAGATGAAGCCTGCGATACCATGAATACACTGATACCACTTACAGCCAAAGCTTTAAATATTCGGTAATTCACCCCGATAACGCCAACCATACCTAAACCCTGAACAGTAATCAGACTGGTATCATTGATAGATGAAATACCCTTAATGGCTTTAGCCTGCGGGCTCGAAGCTTCTTGCTTAATAATAGTGCCCGGTCCATCAGGGTTGAATGTATTCTTTATTAATATAGGTATATTCTTATGATATACCGGATAGATTGTAGGAGGATATACTACTTTAGCGCCGAAGTTACAAAGTTCGGTTGCCTCTGCGTAGCTTAATTCGCTGATGGTATATGCGGTAGAAATCACGCGTGGATCGGCAGTCATGAAACCATCTACATCGGTCCATATTTCCAGACTGTCAGCATTAAGTGCGGCAGCAATAATTGCAGCAGTATAGTCGGAACCACCACGGCCAAGATTAGTAATCTCGCCCGAATATTTATCTGATGAGATAAAACCCGGAACAATAGCTATACCTTTCATCGACTGGAAAGTTTTCTGCACCAGTTCGTTGGTTAGTTCGGCATCAAGCGTATGCTTACCATGCTTAGGTTCGGTTTTAATAAACTCGCGTGCATCAAAACATTCGGCACCATCGATTAAATCGGTAACGATGATAGACGAAAGTCGCTCGCCATAACTCACAATTGTATCGGATGTTTTTGTCGAAAGATCTTTTATCAGGTAGATACCCTGGAATATATCTTTCAGCTCATTCAGTAATTCACCCACTCTACGTTGCAGGCTAACCTGTTTTTCACCAACCGGGAAAAGCTCTTTCACCATTTCTACATGGCGGTAAACGATTTCACGGAACTCACCTTCGTAACCCGGGTCACCTTTGGCAGCCATGCGCGAGGTGTGCAATAATTTATCGGTTACACCACCTAAAGCCGAAACGACGATGATTAAAGGTTTTTGGTTATTTTCTACTATGCGCTTTACGCTTAAAAGACTATTCACGGAACCTACGGATGTTCCGCCGAATTTCATGATTTTCATACAGATGAATATTTTGAATTGCCTCTTGAAGATAGTATGATTACAAGAATGACAAAAAATGAGTAAAATAGAAAAGAAATTAAATTGAGTTTGCTTACTAATTATAAGCGTGGTTCACGTAGAAACACAAAATCTATCCATTAACCCCAAAGGGTCATGGTCGTACACATGGATGTGACTGTTAATAGATAGTTATGCATGAAGTTCATCGTTTCTCGTTACTATTGAAAAGGTGTCGCAAATATATACATTTAAACATTCAATCTATTACTTTTTACGATTATTTTCTAATAAAAAGATTTTCAGCAAGCATTACCAATTTGTTAACGAATGTAAGATAATTGACATTTTGTTAGTTTTTCATAGATATATCATTATCTTTGTGGTATAACAATGTAACATTTAGAGGAATGAGCCCGCAAAATACTTCCGTATTGATAATATACACAGGTGGAACAATAGGTATGATACAAAATGCTGAAACAGGTGCACTCGAAACATTCAACTTCGAGCATCTGCACACACATATACCTGAGTTACAAAAGTCGTATTGCAGAATCGATACTATTCAGTTTGAACCGCCTATCGACTCATCTGATATGGAACCTGATGCGTGGCGGAAAATTGTAAAGATTATCAGCGATAATTACGATCAGTATAATGGCTTTGTTATTCTTCACGGCACAGATACCATGGCTTATACTGCCTCAGCCTTAAGCTTCATGCTCGAAAATCTGGCTAAACCTGTAATTCTTACCGGATCGCAGTTACCAATTAGTGTGTTGAGAACAGATGGAAAAGAAAACCTGATGACCAGTATAGAGATTGCTACCGCTCAAAATCCTGATGGTACTCCGGTTGTACCCGAAGTTTGCATACTTTTCGAAAATCACCTGATGCGCGGTAACCGTACGACTAAGCTGAACGCCGAAAATTTCAATGCTTTCCGTTCTTTCAATTATCCGGTTTTAGCCGATGCAGGTATTCATATTAAATATAAATATGGTGCTATTCACAAACCAGAGAATGATTTGCCGCTCGAACCACATTACTTGCTCGATACCCGTATTGCCGTATTAAAACTATTCCCCGGAATTCATGAGAATGTTGTGGCTGCAACGCTAGCCATCGAAGGATTAAGGGCAGTGGTACTCGAAACGTATGGTTCGGGAAATGCTCCACGCCGCAAGTGGTTGCTGCGTTTGTTGCATGAGGCTTCGAAACGGGGAATCGTGATTGTAAATGTTTCGCAGTGTTGTGCAGGTACCGTAGAAATGGAGCGCTATGAAACAGGCTACCATTTATTGCAGTCAGGTATTGTTAGTGGTTATGATAGTACGACTGAATCGGCTGTAACAAAACTGATGTTTTTACTGGGACATGGTTATTCTCCCGAGAAGATAAGAGAATTAATGAAACAGTCTATTGCAGGCGAAATCACTATTCCTGAATCATAACATATTAATAAAAAAATGATATATCGCTTTTCTACAAAGCCATATATCATTTCTTATTTAAGGGGATTAATTGCATAAAAAACGGGAACTAACTGAACATTTACTTATTCTTTTTAATCAGTCCAATAATCTTTTCTGATGTATCAGTTCCACTCTGCAGCAAGACCAAATCTCAATCAAGAAATTATTAGTTGCTGTTATTAAAAACAATAATAGTTCCCATCTTTTATTTCGAAAGAAATTAACTCTTTCGAAGGTTAAGTTTAATGCTTTGTTTGTTTCTTAAGTCGACTATAAATGTCTAAATATTTTCACACACAGTAAAACGTTAATTCAATAAAAAAGAGATTTCAGTTGAATAATTCGTTCTTTGAATACAGGCTCTATATATTACAGAGCACTATATTCCAAAGAACGTAATAGTAGTTCTAAATTTATAATAGTGTCTTTTGTGCTTTAAACCTGATGCAAAGCTAACACCTCCTGCAATAATTTCATAAAAACAGCAATTTACAATTCAATTTACAATCGATTAACAAGGCGTTTGAGCATATTACAGAGGGTATTTTCTATAAATCGGGAATTGATTTTTCAGGCAGATTTATATTGTTATTATTCCATTTTACCTGAATATTACAACTATATTACAAGCTTTTTTCCAGTTGTTTACTCATAAAACATCGTTTTAAGAAGATCAAATCAAGTCTTTATTTCTAAGTTTTCCATATAATAGTTACAGAAATACAGATATTTGAACAATACGATTAATATATCCGGATATTTTACCTTCCAGCTATTGATTTTATTTATCAGCAATGCATACTTTCTATATTATAAGAATAAATAAATAGAGACTCAGTCATAGCTTCTTAATAAAATAAATGGCTAACTTTGAGCTTTAAAACATAACACAAGTACATTTATTATAGCTTATTACAAAATATCTCTTATGAAAAAGCCCTCTTTTCTTTTTTTAATTTATCTGCTTATCACAGGAATTTATTTCACTTCCTGTACACGCCGCAGTGATATTGATCTGACCATACAGATGCAGGATTCACTAAGAAACATATGTGAGCGTATGGCGATGGAGTTGCAAACCGATTCGCTAAGAAATAATGCTGCAGAATATTTGAAGGTCACACAACCTTACAGTCGCGATTATTTCAAAGCCCTGCAGTTTCAAATACTTGCAGATTTTAATGAGCGCAATTACGACAAAGTTCTTGAAAATATACATCGCACCACATTACATCCCAAATTTTCTGACTACGAAGACATTAACTGTCATTATGAATTTACCCGTGCACGCTGTTATCAGTATAGCGGAAAGTTCGATCAGGCTATAGAATCGTTTAAGAATTGCCTGAAATTCGATTCTGAAACAGATAGTTTGCGTGAGAGTATTCGTGTCATTACACTGAATGCCATGCTGCAAATGATGAATACCTATATTAATAGTGGTAAGGCAGATGAAAGTGCAGCCTATTTTACTTTTCTGAAAGATCATCCTACACCAATTATAAATGATTACTGCCAGAGAGATGTACGTTCGCTGCTGGCCTATTCTTATTACTGTATCGATAGTATTCCGCAAGCCGAAAGATATATTGAGGAAGCACTGAACATGTCGATGTATGAGGCCAGTCCGGCCCGCAAGTTTCGCGATTATTCATATGCCGCAGCCATCTTTTATGGAAATGCACAAAGACATGAAGAGGTCGTTGAATGGTGTCACCATGCGATTGATGCTGCCGAAGAATATGAGTATACCATCGGAACAACATGGACAAAAGCGTTACTGGGAAGGATTTATTATAAGATGGGACATCTGGATGATGCGCTGGAACTCTATACGAAGAGTGCTGTTGCCGCCCGTTCTTCCGGCGATTTCAAAGGTGAAGCGAATGCATATAATTCCCTGGCCAATCTCTATTTATACTGGGAACAATATCCGCATGCCAATGAATATGCCACGATTGCACTGAATAATAACTTGAATCAACCCAACCGTGATATGACGTTGTGCGGTGAATCGTATGTCATGAAAGGGCTGGTGATGTCGAAAATGGGAGTAGCAGATTCCTCTATATATTACTGGAATAAAGCCGACAGTTGTTTTGCCGATTTGCCTTATGCATCGGGCAGTATCAATGTAGACAAGCATTTAGGAGCTTTTTATGTGGATCAGGAAGATAATAAAAATCTGCAGGAAGGCATTGACAGACTAAGACGTGTCCTGTGTTCATCGGCATGGTACGACCGCGCGCCATCATATTTCCTGCTGGCCAAGGGTTTGATTCGCCAAAACAAAACGGTTGCCGGTGAAGCGATGCTCGACAGTATGTATCATATTCTGAATTCATCATCCTCTCCGCTTTTTGTGGATGAGGCGAACAAATATGCATTGCAGCATTATCTGGATAAAAACGATCAGCAAAACATTCAACGCTATGCGAAGTTGTATCTGCAGGAAACAGAAAGTAAGCTGAACGATGTGGTGGCCAAGAAAGTGACCGAGGCCATGATTGAGTATCAGACTGAAAGAAAAGAACAACAATTATTGCTGGCCCAGGCGGAGTTAGAACAACAGGAGTTGCGTGTAAAGCTTTACATTCTTATCCTGATTTGCCTTTTTGCAGTGTTGTGCAGCTTCCTGATATGGTCTTTCCATAAGCGAAGATATTACCATTTACGCCATCAGTTGGTGGAACAGCGTTGTCAGAATTTGCTGAAGAATATGGAGGTAGTGACGCAACGCAGTCGTGAAACGGAGTCGCAGCTCAGCGAATTGCTTTCTAATAAGGAGAGTCGCATGGAGATCGCATCAGTGGCACCTGCCTTATATCGTCAAAGCGGAGAAACCAAGTTCAGAGAGCGTTTTTCGCAATTACACCCCACGTTCTTACCAAAACTCAAAGAACGGGTGCCAAATATTACCCATAGCGAAGAGGTACTGTGTATGCTGATAGTGCTCGATCAAACGACGGAGCAGATGATAGATATTCTGTGCATCGCCCGAAGTAGTGTGAATATGGCGCGACACCGACTTCGCAAGAAAATGGAACTGAATAAAGAAGATTCGCTGGAAGATGTGATAAAGATATTGCTATAGTAGCTCTTAAATGTAAAATGGCATAACGTGAACCGCTTGGGTTCATATTATGCCATTTATTGTTTTAAGTTTGACTTAACACATATTATCGGGTTTCTTTCAGCGCATCTTCGAGCGAGATTCCCAAAGCCGCTGCAACACCTGTGCCATAGACAGGATCACAATAATAACAATTGCGCACGTGTCGTTGTTTAACAAACAGTTCTGCATCGCCCATTGCCCGTGCGGTGTTCTCGAATAAAACTTGCTGTTGGTCTTTAGTCATCAGGTTGAACAGTGCCCGTGGTTGTGAGTAATAATCGCTGTCATATTCGCGCTCATTATAGTTATAGATTTCTCCGTGTACGGCCAGCGGCGGTTCTTTCACTTCGGGTGAGTCTTGCCATTCGCCATAACTGTTTGGTTCATAACCAATGGTCGAACCATGATTATCGTCTACACGCATTTGTCCGTCGCGATGGTAGCTGTGCACCGGACAACGGGCGCGGTTTACCGGAATATCATTATGGTTTATACCCAACCGATAACGTTGTGCATCGCCATAAGAGAATAAACGTCCCTGAAGCATTTTATCGGGCGAGAAGCCAATGCCATCGGGCACATTCATCGGATTGAAAGCCGATTGCTCTACTTCGGCATAATAGTTATCGGGATTTCTGTTTAGTTCGAGCACGCCAACATCTATCAACGGAAAATCTTTGTGCGGCCATACTTTAGTCAGATCGAACGGATGGATATGGTATTTATTGGCTTCATCTTCGGTCATAACCTGAATCTTCATATCCCAGCGCGGGAAATCTTTATTTTCTATGGCGGTATACAGGTCGCGTTGATGAGAATCACGATCTTTACCGATAATCATTTCGGCCTCAGCATCGGTCAGATTCTTAATGCCTTGCTGTGTTTTGAAATGAAACTTCACCCAGGTACGTACATTGTCTTTATTGATAAAGCTGAATGTGTGACTACCGAATCCGTGCATATGGCGATAGGAAGCCGGCAAACCGCGGTCGCTCATCACGATGGTGACCTGATGAATGGCTTCGGGTAACAGTGTCCAGAAATCCCAGTTGCTGTTGGCGCTGTGCATGTTGGTACGTGGATCGCGTTTTACCACATGGTTCAGATCGGGGAATTTCAGTGGGTCGCGAAGGAAAAAGACGGGCGTATTGTTGCCTACCAGATCCCAGTTTCCGCCATCGGTATAAAACTTAATAGCAAAGCCGCGGATATCGCGTTCGGCATCGGCTGCACCACGTTCGCCGGCTACAGTTGAGAAACGCATAAAACAGTCGGTTTTCTTGCCGACTTCTGCGAAAATAGCTGCACGGGTGTATTGGGTAATATCGTGCGTCACGGTAAATGTGCCATAGGCTCCCGAGCCTTTGGCATGCATACGTCTTTCGGGAATAACTTCTCTGTCGAAGTGGGCTAACTTTTCGAGGAACCAGGGGTCTTGCATGGCAATTGGTCCGGGTTGACCGGCCGTCTGTACATTCTGATTGTCGGCTACAGGCCGCCCCGACGCTGTGGTCATTTTTTTCGTCATACGTTCCGATTTAAAAGATTTGGTTTAACAAAGGGAGTTAGCAAAAACAGCTTTATTACTTTTCTTCGCTAACTTCTGACAATTTATTGATTTTTATCCGATTATCCAAATATTTTCCCACTTAATTATCTTATACACTTATAGTTATATCTTTTATCAACCAGGATATAATCGGCACAAACCCAGCCATAGCTTCTCAGCACGGTGGCGATAGCTTGCCAGCCGGCCAGCGATAGCTGCCTGGTAAGTCAGCAATAGCTTCCTGAGGAATGATACATTAAGGGGTAGTTTTTAAAAGATGAGACTGCAAAAAACAGAGGGATGATATTTAATATCTGAGACTTATAGTTACTTTTGTCTTTACAAAAACTGAAGCGTTAAACGATATGGCGAAGGAAAAAACTGTATATGTATGCAGCAATTGCGGACAAGACTCACCAAAATGGCAGGGTAAATGTCCGGCATGTGGTGAATGGAATACTTTTGTAGAAGAGATTGTACGAAAAGAAACTACGAACCGCAGACCTGTATCGGGTATCGAGACATCGAAACCAAAACCTGTGACGCTTCATGAAATTAAGGTCGATGATGAACCCCGCATCCATATGCACGATGATGAACTGAATCGTGTACTGGGTGGCGGATTGGTTCCGGGTTCGCTTGTACTGATTGGTGGTGAACCGGGTATCGGTAAATCGACTTTAGTACTGCAAACCGTGCTGCGTATTCCCGAAAAGCGCATTCTCTATGTCTCGGGTGAAGAAAGTGCACGCCAGCTAAAGTTACGTGCCGACCGTTTGTCGCACACTCCATCGGATTGCCTCATCGTTTGTGAGACTTCGCTGGAGCAGATCTATACCCATATAAAGAATACGAAACCCGATCTGGTAATTATCGACTCGATACAAACCATATCTACCGAAAACGTGGAATCATCTCCGGGAAGCATCACGCAGGTGCGCGAATGTTCGGCATCTATTCTGCGTTTTGCCAAAGAGACACATACACCAGTTATCCTCATCGGACATATCAATAAAGAAGGAAGCATTGCCGGACCGAAAGTACTGGAGCATATTGTAGATACTGTGTTACAGTTCGAGGGCGACCAGCACTATATGTACCGCATTCTGCGCAGCATCAAAAACCGTTTTGGAAGTACTGCCGAACTGGGCATTTACGAGATGCGTCAGGACGGTTTGCGACAGGTTAGTAACCCATCAGAATTGCTATTGTCTCAAGATCATGAAGGCATGAGTGGTATTGCCATCGCATCGGCTATCGAAGGAGTTCGTCCTTTCCTTATCGAAACACAGGCACTGGTCAGCAGTGCTGTTTATGGTAATCCGCAACGCTCGGCTACCGGATTCGACATTCGCCGCATGAATATGCTGCTGGCTGTACTCGAAAAACGTGTCGGCTTTAAACTGGGACAAAAAGATGTCTTTCTAAACATTGCAGGCGGATTGAAAGTAAACGATCCTGCCATTGACCTTGCCGTGATCAGTGCTATCCTCTCCTCTAACATGGATACTGAAATCGATTCGGATGTATGCATGGCGGGCGAAGTAGGTCTGTCGGGAGAAATACGTCCCGTTAACCGTATCGAACAACGAATTGGCGAAGCTGAGAAGCTGGGCTTTAAACGATTTATCCTCCCCAAATATAACCTCCAAGGACTTAACACCAAGAAACTAAAGATCGAATTAATACCTGTCCGTAAAGTGGAAGAAGCCTTTCGGGCATTGTTTGGATAAAAGATAACTTAAATAAATACTTAACGATATGAAGAAACTAACGATGTTAATATTGGTGCTGATTGCTGCAACAGGCCTCCATGCACAGCGTCTGTTCCTTGAATATAATCTGGGCTATGGCACTTTTAGTATGAGTAGCATGCGCCATACATTCCTTGAACAAGAAGAGCCGGTAAAGGGTATGAAACTGAACGATGACTTTCCGGGTAAATTGACTCAGGATGTTAAGGCTGGACTGAGCTTTTACCGCTGGGATGCCGGAGTGGAATTTGGCTATCTGACGACAGCGGCAAAGAAATCGCTTACCGACTACTCTGGGAAATATAAGAATGAGATTCGGAATAAAGGCTTTAAAACCGGTATCTTTGCACGTTATTGCATGATTGGCCAGGATTTCCCGCTTAAGATGTATGCACAACTTTCGGCAGGAACTATTTTCACCAAATCGAGATTAACGGAAAAACTGAATTTACCTAACGGAGGACATACTGAGATGGAGGAGGTCAAATTGAAGACTACGAACTTATATCTTCAGCCAGCGTTAGTAATTCAATACCATATTATTCAGTCACTGGCTATTCAGGCTCAAATTGGTTATGAATGGGACGTCTATAAAGGTAAAAAGTATTATGAACCGACAAAGACGAACTTTAAGGCCGATTGGGACGGATTGCGTGCCAGCATAGGTCTTGTGGTTTATCTAACTAATTAATATTATAAAATGATTCAGGAATATCAATTGAGAGTGTTGCCCGAAGTAGCGGTGAATGAACAACGTCTGAAGGAGTTTTTGCAGGAAGAAAAAGGCCTCAATCCTTCAGAAATAAATGCTGTACGAATACTTAAACGTAATATAGATGCACGTCAGCGTACAGTCTATATGAATCTGAGTGTTCGCGTGTTCATCAATGAAATACCTCACGATCAGGAATTCCCGGTAACAGATTATCCGAATGTGGAAAATAAACCACAGGTGATAGTGGTTGGTGCCGGTCCCGGTGGTTATTTCGCAGCACTACGCTTAATTGAACTTGGCCTTCGACCTGTTGTTGTGGAGAGAGGTAAGAATGTACGTGACCGTAAAGTTGATATTGCACTGATCAGCCGCGAACATACCGTTAATCCTGAATCGAACTATAGCTTTGGAGAGGGAGGTGCCGGTGCTTACTCCGATGGTAAACTATTTACCCGAAGCAAGAAGCGTGGTAATACCGATAAGATTATGCATGTATTCTGTCAGCATGGAGCATCGACTTCTATTCTGATAGATGCTCATCCACATATTGGTACCGATAAGCTGCCGCGTGTTATCGAGAATATGCGTGAAACCATTATCAGATGTGGTGGAGAGGTTCATTTCGAAACCCGTATGGATGCTATTATCATTGAAAACAGTGAAGTAAAAGGTATTCAGACTGACAATGGTAAAACGTTCATGGGTCCGGTGATTCTTGCTACCGGACATTCTGCCCGCGATGTTTATCGCTGGCTGGCCAATAATGATGTCACACTCGAAGCTAAAGGGATTGCAGTTGGTGTACGTCTGGAACATCCTGCCAAACTGATTGATCAGATCCAGTATCATACCAAAGATGGTCGTGGAAAATATCTTCCTGCAGCCGAATATAGTTTTGTTTCGCAGGTAGAAGGCCGTGGTGTATATAGTTTTTGTATGTGCCCCGGTGGTTTCGTTGTACCGGCAGCCAGTGGTCCTGAACAGGTAGTAGTAAATGGTATGTCGCCATCAAACCGTGGTTCACGATGGAGCAACTCTGGGATGGTTGTCGAAATACAGCCGGAAGATCTTGCCCGTACCGATTTACAGGTATTAGGCGAAGAAACTGCAGAACACCAAGTGTTGCAGATGCTTAACTTCCAGGAAGCACTGGAACGTCAGTGCTGGATGCAGGGAGGTCGCACACAGGTGGCACCTGCGCAACGTATGGAAGATTTTACACGTCGCAAACTTAGCGTTGATCTGCCGGAATCATCTTATAGCCCGGGATTAATTGCCTCTCCGCTTCACTTCTGGATGCCTGAGTTTATTACGAAACGCCTTTCGCTGGGGTTCCAGAACTTTGGCCGTTCACGCCGTGGTTTCCTGACTAACCAGGCCACGATGATCGGTATAGAAACACGTACTTCTGCACCTGTTCGCATTGTCCGCGACCGTGAAACACTGCAACATATCACTGTTAGTGGTCTGTTTCCTTGTGGTGAAGGTGCAGGTTATGCAGGAGGTATAGTATCGGCAGGAGTAGATGGTGAAAGATGCGCAGAAGCAGTAGCTAACTACCTAAATCTGTAAACAGGAATGATGAAGCATGCACCCGAAATTGCGATAATCGATGCCAATACACTAAGTGCGCTGGGATTGCAGAATATACTGGAGGAACTTATTCCGATGGCTACCATTCGTATATTCAACAGTCTTAGTGCATTAGTAGAAGATACTCCCGATATGTATGCTCATTATTTCATATCGGCACATTTATATATGGAGCATACGGCTTTCTTTATTCCCCGCAAGAAGAAAGCGATAGTTATGGCTGGCGAGAGTCAGTCGTTTCAGTTGTCGGGTGTGCCTATCCTTAATATATATCAACCCAAAGAGATGTTAGTGAAAGATATTCTGAAGCTTCATCAACATGCACATCACAGAGGGAATCCCCCTGAAGCAATGCCCCCAAAGCGAATGCTGGAGCATGAACTCTCTGCCCGCGAAGTAGAGGTTTTAGTACAGATTACTAAAGGTTTTATCAATAAGGAGATTGCCGACAAACTGAATATCAGTCTGACAACGGTCATTACGCATCGCAAGAATATCACTGAAAAACTTGGCATTAAATCAGTTTCTGGTCTTACAATCTATGCGGTGATGAATGGTTACGTGGAGGCGGATCGTATATAAATCCTAATAAATGAGGATTGTACATTCGCATCATTTGTTGTTCCTTTGCAGCGAATAACAAATGAAGAATGAAGAAAACACTATTTTTTATTGCACTCTCTTTTATAACATGTCTGTTTGTCCGTGCGGATGAATTACCACAAGACTCTGTCAGAGTAGTCGATGTAGAGGAGATCTTAGTCATTGGTACTCCTAAAGAGAATCGTAAACTGCGTGAATTACCTGCTGCTGTTACTCTATTATCACAGAAAGATATGCAGGCCAATCAGGTGACTTCCATTAAGAGTCTGAGCGCTCTTGTTCCAAGTATTTATATCCCCGACTATGGTTCAAAACTGACTTCCGCTATCTACATACGTGGAGTAGGTTCACGTATAAATACTCCATCAGTAGGATTGTATGTGGACAATGTGCCTTATATCGATAAGTCGGCTTTCGATTTCAACTATTCTGATATTGAACGCATCGATGTACTTCGCGGACCGCAGGCTACACTTTATGGCCGCAATACTATGGGTGGATTGATTCGCGTGCATACCAAGTCACCTTTTAGCTATCAGGGGACTGACCTTAAACTCGGGGCAGCGACTTATGGCACTTACAATGCATCATTAACTCATTTTCACCGGATATCAGAGAAGTTTGCCTTTTCTGTGGGTGGTTTTTATGACCATGCCAATGGTTTCTTTAAGAATACAGCATTAGATAAAAAGGTAGACTGGCTTAATTCGGGTGGTGGTCGTATCCGTGCAATACTTTTGCCCTCGGACAATGTGAAACTGGACTTTAATGTCAATTATGAATACAGCAAGCAGGGTGGATATCCGTATATCTATACCGGGAGAGTTTTCTTAGCCGATGGAGAAACTGATCCACGCGAAGATAAGATTGGCAAGATCTCTTACAATGATGAGAGTACCTATAAGCGCAATCTGTTTAATACCAATCTGAATGTAGTCTATCAAGGCAATAAATTTATATTCAATGCCGTAACTGGTTACCAGTATCTGAAGGATCGTATGTTCCTGGATCAGGATTTTACGGAGAAGGATATATTTAATCTGGATCAGCGACAAAAGCTGAATGTGCTTTCGGAAGAGATTGTGTTTAAGTCGAAACCGGGAACATGGTGGGAATGGACTTCCGGCGCTTTCGGGTTCTATCAATGGCTGAATACAAACGGACCTGTAACTTTCAAAGGACAAGGTGTTCAGGAAGTTATTCAGGATAATATCAACAATAATATACCATCAATGGGGGCTATGGGGAGCATGGATATCGATATCACCTCGCGCCCACTCTATGTTAGCGGTAACTTCGATACGCCCATTCTGAACGGGGCCATCTTTCATCAATCTATCTTTAAAATTGTGCCGGGCTTTACGGCGACAGTTGGTTTGCGTCTGGATTATGAAAAGACATCGCTGACTTACAATTCGGGCAGTCAGATTAACTATGATTTCAATATGGATAGCCGCATGTTGCCCGAACCGATTAAACAATCACTTAGCTTGTCGCCTGTGCTGAAAGGGAAGATAGAAAATAGCTATCTGCAACTACTTCCTAAGTTTGCTTTGCAGTACGAATGGAAGCAGGGAAGCAATGTGTATGCCACTATTTCAAGAGGTTATCGCTCGGGTGGATACAATGTACAGATGTTCTCTGACCTGATACAGACTTGTATGGAGAATGGAATGAAAGGACAGGTGAAAGACGAAGTGATTAAGATTTTTGATAACATTCAGGGAATGCCTGAATCAATTAAAGAGAGTATCATCTCTAAAATTCCCGGAGCTGGTCCGGAACCTGATGTAAAAGGATCTACGACTTACAAACCTGAATATACATGGAATTATGAAGTGGGTGCCCGCCTTAATTTGTTTAATAACCGTTTGGTGATGGATGGTGCGCTATACTTTATGGATACAAAAGATCAGCAGGTAGCCAAATTTGCGGAGAGCGGGCTGGGCCGCATCACAACAAATGCAGGAAAAAGTAAGAGCTATGGAGCGGAAGCAACTATACGTGCAGGTATCACCGAGTGGCTGAGTGTTCATGCAAACTATGGATATACGCATGCCACGTTTAAAGATTATGAGACTAATGAAAAAGTAGATGGTCAACTCGAGACGATTGACTATACCGGTAACTACGTCCCTTTTGTACCCAGACATACGCTTAGCGCAGGGGCACAATATATCTGGAAGATGCCTACCCGTTGCCTATGGCTGGATCGAATTCAGTTTAACCTGAACTACAACGCAGCCGGGCGAATATACTGGACAGAAAACAATGAGGCCAGCCAGTCGTTTTACGGAACAATGGACGGTCGTATCAGCTTTGAAAAAGGTCCTGGGGCTGTGGCATTCTGGGTACGAAATGCACTCGACAAGAAGTATCAGACGTTCTACTTCGAATCAATGGGCAATGGCTTTATGCAACGGGGTCGCCCCCGACAGTTCGGTGTAGAAGTGAGATGTCGCTTTTAAACGATAAGACAATCAGCAGACTTTAGAATAACTTTGCAAATTCGCTTAATTGTGTGATGACAATCGTCACCGGTTAAGCGAATTATTTTTTTGTATCAGCTGATGCATTGCCGGGATTTGCAGGAGCAGATGAAGCCGTATTGCCTGAAGGAGTACCGGGTGTTTGTCCGGCATTTTCCTGACTTGAAAAGAACTGATCTTCTCTGTTATTTGCCTTCTGTATCATATTGGTAATGTATACAGTAAAGATCGGGAACATCATCATGCCCAAAGCGGCCAGCAATACTGACAATACCTTTCCGGTTACACTCATGGCTGTTATATCTGAACCTACGGTTGTACAATCCATAAATGCCCACCAGATGGCATCGCCGTAAGTAGTTACCAACGGATTGATTTTATGCTCAATAACGTAAAAGGCAAGACTAGAAAAGTAGATGGTAGAAAATAACATCATCGAATATGAAATCAGCAATCGCGATGCCTTATTGTAGGTAAGCCATCCCACAACAATGGCCAGTGCGTAACCACCTCTGACAAGTGGTATAAAACGAAGAAAATAAGTGAGTTCTTCTGAGAATGTCCACCCGAAATAAGCGATAATATTCTGATAAGGAATGGCAATTAGAAAGAATAGAAAACGCGAGCGAATATAGCGCCATTTGCGATTGGCCATGAAGAGTTCCAGGAAAAAGTTGAACAGAAACCATATACAGATCCACAACTGCACTTTCATATATGATGTCTGCGAATAGAAGGCAATGCCTTTAAAAGTATCTATCGAAATACTGATGACAAGAAACAAAGACAGAATCAGTGTCACAATATGAAGTATATTGTATATTGTCTTCTTCTGGAAGATAAAGTTTACTAATGAAAATGACATATTCACTACGTTTTAAATAATAAGAACTCTTTTGGTTTAGGTGTATCGTTGGTTAAGCTTATAGAAAAACAACATAGCTTCGAACTTTGTTTAATGATTTATATATTATACATATGTATATACTATTTATGTTTCGAGCTCCATTTACTGGTAAAATGTTCTGATTTGCTGGTATAGTTAACAGTTTTATAGATTTGTTGAACATTACTTTAATCAAATTGTTTGTTTAAAATATAACCTAAATAAATTCAGCATATGAAAATTCAAACGGGTCGGGGAACCATTCCATTACTTACGTTAATAGGAATATGGTCTATTTCAGCTCTTACATCACTACCAGGATTAGGAGTATCGCCTATACTGGGAAAATTGGCTGAAGTCTTCCCTACGGCATCAGATCTGGAAGTACAAATGTTGACTTCTTTACCGTCGCTTCTCATCATCCCATTCACTCTACTGGCGGGTAAACTGACAGAAAAAAATAACTATGTAGGCATACTTTTAACCGGGCTTATCATATTTACAGCCAGTGGTGTACTTTACATGCTATCCGATAAGATGTGGATGCTTATTGCGGTAAGTGCTTTGCTCGGTATCGGGGCAGGTATCATAATTCCATTATCAACAGGACTTATATCGAGATTCTTCGTTGGCAAATATCGTGTAAAACAGTTTGGTTTAAGTTCTGCCATTACTAATGTTACGCTGGTAATTGCGACATTTGTTACAGGTGTGCTTGCCGATCTGAAAAACTGGCACTGGCCATTTATCGTCTATCTTCTTCCGGTATTCTCTATCCTTTTGTCCTATTGGTTAAGAAGCAGCATCAATAAGAAACAGGGTGTTACCACTGTTCTTGATGATCCGGCAGATAAAGTTGTCATTCCTGATGATTTGGCCAAAAGCAAACATGGCATCAATGTAAAACATCTTGGAAGCATCATGGGTCTGTATGGAATTATAACTTATATCGTAATTATCGTGTCGTTCAATCTGCCATTCCTGATGCAGTCGTACGGATATGACAGCGGACATTCTGGTTTCATGATATCACTGTTCTTCCTCGCTATCATGGCTCCCGGATTCTTCCTGAATTATATACTGAAATTCCTCAAAGGAAAAGTAATAATCTTCAATCTGATAATTATTGCGGTGGGGCTCTTCCTGGTTTGGGTATTCCATGCCGAATGGATTATTGCTATAGGTTGTATTTGTATGGGATTAGGTTATGGTATTATTCAGCCACTTCTTTACGAAAAAACAACTTTGTCGGCCATTCCGCAGAAATCTACTCTTGCTCTTGGGTTTATGATGGCCATGAACTATGTAGCTATTCTATTGTGTCCGTTTATCGTCGATTTATTCGAACTGATATTCCATACAAAATCAGAACATTTCCCGTTTGTATTCAACTTGGTACTTACCGGAATTCTTATTGCGATAGCAGTTGTTCGTCATAAAACATTCTTGTTTACCGATATTAATAAGCAGAGTTCTTTAGACTAATCTTCACAGATTATTACTCATAAATAAAGCAATTATCAGCTATATATACTCAGCGTGCTGGCAAGCTATTGTCAGCACGCTGGGTATATATGGCCAGCACACCGGCAAGCGCTTACCAGCAAACAGAATAAGAGCTGTCTTGTTTGGAGGATGTTATATTTATCTTTATTAGGCTTTTATCTATCATCTAAGAGTGATATTATGAGACCATTTTGTTAATCGTTTCGTGCAACTAAGAAACAAAAAATGGTGAAATGTCCCGGGAGACATTTCACCATTCTTATCATATCGTCTGAATATATTTATCTTCTTGAGCTACTGTTGCTATCGCTGTTTGAAGTCTTGCTGCTCCGGCTACTTGAACTTTTTGATTCGCTCTTCTTTGAATCCGAAGAAGATGAACTGCGAGTTGAGCTTTTACTGCTTGATGATCCTGAAGTTGAACTTCCAGAACTACTGCGACGTGAAGTAGAGCTACTGCTATTGTTGGTATTGCTGCTCTTATTGCTACTGCTACTCGATGGTCTTGAAGACGATGAATTGCTATTATTATTACTGTTCGATGGTCTTGAAGACGATGAATTGCCATTATTATTACTGTTCGATGGTCTTGTCGTAGAGCTATTACTGCTGTTATTGTTAGACGGTCTGCTGGTCGAAGAACTATT
>CAMTOS010000012.1 GCA_947074195.1 uncultured Bacteroides sp.
AATACCTACACGGTCAGCGTCAGGATCACTTGCCATTACAAGATCAGCATCGATTTTCTTTGCAAGAGCAACAGCCATCGACAATGCTTCAGCATTTTCAGGATTAGGAGATTCTACAGTCGAGAAGTTGCCATCCGGAATCATTTGTTCAGGAACAGTGTGTACATTCTCAAAACCCCACTCTTTCAATGCGCGTGGAATAAGCGTTGCACCTGTACCGTGAATAGGAGTATAAACAATCTTCATATCTTTCTGATGCTGAATAGCTTCAGTATCGATAGAAACTGTTTTTACTGCATCAAGATATTCTTTATCGATATCTTCACCAATAATCTTGATTAACTCAGGATTACCCTTGAATTTAATATCAGCAGCAGAAGCAATTTTGTTTACTTCATCGATAATACCTTTATCGTGCGGAGCCAGTACCTGAGCACCATCATCCCAGTATGCTTTATATCCGTTATATTCTTTAGGATTGTGCGAAGCAGTAAGGATAATACCACTCTGGCAACCTAAATAACGAATAGCGAATGACATTTCGGGTGTAGGACGCATTCCGTCGAAAAGATATACTTTAATGCCGTTTGCCGAGAAAATATCTGCTGATTTTTCTGCAAACAGACGACTATTATTACGGCTGTCGTGACCAACAACCACTGAAATCTGAGGAAGATCTTTGAAATTCTCCAACAGATAATTTGACAGACCTTGTGTAGCAGCACCAACAGTATAGATATTCATACGATTGGTTCCAACGCCCATAATACCACGAAGACCACCTGTACCAAATTCAAGGTCTTTATAAAACGCTTCAATCAGGTCGGTTTTATCTTCATTAGCCAACATACGTTTTACCTCTGCCTGAGTTTCTGCATCATAGGCAGGAGTTAACCACTTTTCAGCTTTTTCAGTAACCTGTTTGATTAGATCCTGGTTTTCCATTTTTACTTATTTTATGGGTTAATGATAAATTCTTATTAAATAATTGACAAATATAGAATAAAGAAATCTATCGGTAATGAGATTTATTGAAAAAAGTTCGGAACAACCATTTATGGGTTGATCTTGTATCTGTTTCCTGTTTGTTTTACATATTCTTTCAGGAATTCTTCAGGATATCCTGTACGAATTACACCGGCAGGCTGACCAATACTGTTGCGCTGGAATTCACCATTAGGATTGGTTTTGCGGACAACACCATCAGCATATTTCACAAGAATATATTCACCCAGACGTTTCCAGTCAGAGAAAGCACTTTGTGCCATCATATCTGTATAATTAGTAAGGAATGACACTGCTTCTGCTTTATCTTTCTTATAAAGCTTGGTAGCTACTTCTTCAATACCCGGCTGAGCTTCGAAGAAAGTATTTTCTAATTTTTCCTGCTCTGCACGTACATCACCAATCATCAGGCTATAGCGTGGATAAACCATATTTGCCACCCAGTTGTAAATCCAGAAAGCTGAATTCCATGAGAATGTAATATAATCTGCACCATCAACGCGAGTATAGCATACAGGAGCTTGTGTAGCACAGCAGTATACCGGTGTAAATACAGTCATATTCGCATCGTCTGTACCAAACCAAAGTACACCACCTACAGCATCAGGCATATGTGCACGCATCTGAGATACAAATACGAAACCAGTCTGCTGTGTAGAGATCGGACGCTCATTGAAGTAGTCTTCACCATCTACTTTGAAAGATAATGGAGATAAACGGTAAGGAATCTTATAAGGACCAGCACCGAAATCATTAGTGATGTCAAGCGGAGTACCTTCATAATGGTCGCGCATGGCATGCATAACATCCTGCACAGAAAGTTTGCGGTCAGCTTTTACGAACAATGGCATTGGAGTGTCTGTTTCACCCATGATATATGGAAGATATTCTTCACCATCTTTTGTATACATATTATAGAAGCTCCAAACACGTGCTTCGCAATAACGGCGTGCACCGAAATCAAGCGGAGCATAAGCGTTGGCAAAGCTGAAGTCTTTGTTTACACCATCGAAGAACCCTTTTTCGCGGGCAAAAGAGATTACATCAGGAGAATAAAGACAGTTTTCTTTATCATTCAGAGGGAACTGATGAATACGTGCCTGATTTGCGTGAGCAGAAATACAGTCATCGGGTACACGAACTGCTACCCATACCGCACCTTTTACACCAGGACCTTTACCAATCATTTCCATGATCCAGATTTCGTTTGGATCGGCGATGGTAAATGATTCACCACTACTGTAATAACCGTATTGCTGAACAAGGTCAGTCATTACTTTAATTGCTTCACGGGCAGTACGAGAACGCTGAAGTGCAACATAAATCAAACTTCCGTAATCCATGATACCTGTTGAATCTGATAATTCAGGACGGCCACCAAAGGTTGTTTCAGCAATAGTCAACTGAAATTCATTGATATTTCCAACCACATTGTAAGTCTGACGTGCCTGCGGAATCTGACCCAGATATTTACCGGTATCCCACTCGTAAATATCGAGCATAGCATCTTTTGGATGTGTTGCAGCCGGCCAGTGATAAAGTTCACCAAAGAGGCCATATGAGTCGGCCGAATAAGATACGATGGTCGAACCATCAGTTGAAGCGTTCTTTCCGACAATCAGATTTGTACAAGCGAATGATTTCGCCACAAATGCAGTCAGAAGTAATGCGCAAAGAGCAAATTTCTTTTTCATTAATAATTGATTATAGTTTATAAATTAGTTTTGTTCTTACCAGAAAAAAGTCTCACTGACAATCGTTTCATTACCGCAACCATCTACGACAGTGACTTCTAAAAGATGCTTTTTCCCTTTCTCTATGTATTTGGGATTAAGGTCACAAATATATTGAGATTGCATCATATTTGGTCTATAAAGAACCACATATTTTCCATCGATAGTGGCTCTGTGGTTACTTATCCCCGTCTGATTATCAGAGATACTTAATACAATCTTTCCATTCTTCGCCCACGATTCACGGTTTACTGTCGCAACTTTAGGTGGAACAGTATCAATACCTATTGTGTAAGTTCCGAGTGTGCGTATGTTTGCTTTAATAAATCCATCTTCATAAACACCACCTACAGAGCTTAACCCTTTATTGGTAACACGCCCTATAAAATATTTTGAAGTATCGCTTACCGGCATATTCCGTAGGCCTATTTGCAACACTGCAGGTTTAAAGAGTGAAACGGCTTTATTGTGTAGCTGATAGGTGTAAGCAATAGCATTACTATCTGGTTTCACCTGATTCAGAAGGAGTATATCTTCATGAAAGGCCCCTTTGGGAAAGACCACAGACATTCCGGGTTCGTTGAGATGATTCACCTTATTCCAACGGAAATAAGATTTGCTACCGGTGTTGATCTCAGGAATATTTTGTTTTTCTCCACGAACTTTGAATTTATATTCAGACTGATTGCCCGAAACATCGGTCAGTGTATAGTGCAAAGTATAATCTCTCTCTTCATCAATAGTAATCAAACCATTGTTTCCGTTAAAAGCATCGAACATCTGCAGCTCATTACCCGGAGTTATAAAAGATTTCATATAACCATTCTGCGACCAGGTATTCACCTGCCGGCTCTCTTCGTAAGTAAACCGATCGATAATACTTCGATAAAACAAACTATCATCAACCCTTAATTCTACGGTATGTACACCACATCGGTTTTGCGAACCATTCATAAAGTCATAGGCTTTAACAGCTGCCCCTATTTCGCCCCATGCTTTAATCACCTTTTTATCATCAGGAGTATAAGTTTGCGGCACAGTTTTTCGATCGACTACACCTTTCCCCAATTGCGGAATCAGCATAAAGCCAAATGCTTTGGGTGCGATGTTATCGGTGATGATATTGCCAAATAAAGGAACAGGATCAACATATTCATCAGTTTCGGTTTCGATAACATCTAAGTGTAGATGCGGACCAAACGAGTAGCCACGATTACCACTAAGACCGATAGACTCACCCGTTTTTACACGATATTGGTCGGGTTCAGGGGTGAATTCAACTTCGTAACTCTCCTGCTGATACTGAATACTGTCTATGATCGCTTTGAAAGGAGGTAAAAGTCCCTCTAAATGGCGGTTGATGGTGCGGTAACCATTATCATATGTTACTTCGACAATATAACCGGAACCATTATTGACGCGCACTTTCGAAATATATCCATCGCCCAGTGCACGAATAGGAATATTAATGGCACCACCCGTTCTGAAATCGAGTCCGCCATGAAAATGAGTTGCACGTATTTCACCAAAATTGCCACTAAACGATAGCGGTCCGCTAAAAGGAGGTTTAAAGACAGGCGAATCGGTTTGCTGGCCATAGGCAGTAATAGCAAAAAGAAAAAAGAAAAAGGGAAAAAGTAGCTTCATGGAATAAAAAACATTAGGTTACACAAAAATACACCAATATTTTTACAAAGAAAAAAGAGAAATGGAAATATCTTTGAGTATAACATGGTGAAAGTTTAATTATTATTTAAATAACTGACATTATGCTTTTAAACATCAGTTTATTAACACAGTAAATCTATTAAATATATATATTCGCACCATATAACACTTAAATTTATAACATTATGATTATCGGAATACCAAAAGAAATTAAGAATAATGAGAACCGCGTTGGAATGACACCTGCTGGAGTTTCAGAGTTAATACATCATGGACACGAGGTGTATGTACAGCAAACGGCAGGTATAAACAGTGGTTTTCAGGATGAGGAATATATAGCCGTCGGCGCAAAAATGCTTCCCACCATTGAAGCGGTTTACGGAATAGCCGAAATGATTGTAAAGGTGAAAGAACCCATTGAACCCGAATATCATTTAATTCGTAAAGGTCAATTGCTATTTACTTATTTCCATTTTGCATCAGACGAAGTGTTGACCAAAGCTATGATTAAGACAGGTGCGGTTTGTCTGGCTTATGAAACAGTAGAAAAACCAGATCGTACGCTTCCGTTACTTATCCCTATGAGCGAAGTTGCCGGAAGAATGTCTATTCAGGAAGGTGCACGCTTTCTTGAAAAACCACAGGGCGGAAAAGGTAAACTTTTAGGTGGAGTACCCGGAGTAAAACCAGCCAAAGTTCTTATTCTTGGTGGTGGTGTGGTTGGTAGTCAGGCGGCTTTAATGGCTGCAGGCCTTGATGCCGATGTGACTATTGCCGATATTAATCTGCCACGTTTGCGCTACCTTAGCGAAGTGATGCCTAAAAACGTGAAGACTTTATATTCTTCGAAAATGAACATTATAAAAGAGCTTGCCGATGTTGATCTGGTGATTGGTTCGGTATTGAAACCCGGCGATAAAGCGCCTCACCTGATAACTAAGGATATGTTGCAACTCATGGAGAAAGGTACTGTCCTTGTAGATGTAGCCATTGATCAGGGCGGTTGTTTTGAAACTTCACATCCGACAACACACAGTGACCCGACCTATGTAGTAGATGGCATTGTTCATTATGCTGTGGCCAATATTCCCGGAGCCGTTCCGTTTACATCGACTTCGGCGCTGACTAACGCTACTCTGCCCTATGCACTTGCACTGGCAAACAAAGGCTGGCAAAAAGCATGCAAAGATGATCCGACACTTGCACTTGGTTTAAATATAGTCGAAGGTAAGATTGTGTATAAAGCGATAGCAGATGTGTTCGGGCTGCCATATCAGCCCTGTTAGTGTCAAGCGCTTGCTGGCTTGCTGGCAAGCGCTACTCAGCACGCTGGCGATAGCTTGTCAACATGTTGGAGATAGCTTATCATAAAAGCAGCCTGTTACAATCGGCAAAATGCGATGTAACAGGCTGTCCTATTGAAAACAAAACCCTATTTTAAAACTATATTACCAGGTAAAACTCTGTTGAGTTAAACGACTATATTCGTCTGTCAATTCTTTCATCACCTCTTCAGCAGTTTGCAATGTTCGCAGTTGTGACGCTGCCTGCCCTATTTCCAATTCTCCGTTTTCCAGGTCACCTTCGAAAATTCCTTTTTTAGCGCGACCTCTGCCCAGTAATTCTTTAAGTTCATCGACACTTGCTCCGCGAGCCTCAGCGGCTTCCACTAAATCTTTAAACGGGCCGATAGCCAGACGGGTCGGAGAAAGCTTCTTCAGGAGCAGTTTAGTATCTCCTTCATTCAGGCGTAAGCAGTATTCCTTAAAGACATCGCTTGCCGAGCTCTCTTTCGTCATAGCAAACCGTGTTCCGATTTGTACGCCTTCGGCACCCAATACCATTGCAGCCAGAATAGATTTACCCGTTGCAATTCCTCCGGCAGCGATCAAAGGCAATGTTGTAGCATTGCGTACGGCAGGAATCAGGCACATGGTAGTGGTTTCTTCCCGACCATTATGCCCTCCTGCTTCAAATCCTTCGGCAACAATCAAATCAACGCCCGCTTCTTCGCATTTAACAGCAAATTTCGACGATGAAACAACATGTCCTACAGTAATACCTTTATCCTTCAATACAGAAGTCCATGTTTTGGGATTGCCTGCCGATGTGAAAACAATCTTTACCTCTTCTTTTATAATAATATCAATAATCTCATCTATCTGCGGATAAAGCAACGGCACATTTACACCAAAAGGCTTATCAGTAGCTGCTTTACATTTTTGTATATGCTCACGCAAGGTTTCGGGATGCATAGAACCGGCACCCAATAATCCCAGTCCGCCGGCATTGCTAACGGCTGAAGCCAGTCGCCATCCGCTGCACCACACCATTCCACCCTGAATGATGGGGTATTTTATTTTTAAAAGAGATGTTATTCGATTCATAGGTTTAATCATTTATTTCGTTATCGGGAAAATAATGGGTTGTGCAACCAATACAGTAGTTGAATCACCATACTGACCCAGCACTTCTAATGTGCGTGCGCGGATTTTTCTTCCCTTGAAGTCCCAGAAATCTTTAGAAGTATAATAATTGAAATCTATCCCTGATGGACCATCGCTGATACGTTGCCATGCCCCAACCATTTGTCCGTTTGCACGTTCGGCAAAAGTGTTATATCGCAAACCGCTTGCCTCTATCTTTTCGAGCGAGTTTCTGTCTCCCGCATCATTCCATCTTTTCGCCCAGTTTGAATAGATTCTTATGGTCGATAATTTATAGAAAGGATCATTTCGCCAGGTATTATTTGCTACTTTTATTCGCTTACGATAAACTGGATCCCAATTTAGCGGAGTGCTGCCATTGTAAGGACGAAGCGAAAGCATCTGGCGCATATTGAAAGGCTGTTCGGCATCATTGGGAATGGGAAGTGTAATATCCGGCTGAAGCCATTTTTTATCCTCAACAATCATCTGGTCGCCAAACAAACCTGAGCCCATATCAATAGATTGTATGGCCTTTTTATTTAATTCTATCTCTTCATCGCCTGCCATGATTCTTGAAAGCCGGAGAGAATCTTCTCTGTTCCAGTCCTGAGCCTGAACAGAGAATGTAAAAGATAAGAGCAGACTTATTATAATAAGATATTTCATAAGTTCAGTATTAATTTTACCACCAGCGATATCCGCTGCCACAAAGAGGTTCGTTAAAACAAGGATCAATGGTCCAGAAAGTGCGCGGATAACTTATATTCTCCAGCCAGTTTCTGTAATAAGCTACGGCTTCGAGCACTTCTTCATCTGTCAAAAAATACAAAGCTTCATATCCGGGAGCATTGGCACGCACCATCTTGCTGCCCATAGAAGGAGCCATTCCCAATCTGACAGATTCGACAATCCATAACAAACATTCGCCTAATCGCAATTTCCCGTTCATGGCATTATATCCGATCGGAAAAGATGGAATAACGGTCATGTCATCAGCATACTCCAGGAGTTTAGGAATATCGCCCTGATTAAATTGAGGGATGAGAATGATATCCTGATCATTTCTTGTTTTATATTCGCCTTCCTTGAGTTGCTTTACAAATAAATCCACATCAGGATTATTGTAATCCAATATTTCTTCGGTGCATGAGGACATTAAAATAAATGCAATACCCAATGAAACTGATAGATATAACCTTTTCAGCATAGATTTGTTTTTTTGATTGCGTTAATAATTGATGCGCAAACCGCAAAGTAAATTAAAGTTAGTTGGTCGTGCTGTGCGTACGCTTTTTTGTTTGGAATCAGTAGAGAAGTAATGGCTTACTCCCGGTTCAACGAATAAAGCCAGTTTATCTGAGAGGTTAATATTTGCCCCTACCCCCGCATTTACAGAGAGTTGTACGGGCTCTTTTCTAAAACTATTATCGGGCGCACCTGCTATGCATTTCTCAGCAGTTCCACCAATAGAGGCATAAAGGTTTACGTATTTTGAATTTAAGAAGTAACCGTTTGCCTTCAACGGAATACCTATATAATGAAGAGCCTTAGAAATAGAAGGTATTCTGGCATATTGCAAACCGCCTTCGAGACCCAGATATTTATTGATTCTGCGCTCGGCAGTAACACTGGCAATACAGGGCAGTCCGGAGAACTTTTTATCGGGCAATGCTATTCCGGCTCCAGCTTTCATACTCCATTTACCAGATGTCTTTTGAGATTCAGTCTTATGAATTTCTTCAGGAGCTGCAGAGCTACTGGCTGCTGGATAATCATTGTTCAAAGCCACACGCCATAATGAATAATCATCGAAACGATTCGCATAATTATTACGCGAATAGATCACAGACTCAGTCATTGAGAAAGTCATCGAGATGTGAACATAATCATAATCATCTTCGCTATCGGCGGCATATGAAACAAAAGTAGCAGACGGACTGCCATTAACCAGAGAATTGTAGTTATTCGCATCAGCAACTGGCTGAGGCGCAAAAGGAGTTGTCATTTCTGAGTTTGCAGGATATTGGTCTACAGAGACAACAAAAGGAGCAAATGCTTCGCTGATTTCTTCTTTTGGCGAGAGCATCCAGATAGTAGCTGAGGAGGCAAGAATTAATAAAAGAATTGCCGCCGAAGTCGTGAGTCGACGAAACATAAGTCGCTTACGCATTTGCGTATGTGCTATGCCGGTGTTTAATTGCTGCCAGAATTCTTCTTTAACAGGCATCTCCATTTCGTTGAGCCTGGAACGAAACAATTCCGACAAATCATCCATTTCTTTCTTCATTTTCTCTATACATTTTTATCTTTTCTGCTAATAAATATTTTGCCCGGTGAAGTTGTGAAGCAGAAGAGTGTTCTTTTATATGCAGCATATCGGCAATCTCTTTATGAGATTTTTCCTCGAAGACATATAAGTTGAATACCGTTCGGCAACCTGCAGGCAATTCGGCAACAAATCCCATTAATATTTCCTGTGAAAGATGACTTCCGGCATCGTTGGTTTCAGGAATATCGGGCAAGACTTCTTCATTAACGATCAGCTGAGAAAAGCGTTTCTGTTTTCTAAGATAGTCTATCGACTGTGTAACCATCACTCGCGTAATCCAGGTAGATAAAGAAGACTCTCCCCTGAAATTAAAATGGGTAAAGATCTTTATAAAACCATCGTGAAGAACATCATATGCGGCATCCATATCACCCGTATAACGGTAGCACACTGCCAGCATCTTATTAGAGTAGAGCGTATACAGTTTCTTCCGGGCGGTGTCTTTACCACTGCGGCAACCATTAATAAGTTCTATCTCATTCTCCAATTTTGTGCGTTTTATTGAAACAACAGTCGTTTATTGCGCCTTTTATTCTTTTGACGTAGCATCATGCAGAATACTGCAAAGAAAAATGTAAAATGAAGTTAAAAAGCAATTCTTTTCTTTTTAGGTGGGGATAAAAAGAAATCTCACAGCGCAATTTAATAAAATTGAACCATGAGATTTATGTAGTTTCTTTTAATTAAGAAAATATTAGCAAGCTTTAAAGCTCATATCGAGACCTTTCACAGAATGTGTCAATGCGCCAACCGAAATAAAGTCAACACCACAAACTGCATAGTCGCGAAGTGTATCGAAGGTAATACCACCAGACGATTCTGTTTCGCACTGACCGTTTACAATCTCTACCGCTTTCTTTGTCATTTCAGGAGTGAAGTTATCAAACATAACGCGGTCTACACCAAGTTCAAGCGCTTGTTGCAATTCATCGAAGTTACGCACCTCAAGTTCGATCTTCAAATCTTTGCCATGCGTCTTGCAATATTCTTTTGCACGGTTCACAGCTTTATCGATACCACCTGCGAAGTCAACATGATTATCTTTAATCAGAATCATATCAAACAAACCGATGCGATGATTTACACCTCCACCGATTTTTACAGCCATCTTCTCGATAATACGCATACCAGGAGTGGTTTTACGGGTATCGAGTACACGAGTATGTGTACCTTCAAGCTGATTCTGATATTTACGGGTCATGGTAGCAATACCGCTCATACGCTGCATTACATTCAGCATCAGACGTTCGGTTTGCAACAATGATTGTACTTTACCTTCCACAATCATAGCCACATCGCCGGGATTTACTTCAGTACCATCCTGGATAAAGACCTCTACTTTCATGGTAGGATCGAAGCGATTAAAGATTTCTTTAGCCACTTCAATACCGGCTAAAACACCTTTTTCTTTAATAAGTAACTTTGATTTTCCGATAGCGGTTTCAGGAATACAAGAAAGTGTGGTATGATCACCATCACCAATATCTTCTGCGAATGCAAGATCGATCAGTTTATCGATCAATTCTTTTTCTTTAGTCATTTATCTTATCAATTCTAATTTGATGAATTAAATATTCATTTCTTTCTTTTCGTAAATAGCAGTTTACTCTGTAGCAGCCCTGCATGGTCGATAATGTTCCGATCATAAAACCAGAATCATCCCGTTTGCCCTGATGGTTGACTACGAAGTCGTTTACTTTGTGGTTTGAGAAAAACCCTTTTATATTACTTTCGGCAAGACGCCCCTCATTACTTTGTTTGTCCAGAATAATGAGTTCTACATTATCACTGAAGTAACGTCTGAGTTCATCAGAATTTCCCTTTTTAAAAGCAGAAATTATTTCTACCGGAACACTTTGTGCAATTAATGCAACATAGACAAAAAGCAATCCGGCTGTACTTAAAAATAATCTTTTCTTCATAACCTTGAGCTTTTCAATAGTAATATAATAACTTATCACTAATTAACTTAATGATAGGCAAAGATAGTGATTTAAGCTAAACCATATCTATTTTATTGTCTATTTTTGCAGCCTAATAGAATAAGTACCCGTATGAAAACAACTCTACTTGTCGTTGGCAAGACTGTTGAAGCTCATTATATTGCCGCTATCAACGACTATACACAACGTACCAAACGATATATTTCATTTGATATTGAAGTGATTCCTGAACTAAAAAATACGAAGAGTCTTTCAGCAGAACAGCAGAAAGAAAAGGAAGGTGAATTGATATGCAAGGCTCTTCAGCCCGGCGATTTTGTGGTACTTCTCGATGAACACGGAAAAGAAAGACGCTCTATTGAGTTTGCCGACTGGATGAAACATAAGATGAATACAGTCAACAAGCGTCTGATCTTTATTATCGGTGGTCCTTACGGTTTCTCACAAAGTGTTTACGACCGGGCTAATGAAAAGATATCGATGTCGAAAATGACTTTCTCACATCAGATGATCCGCCTTATTTTTGTAGAACAATTATATCGTGCAATGAACATCCTTAATGGAGGTCCGTATCATCACGAATAATTATTAGTTGTTTGCAGTTTCCGGTAAAACCGAGAATTTGTAAATACAACGGCTGTTATATTTTTCTCCCGGATTAAGCTGCGCAGTTGGCCATTCTGGTTTATTTGGTGTATCCGGGAATTTCTGAGTTTCCAGACAAGTTGCAGCTCTTTGGTTGTATGTAATTCCTTTTTTACCGGCAAGAGTACCATCAAGGAAATTACCAGTATAGAACTGGATACCTGGTTCATTAGTATAAACATCCATCACGATACCAGAGGCAGGTGAAATCAATGTTGCACAAACCTGATTGATATCACCGTTTGTATTTAACACCCAGTTGTGATCAAAGCCATTTCCATACTTTAATTGTTCGAAATCGAAGTTATTAATATTCTCGCCGATACGTGTTGGCTGACGCAAATCCATTGGCGTACCATCTACCAAAAGAATATCACCGGTTGTCATATAAGTACTGTCTACCGGAGTAAATCCATCGGCATTAATTACGATTAACTGGTTTTCATTCGATTTGGCATTACCATCAAGATTGAAATATGAGTGATTTGTCATATTCACAACTGTAGGCTGATCTGTTTCTGCTTCATACTGAATATCAAGAGCATTATCATCAGTCAGCGTCATCAATACTTTAGAAGTAAGATTACCAGGGAAACCTTCCTGACCATCAACATCTGTATAAGTCAATTCTAATTGTTGTGGAGAAAGCTGTTTCGCATCGAATATCTGGTATTGATAACCTTCAGGACCACCATGCAAACAGTGTCCAAAGTTATTCTTAGGCAAGTCATACTCCACTCCGTTCAATGTAAATTTACCTTGTCCGATACGATTAGCATAACGGCCAATAGTTGCACCAAAGTCGGTCGGGTTGCGGATATAGTCTGCGATATTATCAAAACCTAAAACAACATCCTGCATTGTACCATCTTTATCGGGAACCATGATTGAAACCACGCGCCCGCCAAAGTTAGTTACACAAACCTCCATGTTGTTCTTATTTTTCAATACATAAAGATCTGTTTTCTTTCCATTCAGTTCTGATTGAAATTTGGCAGGATTCAAACCCGATTCTGTTCTTTCGATTCGTGCCTGTGGATTGCAAGATGCCAGCATAAGTAAGCTGAGAGCAAATATTGATTCTTTTATTTTCATTGTAGTATTTGTTTTAAAGTCGTTTGTTAGCTATAGAAAAAGCAATAGTGCCGGTAAACCGAAATTGCATCCCGATTTTACCGACACTATAACCTTTATAAATGATATAGAAAATTAAGCATGGAATAGTTCTCTTTCCGTGAATTCACCAATCGCTTTATATTTTGCATAAATAGCCTGATACAATTTATGATTGTCTGCATTAGGATGATACTCTTTTGCAAAACCCGAATTCATTGCTGCAATAGCATCTTCCACTTTCGGATAAACGCCGGCTGCTGTAGCGGCAAACATAGCTGCTCCCAAAGCACAAGCCTGGTCAGTGTTACATACCTTAATAGGCATATTCAGCACATCACTCATGGTCTGCATTACGAATGGAGATTTCAGAGCAATACCACCGATACCAATTACATTGTCAATTTTTACACCTTCGCTTACAAAGCGGTCAACAATTGCTTTTGTACCAAATGCAGTAGCTTCTACCAATGCACGGAAAATCTGAGGCGCAGTTGTTCCAAGCGTTAAACCGGTGATTGTTCCTTTCAGCAACTGGTTCGCATCAGGTGTACGACGGCCATTCATCCAGTCGGTAGCAATCACTGTGCTTTCGCTAACAGGAATTTTCTCAGCCTCTTTAGTTAGTTCAATCAGGATTCTTTCTGATGCTTCTTCAATTAGTTTGGCTTTGATATCATCGCTGATCAGCGTAGACTCTGCTACGATATGTTTCAACGGGAAATCAAGAACACGTTTGAACCATGCATAGATATCACCGAAAGCTGACTGTCCTGCTTCAAGTCCGATCATTCCCGGAATTACAGACCCATCTACCTGGCCACAAATACCTTTAATCAGATTGTCACCGATTTCTTCGTGGCTTGCTACCATAACGTCGCAAGTTGATGTACCGATAACACGAACCAGCGTATTTGGAGTTACACCAGCACCTACAGCACCCATATGGCAATCGTAAGCACCACCGGCAACCACTACGTCAGTAGACAGGCCAAGTTTATCGGCCCATTCTTTTGTCAGTTTTCCGACAGATTTCTCTGCAGTTTCTGTTTCGCAGAAAAGTCTTTCGCGGAAACCACCCAACAGAGGATCAAGCGCAACCAGGAATTCTTCTGATGGCAGACCACCCCATTTCGGATGCCACATCGCTTTATGTCCGTTCGCACAACGGCTGCGAACTACATCTTTAGAAGATGATGCACCAGTAAGAAGCGCAGGTAACCATTCGCAATATTCAACGATAGAGTACGCTTTTTCCCTTATCTTCTCATCTTCGCGAAGTACATGCAAAGCTTTCGCCCAGAACCATTCTGAAGAGTAGATACCACCTTCATAAGCTGTATAGTCAGTCTCCCACTCTTTGCTCAGTTTATTGATTTCGGCAGCTTCCTTAATTGCTGTATGATCTTTCCACAAAACAAACATCGCATTCGGATTCTGTTCGAATTCTGGCAAAAGTGCAAGCGGTGTACCATTAGCATCTGTAAAAGCCGGAGTACTACCAGTCGTATCGAATGCAATACCAACCACATTCTTAGCAACATCAGCAGAACATTGCGCCAATGCACCTTTCACTGTAGCGATCAGTACATCGATATAATCCTGCGGATGCTGACGATATTGATTCTTAGACGGATTACAGTATTTACCTTCCGACCATCTTGGATAACCTTTAACGCTTGTAGCCAAAGTTTCGCCGGTTGTAGCATTTACTACAAGAGCGCGAGCCGAGTCACTTCCGTAATCAAGTCCGATAACATATTTCTGTTCCATACTTATTATAGAAGTGCTTTGTTCAACATATAATAGATCTCGTTCATACGAAGTTCTTTCTTGAATTCGCTGATCGTTGTATTCTCATCGATAACTACCATTTCGATACCTGCCATTTCAGCATAATCTTCCATATACTCTACAGTAAGGTCGAAAGAGAAGCTTGTGTGGTGTGTACCACCTGCAAGAATCCATGCAGCTGCACCAACTTCAAGGTTAGGTCTTGGAATCCAAAGTGCTGAAGCAACCGGAAGTTTAGGAAGATCTTTGCTCTTAATACAGTCAACTTTGTTCACGATCAGACGGAATCGGTTGCCAAGATCTACGATAGTTGCAGCAACACCTTCACCTTGCTTGCTTGTAAATACCAGACGTGCAGTTTCAGCATCGATACCAATACTTAAGCGGTGAACTTCAATTTTAGGTTTATGTTCAGCAATCAGTGGACAAACTTCGAGCATATGCGCCTGAAGAATAGAGCTGTTTTCGCCATCAAAGTTCAATGTATAGTCTTCAAGGAAAGAGCAACCTTTAGGCATACCCTGACCCATAAACCACATGGTACGGAACAAAGCAGCAGTTTTCCAGTCACCTTCAGCACCGAAACCATAACCTTCAGCCATCAGACGTTGAGATGCCAAACCAGGAATCTGATCCAATACACCAAGGTCATTGAAGTTAGTTGTAAATGCTTTAGCGCCTTTATCTTTCAAAAGTCTTCTCAATGCAACTTCAGCTTTAGCAGCATTCCATACTGTTGTAAATGCTTCGCTCGATTTATCTTCTAATGCAGCCGCATGATCATATTCTTTGAAATAAACATCAACCATTGCCTGAGTATCTTCATCAGAAACGGCGTTGTAATATTCCATCAGGTCGTTTACCGGACAGTAATCCACATGATAACCCAATACTTGCTCAGCAGCCACTTTATCACCGTCAGTTACAGCAACATTGTTCATTTGGTCACCAAAGCGCAGGATCAACATATCCTGAGAATCAGCCCAACCTGCACATACGCGCATCCATGAAGCGATTTTGCCTTGTGCAGCTTCATCCTGCCAGTGACCTACTACTACTTTGCGGTTTTTGCGCATGCGAGTCACCATATGACCAAATTCACGGTCACCATGAGCACTCTGGTTCAGGTTCATAAAGTCCATATCCATTGTTTCCCATGGAATTTCTTTATTAAACTGTGTATGGAAGTGAAGCAATGGTTTACGCAATTCCTGCAAACCGTGAATCCACATTTTAGCAGGAGAGAAAGTATGCATCCATGTAATTACACCGATACATTTATCATCATTGTTAGCAGCTTTGAAAGCAGCAGTTACCTCTTTCGAAGAGTTTACTGTACCTTTATATACCACTTTCACAGGAAGGTTTCCACTTTCGTTCAAACCTTTTACCATTTCATTACTGTGAGCATCTACAGAAACAACTGCATCACCTCCGTATAATAACTGTGCACCTGTGACAAACCACACTTCATATTGTTCAAATCCTTTTTCCATAATTGTATTTTTTTGTATTAGAGTTTATATTATTTCTGTCCGTAATAAGCATTAGGACCGTGTTTACGAGAAAAATGTTTTTCAACCAGCAACGGATTCATTGTCAGATGCGGATTGATAGTATAAGCAATTGAAGCCATTTTTGCCACACTCTCCATAACGACAGCATTGTGAACAGCATCATCGGCATTCTTACCCCAGGCAAATGGTCCGTGATTCTTCACCAGTACTGCAGGTGTATGAACAGGATTCATTCCCTCAAAACGCTTCACAATAACATTTCCGGTTTCTTCCTCATAGTTGCCTTCCACTTCAGCCGCAGTCATATCAGCAGTACATGGAATGGCATCATGGAAATAATCGGCATGAGTTGTTCCGATATTTGGTAAATCGACTCCGGCCTGTGCCCATGCCGTAGCATATGTTGAGTGCGTATGTACCACTCCGCCTATTTCAGGGAAAGCTTTGTAAAGCACAAGGTGAGTCATGGTATCACTCGATGGTTTTAATTTTCCTTCGATGATTTTACCGTCGAGGTCAACTACCACCATGTCATCGGCTTTCATATCTTCGTAACTAACGCCTGAAGGTTTGATCACCACTAATCCGCTTTCACGATCGATAGCCGATACATTACCCCATGTAAAAATAACCAGTCCGTGTTTTACCAGATCAAGATTGGCCCGGAAAACCTTTTCTTTCAATTCTTCTAACATGATCTTTTTATATTTTAAACTTTTGATCTTTATTGTATACTTTCTTATTGAACTGATATAAAACCGCTCCGCGTTTGGAGCCGGTTTTATCTATCTTATCAGTCTTCTCAATGAATTTCATATCAGCAATTCTTTTTCGGAAATTACGCTTATCGTATTCTTCGCCATAAATTGCTTCATATAGTTTCTGAAGCTGCGTTAATGTGAAGAGTTTTGGCAACATTTCAAAACTGATAGGTTCAGTTGCAGCTTTCATGCACATCAATGTCCGGGCTTTTTCAATCATCTCCGTATGATCAAAGATCAGTTCTGGCAGATCATTTATATTTACCCAAAAAGCATTGTACTGTTTTACCAGTTCCTTATCCGATTCGTTGATATTGATTAGTGCATAGTAAGCCACAGAAATAACTCTTTCGCCCGGATCACGTTCAATTTCACCGAATGTTCCAACCTGTTCCATATAGATATCAGATAGGCCGGTAAGTTCGCGCAACACTCGTTTAGCTGCATCATCCACACTTTCTTCTTCCTGAACAAATCCACCCATTAAAGACCACTGCCCTTTGGCTGGCTGAAAATTTCTTTTCAGAAGAAGAACATCTAATTCCGATTCATTAAAGCCGAAAATGATACAGTCTACCGAGACATAAAATTTCGGATTATGAATATAAAAATTACTGTGTTCCATTATTTAAATAATTATTACCAGAAATAATAATAGAATAAAGCAGTGATACCTAAAATACAAAGTGTATTGAATACATCCCATTTATTCCAGCTGCTACGGGTTTCTTTTAATTGTTCAGGAGTTGATGTACCGAAAACAAGTCCCTGAATTTTTTCTGCACTTGGGGCTTGAGTACAAAGACTTACAATGATTACCACAAGCAAACAGAACAAAAGCATCCAGCCACTGAAGAATAACCAGTTCAAATCATAGAATAAATATCTGAAGATTGATTCATTTTCAAGACCTGTATTAGTATAGTATACTTTAGCACCAAGACGGCTCAAACCAATAACCATACCAGCGATAAGACCCCACATACCACCTTGTGCAGATGTACGTTTCCAGCAAACACCCAACAAGAAAGCAGCAGCGATACCAGGAGCAAGAACTGACTGAACATCTTGCAGATAAGTATAAAGTACATCACCGATAGAACGCATGATAGGAATCCATAGAATACCAAGAATTACGATAACGATTGTTGCCATCTGACCGATGCGAACCAGTGATTTTTCAGAAGTATTAGGTCTGAAACGTTTGTAAAAGTCAATCGTGAACAGTGCAGCTGATGAGTTGAAAAGAGAAGCAAGAGAACTCATAAGGGCAGCAAGGATACCACAAACAACAAGACCTTTAACACCGGCAGGAAGAAGTTTTGCTACCAGTACAGGGAATGCAGCATCGGCGTTAGGATTACCATTATCTAAAAGAGGTAAGAAACCTGCACCGTCTGCAGCAAGACTTTGCTGGTGAAGTGCGAATGCAATCATACCTGGAATTAAGAACAGGAATACAGGAAGAAGTTTAAGGTAAGCACCGAAGATAGTACCACGACGCGCTTCTTTTTCATTCTTACCAGAAAGAACACGCTGTACGATGAACTGGTCGGTACACCAATACCAGAAACCGATAACCGCCGAACCAACAAGTGCACCTATCCAGGGGAACTCGGCATCACCATTATTTCGGATCAGATTCACCATTGAATCTCCATAATCATTTACTACAACAGCACCGCAAATTTCCATCATATTGTCCCAACCACCAAGTTCTCTGAAACCAAGAACAAGGATAATCAATGAACCTAAAAGCAAGATAGGAGTCTGAAGTACAGAAGTATATAATACTGATTTCATACCACCGAAAATCGTATAGACAGCTGTCAATAGTACAAGTCCGATAGCAGCAATCCAGAAGAAGTCAATACCCCACAACTCTTTAATACCAAAGATTTGCTGGAATACAAGACCACCGGCATATACCGTTACGGCAACTTTTGTCAATACATAACTGATTAAAGATATAGTAGAGAGAATCATTCGTGATTCTTTATTATATCGTTTCTCGAGGAATTCCGGCATGGTATAAACCATACTACGTGTATAGAAAGGAACAAAAACCCAACCCAGGATAAGAATCATCCATCCCTGAATTTCCCAGTGCGCCATAGCCATACCACTTGAGGCACCGGCACCGGCCAAACCAATAAGGTGTTCAGAACCAATATTAGAAGCAAAGATAGAGGCACCAATAGCTAACCATGTAGCGTCGCGTCCGCCCAGGAAATAATCTGCCGAGCTATTTTGTTTTTGTCTGACAACCCAAACAATCACCCCAACGAGGGCGATAAAAAACAATCCAATTACTAACCAGTCCAAAAATTGCATAAGATATTAATTTAATGTTAACAAATATTTTTTCATTTTATGGTTAATCATTCACCATAAAAAAGTTTTGAAATCGTGTTATTTCAGAGAGCTATGTTTTCCAGAACTTCCGGAGAAGCATTTTTAATGGTGTAAACATAACACTTTATATTTATCTACATAAAGATTCTCAATATGTTATAAAGCATAAAACGAAAAATAAATGTATTTTCTACACTTTTATACCAATTATATATACATGCGCAGAATTTTACTGCAATTTTTATTACCGGTCAGAACGAAGATAACATATTTAATGGAATGATAACATATATATTTTAATCTTACATTTAGAAAACTTAATCAAAACCCCCTTCATATTTGTTATTGAAAATAGATCATAAAAGGATAAATATGGAAACCATCATCATTATTATCATAGCAATTACACTGATTCTGCTTATTGGTACAACCATTCGTGCAAACAGGGCCAAAAAAGAAAAAGTCGATCCACTCTCTCCTACTCAGGTTAAAGGTGACCCGTCTGCAAAAGATGAAACATCGGGTCAGGCAAAAGAGGAAGATAATAAAGCATCGAAATAACTGAGCAAAAAATGAATCAATGAAAACGTTCTTTTTACCTACTGCCGACGGATTAATGTTGTCAATAGCCTTATTTGAACATGAGTCGCCAAAAGCTTTATTGCAGATTATTCATGGTTCGGTAGAACATAAAGGCCGCTATTATGAATTTGCACAGTATATGAACGATAACGGATTTGCTGTCATTGTTTCGGACAATCGTGGCCATGGCCTCTCTGTTGATAAGCAATATCCCTTGGGATATATGGATAGTTTCCAGAAAATCATAGATGATCAATATCTTATTACACAATATATCAAATCAGTTTATCCAGAGTGTCCGCTAATGCTTCTTGGACATTCGTTAGGCTCTGTATTTGCCCGTATCTATCTGGAAAAGCATGATGCAGAAATCGTCAGACTGGTGGTAAGCGGAACGGTGAAT
Source organism: uncultured Bacteroides sp. (assembly GCA_947074195.1). Taxonomy (GTDB): domain Bacteria; phylum Bacteroidota; class Bacteroidia; order Bacteroidales; family Bacteroidaceae; genus Bacteroides. Next base: position 20,278 of record CAMTOS010000012.1, read on the forward strand.
TATCATACTGCTACTCCTGTAGGAATTACCCTTGCCAATGCGCTTATTAAGGTAAAAGGCAAGAAGGGCTATAGCATTCTGTTAAGAACGCTTGGCATGAACGGTGATGGTGCAAAATGGATCAGTGCAAGTGAAAGAAATCGTGAAGCTTATAACAAAGACCCACTTTGCGGATATGCTTATCCAAATGAATCTATACTGACTCTTTTTAAGGCGGTGAATGAACTGAGAGAGATCAGTCATTACGATTGCAGGAATCCCGACTTGCCCATAATGAGCATTTCAGGTTCAGACGATCCGGTAACCGGCGGTAAAAAAGGATTGAAAGAGAGTTTCAGACTTCTGAAAGAGATAGGCTATCATAATTTCATTAATAAAGTATATGCAGGTTTAAGACACGAAGTTCTGAATGAGGATGAACGAGCATTGGTTTATAAAGATGTGCTCGAATTCTTTACCTCTGACCATCTCATGTTTCAAAACATCTGATAACAGAATACCACGGATAATCAGCTTTTTCACAGGCAAACCTTTTACGGTTTACTGCAAAGACTTTTGCACTAAAGTGCAGAGCTTTGTGCACTGAATTGCATAAGGCTTTGCACTTTAGTGCATAGGGCTATGCACAAACTTAAAAATATGTGAAAAGAACGAATTCTCTGCATACCGGGTTTTCATGAACAGTATAAAAAAGAGAAGTATATAAAAGATGTATAAAATAAAAGGATTATCTTTGCGACACTAAAATTGAAATATAAAATACAAAACGATATGATAGCTAAAATTAATCAGTTGCTTGAGGAAATTGATGCACTTACAGCTAATAATGCCGAAGAACTTGAGGTATTACGAATTAAATATTTAAGCAAGAAAGGTGCGATTAATGACTTGATGGCAGATTTCCGCAATGTTGCTCCTGAACAGAAAAAGGAAGTGGGCATGCGTTTGAATGAGCTTAAAAATAAAGCACAGGATAAAATCAATTCGCTAAAAGAACAATTCTCTAATCAGGACAATTCAGCTTGTGATCTTGATCTTACACGTTCGGCTTATCCGGTTGAATTGGGTACTCGTCATCCGCTGACCATCGTTAAAAATGAGATCATAGATATCTTTGCACGTTTAGGATTTAGCATTGCCGAAGGACCTGAAATCGAAGATGACTGGCACGTATTTTCTGCATTGAACTTTGCACCTGAGCATCCGGCACGCGATATGCAGGATACTTTCTTTATCGAAGCTAATCCTGATGTTGTATTGCGCACACATACATCTTCGGTACAAAGCCGAGTGATGGAAACAACTCAACCTCCTATCCGCATCATTTGCCCGGGTCGTGTTTATCGTAATGAGGCAATCAGCTATCGTGCACACTGTTTCTTTCATCAGGTAGAAGCACTTTATATCGATAAAGATGTATCGTTTACTGACCTGAAACAGGTTTTATTACTTTTCGCGAAAGAGATGTTTGGTGCAGAAACTAAAATTCGTCTTCGCCCATCATACTTCCCGTTTACTGAGCCAAGTGCCGAAATGGACATCAGCTGTAACATCTGTGGTGGCAAAGGCTGTCCGTTCTGTAAACATACCGGCTGGGTAGAAATTCTTGGTTGTGGTATGGTAGACCCTAACGTACTCGAACTAAATGGTATCGACAGCAAAGTTTATAGCGGATATGCATTGGGTATGGGTATCGAGCGTATCACCAACCTGAAATACCAGGTGAAGGATTTACGTATGTTCTCTGAAAACGATACACGCTTCCTGAAAGAATTTGAAGCTGCGTATTAATAGATCATATTAATATATACTGACAAACATTTCGGCATACAGACTGTTTATATGCTGAAATGTTTGTTCTTTTTTACCCCATTGCTCTATGAAAGATCGGCTCGGGACACGCGATTATTATTTTATTCTGACCGCCAACTTACTTCTTTATTTTGGTTTCTGGCTACCTGTCCCTATCCTCCCCTTTTATCTGGCCGAAAACTATACAGCAAGCAATTTCCTTATCGGTCTGGTTTTATCATGCTACACCATTGCAGCTTTGTGTATCCGACCTTTTTCGGGCTATCTGCTCGATGGATTTGCACGTAAACCTCTTTATCTGATTGCCTATTTCCTTTTTACTCTTGTTTTTAGCGGTTATATCATAGCCGCCACGCTGGCCTTCTTTATTGTGCTGCGTGTACTGCACGGACTGGCTTTTGGCATGGTAACAGTAGGTGGAAATACGGTAGTTATTGATATTATGCCTTCATCACGGCGTGGCGAAGGGCTGGGTTATTACGGACTTACTAATAATATAGGTATGGCCATTGGTCCGACGGTGGGTTTATTTATGCACGAAGCCGGAATACCTTATAAATATATCTTTGCCTGTGGACTGGCTGTTTGTACACTCGGTCTTGTATTTGCTTCGCTGGTACGCACTCCATACAGGCCACCCATTAAAAGAGAACCATTGTCGCTCGACCGTTTTATACTGATAAAAGGATTACCCCCCGGTTTATCACTCTTACTATTATCTGTTCCCTATGGAATTACAACAAACTTTGTGGCCGTTTATGCCAAACAAATAGGCATTACCGCACAAACCGGACTGTTTTTCACTTTTATGGCTGTAGGTATGGCTATTTCGAGAATATTCGGAGGGAAGAAAGTCGATAAAGGAAAAATTATAGAAGTGATAACTGTGGGAATGTATGTTGTTCTTTTTGCCTTTTTCGCTTTAGCCGCTTGCGCACTCACCAGCAAATGGAATGACATGTTTACCACTATCCTCTTTTTTAGCGTTTCATTTGCATTGGGGCTTGGTTTTGGTATTATGTTTCCTGCATTCAATGCATTATTTGTTAACTTAGCACCCAATAATTTAAGAGGTACTGCCGTATCGACTTATCTGACCTCCTGGGATGTAGGCATCGGAGTCGGAATGCTTGGCGGTGGACTGATAGCAGATGTTTGTAATTTTGGAATCGCCTTTACCTTCGGCGCATCCTTAACCATCTTCTCGCTGATCTTCTTTAAAAAGAAAGTTGCGGCCTTTTATCTTGAAAACAAAATGAGATGAGAAAGAAAGAGAGATATCAAAGAATTATAGATTGGTTTCAGGAAAATATGCCTGTGGCCGAAACAGAGTTGCACTATTCTAACCCTTTCGAGTTGCTGATAGCCGTTATCCTGTCGGCGCAATGCACGGATAAACGGGTTAATATGATAACGCCTGCCTTGTTTTGCGACTTCCCCACTCCGGAAGCATTAGCATCAACGACTTCAGATGTAATCTTCGAATACATCAGAAGCATCTCTTATCCCAATAATAAAGCGAAGCATCTGGTAGGAATGGCCAAAATGCTGGTGAACGATTTCAACAGCGAAGTTCCCGATACACTCGAATCGCTGATAAAACTTCCGGGAGTTGGCCGTAAAACCGCCAATGTCATTCAGGCAGTGGTTTACAACAAAGCAGCAATGGCAGTCGACACTCATGTTTTCCGGGTAAGCCACAGAATCGGACTTGTCGGCAAAAAATCGACAACCCCTTTTGCAGTAGAAAAAGAATTACTGAAAAATATTCCTGCCGATCTGTTGCCAATTGCCCATCACTGGCTGATTTTACATGGAAGATATGTTTGCATGGCTCGTTCACCGCAATGCGATACATGTGGTATAAAGGTGCATTGCAAACATTATGAATCGATGTTTAAACTCGTAAAATCTGAAGATTAACGCAATAAATAATCGCTGCAGAGATATCAGTAACCGAAATAAATTCTATCTTTGCAACATTCAAAAAAAAGACTAACACTTTTAAAGGAATTGTAATTATGACTATTGATCAATTTAACTTTGCCAACAAAAAGGCATTCGTTCGCGTGGACTTCAATGTTCCTCTCGACGCAAACTTCAATATCACAGATGATACTCGTATGCGTGCTGCTCTTCCGACGCTAAAAAAAATATTATCTGAAGGTGGTAGCATCATTATTGGTTCACATTTGGGTCGTCCTAAAGGTGTTGATGCAAAATATTCACTGAAACACATTCTTCCTCATCTTTCTGAACTTCTTGGTGTAGAAGTACAGTTTGCGAATGACTGTGTAGGTGAAGATGCAGCAGTTAAAGCTGCAGCATTACAACCAGGTGAAGTTTTGTTGCTTGAAAACCTTCGTTTTTATGCTGAAGAAGAAGGCAAACCACGCGGTTTGGCTGAAGATGCAACTGACGAAGAAAAAGCTGCTGCTAAGAAAAAAGTAAAAGAAAGCCAGAAAGAATTCGCTAAGAAATTAGCTTCTTACGCTGATTGCTATGTAAATGATGCATTTGGTACTGCTCACCGTGCACACGCTTCTACAGCATTGATGGCTGAACACTTTGACAAAGATCACAAGATGTTTGGTTACCTGATGGAAAAAGAAGTAAAAGCAGTTGATAAAGTATTGAACGATATCAAACGTCCTTTTACTGCGATTATGGGTGGTTCTAAAGTATCATCTAAAATCGAAATCATTGAAAATCTTCTTGGTAAAGTAGACAACCTGATTCTTACAGGTGGTATGACTTATACTTTCAGCAAGGCTATCGGTGGTAAAATCGGTTCTTCTATCGTAGAAATGGATAAACTTGATCTTGCTCTTGATATCATTAAGAAAGCAAAAGAAAACAACGTTAATCTTGTTTTGGCTGTTGACGAAAAGATCGCAGACAAATTCTCGAATGACGCTAACTTTAAATATTGCCCTGCTAACGAAATTCCTGACGGATGGCAAGGTCTTGACATCGGCCCAAAAACAATGGAATTGTTTGCTGATGTAATCAAGAACTCTAAAACTATTCTTTGGAATGGTCCTACAGGTGTATTCGAATTCGACAACTTCGCTGATGGTTCTCGTGCAGTAGGTGAAGCTATCGTTGAAGCAACTAAAAACGGTGCATTCTCACTTGTTGGTGGTGGTGACTCTGTAGCTTGTGTAAACAAGTTCGGTCTTGCTGACGGTGTATCTTATGTTTCTACCGGTGGTGGTGCTTTGCTTGAAGCAATCGAAGGTAAGAAACTTCCGGGTATTGCAGCAGTAGAAAATTAATTCTATCAACCCGATCATAATTAAACAAAGGCAGCTTTTCAATAAAGGCTGCCTTTGTCATTTTTGTCGGTATTCATGAAAAAACAGGAATGTTCCGGCTATAATTTAACTTTATAAGCATTTGGCATTATTTTTGTGATATCAAATTTGAATTTATTAAGAGACGCGTTATGAATGAAAAAGAGATAAACGGACAATACAAATATATTCTTCAGCTTATAAATCAGAAAAGATTAAAAGAGGCTTTGACCCAACTGGATTCATTCCTTTATAATAGTACGGTTTATGATCTTCGATTACAACTTGAACAGGTACAAACTTCTTATCAGTATATGCTTAATTATCTGAAAGACGGTATTGAAGATAGTGAACGTATTAAACTTTATAATAAGTTATTATGTCAGGCCATTGCTATAGCTGATCAGGCCCGCTTATATATGCTGGATGATATTTCAACGCAACTATATCATTCAATGCGTCGAAAGAATGTACATACTTCCACCCCTTATATTATGGGTAATTTAATTACTCAACTCGAAAGTTTCCATGATGATTTATCGATTGGCTCATTATTCTCTCGTGAAAAGAAAGAGGAAATATTAAAGAATCATGAGGAGGTGTTGCGCCAGCTTTTTATGGATGTTTGGACCAATGCTGACTGGAGCACAGAGCAACAATCGAAGGCATCTTATTTGCTTGAATCAGATTTAATTCCTGCCAATGCCAAATGTATTTTCACAAGCGGTGTGACTTTAAGTGTTATCAATTGCTTTGATATCAATAAGGTAAACTGGTTGTTTGAAGCTTATCAGAATAAAGATGAATTGGTGGCTCAACGTGCATTGATTGGCTTGGTTTTTATCTTTCACCTTTATGCCAACCGCATTCAGTTTTATCCTGAAATGGCAACCCGCTTTGAGGTTGTTGCCGGGGTGAAGCCATTAAAAGATGACTTATCGCGCATTTACAAACAAATATTGATGTGTCAGGAAACTGATAAGATTGATAGAAAGATGCGTGAAGAGATTATTCCCGAAATGATAAAGAATGTACCTAAAATGGATCAGCTGCGTTTCGATATGGATGAAGATGAGAGTAGCGAAGGCAATCCGGATTGGGAGAATCTACTCGATAAACCAGGAATTGGTGATAAACTTCGCGAAATGAACGAACTCCAGATGGAAGGAGCTGACGTGCAAATGAGTACATTTTCAAGCCTGAAAGGATTCTCTTTTTTCCGTGAAATTCATCATTGGTTTTATATATTTGACAAGCTTCAACCTGATGTAGAAAAGATTCTGGCACAGGAAGAAAGCGAAAGCAAAATGTTTAATCTTATTCTTGAAACGGGTGTTTTTTGTAATAGTGATAAATATTCATTGCTATTTATTATGCAACAATTGCCTGCATCGCAAAGAAAAGCTGTGTTCAGCCAACTCACCGAACAGCAACTGGAGCAGTTTATGGATTCATCTGAAGCGACCAGCTTTAAAAAGCTATCAGAACAACCTCAGGTTATCAGCAATCAATACCTGCAAGACCTTTACCGTTTCTTCAGACTAAGCTATTATCGTACCGAATTTACTTCGATGTTTAAAGAAACTTTTGATCTTCAGAATTTACCTGTACTCAAAGATTATCTGAAGAACGAAGAGACGCTACTTGGACTGGTTGATTTTTATATCAAGAATGAGCACTGGAGCAAAGCCGCGGATATTTGCCGCGAGATAATTGGTTTAAGTGGCCTGAAAAGCAGTCAGGCAGATCTTTACCAGAAACAGGGATATGCTTATCAGAAGATGGGTAATATCGATAAAGCGCTCGATGCCTATATCAAAGCCGATACCATACAGCCGGATAGTTTATGGACCAATCGCCATATTGCGACTTGCTATCGCTTGAAAAGAGATTACAAGAATGCATATGAGTGGTACAATAAAGTTTTAGAATCGACTCCTGATAATCATCAAATCATCTATTTCACCGGAAGTTGTCTGGCTGAATTAGGACAATATGAAGAAGCGATGAAATATTTCTTCAAGCTCGATTATCTGAAAAATGATTCTGTTAAAGCCTGGAGAGGTTTAGTTTGGTGCTCTTTCGTGACCGGTAAACTGGAACAAGGAATGAAATATTGCAAGAAGATATTCGAAGGCAATCCTACAGCTACCGATTTTCTGAATGCAGGCCACATAGCTTGTTGCTCGAAATCGTATGAAGAGGCAGCCTCTTATTACAGAAAAGCTATTGAAATGCTGAAAGATAAAGAACAGTTTCTTCAGCTTTTTGAAAACGATAAAAAATATCTGATTAAACAAGGTGTAGCGGAAGACGACTTGCCGCTGATCATTGATTTAATCTAAAACAAAAAACTTCCCTTGCAATCGTGTTGTAAGGGAAGTTTTTCTTTTAATGAACAACTATAGCTTAGTTGATTCGCTTTAATTCTGTGTATAATCGCTGAATAGGCAATCCCATGATATTATAGAAACTACCAACTATTTTTTCAACGGCAACATAACCAATCCACTCCTGGACTCCGTAAGACCCGGCCTTATCCATCGGTCTATAATGATCTACATAATATTCGATTTCATCATCTGATAAATGAGCAAACGTTACTTCTGAAGTTGCAGAAAAGTGCTTTTGCCATTCTTTGGTAGTCAGACAAACACCGGTAATAACCAAATGCGTTGCACCCGATAGTTTATGAAGCATTGCTTTTGCGTCTTCACTATCTTCCGGCTTACCCAAAACCTCTCCGTCCTTCCAAACAATTGTATCGGCAGTAATAATCAATTCATCATCTTTCATGATATCACGATAAGCATTTGCTTTATTTACAGAAATATGTACCGGTATATCTTCTTTATTCAGATCGACAGGGAATGATTCATCAATATCGGGAAGAGTTTTAACGACATAATCAATTCCCAGACCCGATAATAATTCCTTGCGACGTGGTGAATTGGAAGCAAGGATAATATTGTACTTCTTTAAATTATCTAACATAATTATATCTTTTAGTAATTACCATCCGAAAGCTTCGGCGGACATCCATTTGCCCTGCGTTTTCATAACTTGCTCAATAACATCGCGACCGCAACCATAACCTCCGTTAGCATGAGAAATATATTTAACGATGGATTTCACCTCGAATGCTGCGTCACGCGGACAACAGGATAGTCCACATTGCTTTAAAACTTCAAGATCAGGAATATCATCACCCATATATAAAATTTCATCATCGCTCAACCCGTGTTTATCGCGGAAATCATGGTAATCATGAATCTTTATGGAGGAGCGCATATAAATATCGGTTACACCGAGTGCAAAAAAACGCTGATAAACTGCTTCAGAATTACCGCCGGTAATGATGGCAATATGTAATCCCTTCTTTACAGCCAACTGAATGGCATATCCGTCTTTGATATTAACGGTACGCATTGGTTCGCCGGATGGATGCAAGGATACTACATCGGCACTCAACACTCCATCTACATCAAAAACCAGAGCTTTGATTTTTTTCAAATCATAATTAATAGTACTCATATTCTATTTATTCGTATGATGCTCTAAAATACTTTTACTTAAATCCTGATATATTTTTGCCAATTCAGGCTGTTGGGCAAGCATCTTTAAATGTTCATTCATCACAGCCTCATCATTGCGTTTGGCCGGACCAGTCTGCGCATCAAAGGGATGCAGAGTCTTCACCTTACCTGCGGTTTCTTCGATTAAAGGCAGCATTACATCAAAAGAAAGATTGTTTTTCTCGAGCAACTCAGCCGTCAATGCATACATATGGTTGGCGAAATTACAAGCAAAGACAGCTGCAACATGTAACTTCTTTCGCTGATCGGAAGTAGCTTGATGAACATTAGAAGAAATAGCAGAGGCCATAGTAAGCAACATTTCTGTATTTTCAGCATTGTTTGATTCAATAAATATCGGGATAACCGAGAAATCGACTTCACGCTGTTTACTGAAAGTCTGCATGGGATAAAAAACACCATAATTTGAGGCATAGCCTTTCCAGACATCTACAGAAACAGTCCCTGCGGTATGTACAAACAAGGCATTCTTATTCTTGTTTGCCACAATCTGAGGCAATAGTTCCAAAAAAGCAGAATCAGTAAGAGATATGATGTATAAATCTGCATCGTTTACAACATCAGCCAACTGATTGGTATAAGTAGCATCAATTTTATTTGCCAGCGTTCTGGCAGCCTCAATTGTACGGCTATAGACTTGCCCGATATGATATCCATGTTTATATAATGCACCGGCTAAATGAGTAGCCAGATTTCCGGCACCAATAAAAACGATGGTTCGGGGTTTTAAAATATCATTCATCTTGTAGTTAAGAAATAGAGGATTCCACCAACAATTAAAAGTACTAAGGGCAAAAGGTAAGCGGATACTGCACCAAGAAGGGAAACAACCATTCCGAAATTCATAATGAGCCAAAGGGTAAGCAGAATAATGCCGACCGATTTATCTTTCTTGAAAAACAGGAAGATAATGCCGGAAAACAAAATATAGTTATCTTTCTGCATCACCCATTCCATTCCTAATGATCGAAAAGGGATAATCTTATTAATCAGCATCAATGCACCAATGACAAGAAGAGTTAATGCGGCGGCTTTATAGGTATCGCGGTTATTAGTAGACTTTGCAGCCATTCTTATTGTCCCCCGAATTTATTAATATGGACTTTTTCCCATTGCAGATGCTCTTCATCGAAAGGTTTTCTATCCATTCCTTTATGTCCTAAAGCAATAATAGAAAGTACCTGCAATTGCAATGGAATATCGAGCACTCCATGTACAAACTCATCGGAAGTCATACCTGTTGCAGTAAAGCGTTCGCGAATCTGAATCCAGCAACTGCCTAATCCAAGATCTTCGGCCTGAAGCTGAATAAATGCCGAGGCAATAGAAGCATCTTCAATCCAGACATCACTTGCCAGCGGATCGGCCACTACAACAATCGCCATTGCAGCATCCGAAAGAAAAGACGATCCATGCTCTTTACAATGTGATAAAGTTTTGAGTGTTTCTTTATTATCAACTGCAATAAATTGCCAGGCATTCGTGCGTTTTGATGAAGGTGACATCAATGCAGCTTTTAGCAAAGTAACGACTTGTTCCTGAGTAAGTTCTTCGGTTGTATATTTACGCATGCTGCGTCTGTTTTTTATGAGTTCACTGAAATTGTCCATAATAATATCATTTCTTAATTATCGATTAAGGGCAAAGATAACATTAAAAGCACATTCAAATAAATAAGAGACAAACATTTTCAATGCTTAATCGTTCAATAAATTAAACGAAACCTGATTCTAAATCCATCGATTTTCATAAATTTGCCACACATGGCCTTAAAGTTAACGACATATCGCAAAGGAAGTAATTTACCGGAATTGCCTGGTGAAAATATATTTCATTCAAATGACCTTTTTAAGGTTTATGCCGAAACTGCAGGTTATACTCCGATTCTCATTGTTGCCTCTTTCGACGGTGTGGTTACGGCTAAAATTCTTGCCGGAATCCGGACAAAGCATATTTTTCTGCCTCCTTTCTTTTTTCATCGATGCATCATCTTTGGCAATGGAGAGTATTTCATTGAAGAATCGAAACGTGAAGATATTTTCGGTGAAATGCTGAATCATCTGACGAAAGAGATTTTCCGTGAATCGTTCATGATTGAGTTTCGTAATCTGAATAATTCACTTTTCGGCTATAAATATTTCAGAGAGAATGACTACTTCCCCATTAACTGGTCAAGAGTTAGAAACTCTTTGCATAGTCAATCAAGAGCCGATGAGCGGACAAGTCCTTCGCGCAACAGACAAATAAAAAAAGGGCTGAAGAATGGAGCCGTTATAGAAGAGGTGAATACATTAAACGATGTCAGAGCGTTTGCAAAATTGCTTCATAAGGTCGATAATTCTTTCTTTCGCTCTCATTATCCAAACACAGAATTTTTTGAAAGTGTATTCAAAGATATGATTGATAAACAAGAAGCTAAGTTATTTATAATAAGATATAAAGAAAAGATCATTGGAGGATCACTTTGTTTTTACTCTGGGAAAAATGCCTGTTTACGGTTTTCGGGTGGTATGCGAAAAAGGTACGCCATGCAATATCCCGGAGTACTGGCGGCTTGGGCGGCATTAAAGGATGCTTTCGATCGTGGATATGAGCACTTTGAATTCATGGACGTCGGACTTTCTTTTAAACATCATGGTTACCGCGATTTTGCATTACGATTCGGAGGAAAACAAAGCAGCACACGTCGTTGGTTTTGCTTCAGATGGAAATGGTTAAATAAATTATGTATCAAACTATACGTTTAGACTCTTTTTTCCGTTATAACTAAATATCTGAAATTTGGTTATAATGACATTTCGACTCTATATACTCACCTTACTACTATTAATATCTGCATCCGCATTTGCTCAGGAAGTGAAAATCGGCGGAACAATTGTCGATGAAAACGGCGAACCGGTAGAACTGGCAACGATCCGTATCGAAGGAACCGGAATCGGGACAATCAGTAACCTGAAAGGACGCTATTCTCTGAAATTTTCTTCCCGTGATACAGTTACCGTTATCTACTCCATGATCGGTTATAATACCCGAAAACGTACGCTGGTTAATCCACAAGGAAATATCAGCATTAATATGACACTGCCTGCATTAGGGTATGAACTTGGTGAAGTAACCGTAACCGAATCGCGCCGGCAGACCAATACTGTTCAGAACATAGATATTTCGGCTAATAAGATGATGCCGGATGCTTCGGGTGGTAATATCGAATCGATTATTGCTACACAGGCAGGTGTTAGTTCGAATAATGAACTTAGTTCTCAGTATAATGTCCGCGGAGGTAGTTATGATGAGAATCTGGTCTATGTAAATGGTATCGAGGTGTATCGTCCTCTACTAATACGTTCGGGACAACAGGAAGGCTTAAGCTTTATCAACCCTGATATGGTTTCGAATGTAGGGTTTTCATCCGGAGGCTTTGAGGCCCGTTATGGCGATAAAATGTCATCGGTACTTGATATTACCTACAAACGCCCGACAAGTTTTGAAGCGTCTGCTTCAGTGAGTCTTTTAGGAGGTTCGGCTTATGTAGGTGTAGGCAATGATAAATGGTCGTGGACAAATGGTGTGCGGTATAAAACGAACCGTTATCTTCTGGGTACGCTGGATACAAAAGGTGAATATGATCCAAGCTTTGTCGATTATCAAACCTATTTCACCTGGAATATTTCAAAGAAGTTCGAAGTAGGTTTTATTGGAAATATCTCGCAAAACAAGTATCAGTTCAAACCAGCCGACCGTTCCACCCGCTTTGGTACGCTTGAAACACAAAGGGAATTCAAGGTATATTTTGATGGTCAGGAAAAAGATTTATTCCGTACTTTCTTTGGTGCTGGTAACCTGACGTATAAACTCAACGAATATAACAATTTCACTTTCCAGGCATCAGCTTTCAGAAGTAAAGAGCAAGTAACCTATGACATCATGGGACAATACTGGCTCAATGACTCAGACGAATCAAGTAACAGTGAAGATGGTGATATTGTAGGAGTTGGCAGCTACATGGAGCATGCCCGCAATTATCTGACAGCTGATGTTCAAAGCTATTCGCTAACTGGTTTCCACCAGAAAAGCAGTCATACTATTCGCTGGGGGCTGGAGTATAAGTTCGAACAGATAAATGAGCGTCTGCGCGAATGGGAAATGCGTGATTCGGCCGGTTATTCCTTGCCCCATGTACCAAACGGTCCCGAGCTGATTTATTCACTGACCTCACGCAATAAGATTTCAAGTAACCGACTATCGTTTTATGCTCAGGACAGTTATCGTTTTCGTTCATCGATGGGATTGTTTACATTGACTGCCGGTGTGCGCGGTAGTTACTGGACCTGGAATAAAGAGTTCATATTCAGTCCCCGTGCTTCTCTTGCGCTTATTCCCGAATTTAACGAAGGCTTTACGTTCAGAGTAGCATCAGGTATTTATTATCAATCACCCTTCTATAAAGAATTCCGGCAACTTATGCTCGAAGATGAAATGTGGGTAGTCAATCTGAACAAAGACATCAAATCGCAACGCTCTATACAGTTTGTCGTCGGTGGTGACTATAGCTTCAAGGCTGTAGGCCGACCTTTCAAATTCTCCGCAGAATTTTATTATAAAGCATTGAGCAATCTTATTCCTTATGACGTAGATAATGTCCGCATCAATTATTATGGTGAAAACATTGCAAAAGGATATGCTACCGGAATCGATATGAAAATCTTCGGCGAATTCGTGCCCGGGACTGATTCATGGCTGAGTATTTCATGGATGAAAACCCAGGAAAAAATTGAAGGACGATGGTTGCCAAGACCTACAGATCAAAGCTATAACGTTTCATTATATTTCACAGATTATTTTCCGGGAAGCACTAAATGGAAAATGAATCTGAAAGGAACAATTGCCGGCGGATTACCTTTCGGTCCACCTCATGGTGGACGTGAAGGAGCTGTATTTCGTACCCCTTCCTATAAACGTGTAGACATAGGTATGTCGCGCATCCTGTTTAATAACACAGACCGTCATATTACAGGTTTCGGACGAAATTTAAAGAGCGTCTGGTTAGGGCTTGATGTATTTAACTTACTAAATATTAATAACGTTAATTCTTATTATTGGGTGACCGATGTGAGCAACAATCAGTTCGCTGTTCCCAACTATTTAACCTCCCGTCAGATCAATGTGAGACTGATGATTGACTTCTAAAATAAATTGCAGAAATATTTCCATATTATTTAATAATTACTTTTCTTTGTGCTGTTTATACAAAATAAAGATACTGTTTAAGCATTAAATAATTTGATTATGAAAATCTCACACATTGAACATTTAGGGATTGCCGTGAAAAGCATCGAAGAGGCTCTTCCTTATTACGAGAATGTTTTAGGTCTTAAATGTTATAACATTGAAACCGTTGAAGATCAGAAAGTAAAAACAGCTTTTTTGAAAGTTGGCGATACTAAGATCGAACTTCTCGAACCAACTTCACCCGAAAGTACTATCGCTAAATTCCTTGAAACAAAAGGTCCTGGTTTCCACCACATTGCATTCGCTGTTGAAGATGGCGTTGCCAATGCACTTGCTGAGTGTGAAGCTAATGGTATCCGCGTAATCGACAAAGCTCCACGTAACGGTGCTGAAGGTCTTAAAATCGCTTTCCTTCACCCGAAATCAACTCAGGGTGTACTTACCGAACTTTGCGAAGATTAATACACGAGATTCTATAAACAACTATTATTGTATGATTCTTAGGGAGATTACCCACTTTGGTCGTTTCTTTAAGCTTCTTACTAAAACCTTTAAATTACAATATAATCATGAGTAACCAGCTTGATAAAATTAAAGAGCTTATTGAACGCCGCACGGAAGCCCGCAATGGTGGAGGTGAAAAGGCTATTGCCAAACAACACGAAAAAGGCAAGTATACAGCTCGCGAACGTATAGCAATGCTTCTTGACGAAGGTTCTTTCGAAGAGATGGATATGTTTGTTGAACACAGATGTACCAACTTTGGTATGGCTAAAAAACATTATCCCGGTGATGGTGTTGTAACTGGCTGTGGTACCATTGAAGGACGTTTGGTATATATTTTCGCACAGGATTTCACCGTTACAGCAGGATCATTATCTGAAACTATGTCATTGAAGATCTGTAAAATCATGGATCAGGCAATGAAGATGGGTGCTCCTGTAATCGGTATTAATGATTCGGGTGGTGCTCGTATTCAGGAAGGTATCAATGCACTTGCAGGTTATGCTGAAATTTTCCAGCGTAATATCCTTGCATCTGGTGTTGTACCTCAGATCTCAGGTATTTTCGGTCCTTGTGCCGGTGGTGCAGTATATTCTCCTGCATTAACAGACTTCACACTGATGATGGAAAATACTTCGTACATGTTCCTTACCGGTCCTAAAGTAGTAAAAACTGTAACCGGCGAAGATGTAACTCAGGAACAATTGGGTGGTGCAAGCGTTCACTCTGCTAAATCGGGTGTAACTCACTTTACAGCTTCTACTGAAGAAGAAGGTTTGCAGATGATTCGTCATTTACTGAGCTTCATTCCTCAGAACAATCTTGAAGAAGCTCCATATCATGACTGCACAGACCCTATCGACCGTCTGGAAGACTCATTGAATGACATTATCCCAGATAGCCCTAACAAACCATACGATATGTATGAAGTAATCGGTGCTATTGTAGACAATGGTGAATTCCTTGAAATCCAACGTGACTATTCTAAGAATATCATTATTGGTTTCGCTCGTTTCAATGGCCAGTCTGTTGGTATCGTAGCTAACCAGCCAAAATATCTTGCCGGAGTACTTGACAGCAACGCTTCCCGTAAAGCCGGTCGTTTCGTTCGTTTCTGTGACGCATTCAACATTCCAATCGTTTCATTAGTAGACGTTCCTGGTTTCCTTCCGGGTACTGGTCAGGAATACAATGGCGTAATCCTTCACGGTGCTAAACTTCTTTATGCTTATGGTGAAGCTACTGTACCTAAAGTAACAGTAACTCTTCGTAAATCGTATGGTGGTTCACATATCGTAATGAGTTGTAAACAACTTCGTGGCGATATGAACTATGCATGGCCAACAGCTGAAATCGCTGTAATGGGTGGTGCTGGTGCAGTTGAAGTATTGTATGCAAGAGAAGCAAAAGAACAGGCAGATCCTGCTAAATTCCTTGCTGAAAAAGAAGCAGAATACAACAAATTGTTTGCTAATCCTTATAATGCGGCTAAATATGGTTATATCGATGATGTAATCGAACCACGTAATACTCGTTTCCGTATTATCCGTGCATTACAACAGCTTCAAACTAAAAAGCTTTCTAATCCGGCTAAGAAGCATGGTAATATTCCTTTGTAATCCATTTTTAGAAACGAAAACAAAAAAAGATTATGAGTAAATTAAAAAACGGAATATTCCTTTCACTGCTTATTGTTCTGGGCTTTTGCTCTTCTTGTCAGGAGCAAAGATCAAACAACAAGCTGCTTCTGAATGAAGTGCTTTTAAACAATGAAAGCAATCTTCAGGATGATTATGGAAGAAACAGTGCGTGGGTCGAAATCTTTAACCGCTCATTTGGTAGCACAGATATTGCTGCACACCGTATCAGAGTTAAATCGGATGGAGATACGATAACTTATATCATTCCTAAAGGCGATGTTCAAACAGTGATCAAACCACGTCAGCATACTCTTTTCTGGGCTGATGGTGAACCACGTCGCGGTACTTTCCATACGAATTTCACAATGAATCCTGATGTACAAAACTGGATTGGACTTTATGATTCGGGTGGCAAGCTTTTAGATGAGATTGTGATTCCTGCAGGAACTCTTCAGGCTGATCAGTCATTTGCACGTATTACCGATGGTGAAGAAAACTGGCAGGTTAAAGATGGTGGAGTTGATCGTTATGTGACTCCAAACACAAATAACCTGACAATGGATGCAAACACTAAAGTAGAAAACTTTGAAGAACAAGACCGTTCTGGTGTTGGTATGGCTATCTCGGCTATGATCGTAGTATTCTCAGGTTTGCTATGCTTGTTTATTATCTTCAAAATCATCGGTAAGATTGCGGTTTCTATGAGTAAACGCAATGCCATGAGAGCAAAAGGTATTACAGACTTTAAAGAAGCAAGCGAAAAGAAACTTGGTGAAGCACCGGGTGAAGTATTCGCAGCGATCTCAATGGCAATGCACGAAATGCAGAACGATGTTCACGATATGGAAGATACAGTTCTTACTATCGCTCCTGTGAAACGTAAATATTCTCCATGGAGTTCGAAGATCTATACATTACGTGAAACCCCTCATAAAAAGTAAAACATCATAAATCATAAAACAATGAAAGAATACAAATATACGATCAACGGTAACTTATATAAAGTTTGTATCGGTGATATCGATGATAACGTTGCCCACGTAGAGGTAAATGGTACTCCTTATAAAGTAGAAATGGAGAAAGCTCCTAAGTCTGCTCCACGTCCGGTTGTGGCTCGTCCTGCAGCAGCTCCTGTGACTCCTATTTCTAAACCAGCCCCTGCAGCAGGTGGTGGTTCTAAATCGGGTGTTAAATCACCACTTCCGGGTGTTATCCTTGAAGTTAAAGTGAAAGAAGGTGATGTTGTGAAAAAAGGACAGACAGTAATCATTCTTGAAGCAATGAAGATGGAAAACAACATCAACGCTGATAAAGATGGTACTGTAACTAAAATTAATGTTAACAAAGGAGACTCTGTTCTTGAAGGTACAGACCTGCTAATCATTGAATAATATGGGAGGAGGTTTTTTTAATTTCTTAGCAGATAATCTCGCCGATTTCTGGACCTATACAGGTTTCTACAATGCAACCTGGGGTCACATCATCATGATTCTGATTGGTCTGGTTTTTATTTACCTGGCCATTGCTCATGAATTTGAGCCTATGTTACTTATTCCAATTGGTTTTGGTATCCTTATCGGTAATATTCCATTTAATATGGATGCCGGACTAAAAATTGGTATTTATGAAGAAGGTTCTGTATTGAATATACTCTATGGAGGGGTAACCTCCGGCTGGTATCCACCGCTCATATTCCTCGGAATCGGGGCAATGACCGACTTCTCGGCATTGATCTCTAATCCTAAGTTGATGTTGATCGGTGCTGCTGCTCAGTTTGGTATTTTCGGTGCTTATATGATTGCCCTTGCATTAGGCTTTAATCCTATGCAGGCCGGTGCGATTGGTATTATTGGTGGTGCCGATGGTCCTACCGCGATCTTCCTTTCGTCCAAACTTGCGCCTAACCTGATGGGGGCTATTGCGGTCTCGGCCTACTCTTATATGGCCTTGGTTCCGGTAATTCAGCCACCTATCATGAAACTGTTGACTACCAAACACGAACGTTTGATCCGCATGAAACCTCCCCGTGTGATTTCTCACACTGAAAAGGTGATCTTCCCAATCGTTGGTTTGTTGCTTACTACTTTCTTAGTACCTTCTGGTTTACCATTGTTGGGTATGCTTTTCTTCGGAAATCTTATTAAAGAAAGTGGTGTAACCCGTCGTTTGGCAGAAACTGCACGTGGTCCGCTTATCGATACAATCACTATCCTTCTTGGTCTGACTGTAGGTGCTTCAACTCAGGCATCTGAGTTCCTGAGCTGGGATTCAATCAAGATCTTCTTGTTGGGTGCATTGTCATTCGTAATCGCAACTACATCAGGTGTACTTTTCGTGAAACTGTTCAACCTGTTCTTAGGTAAGGACAATAAGATCAACCCACTTATCGGTAATGCCGGTGTATCTGCTGTGCCCGACTCGGCACGTATCTCTCAGGTAGTAGGTTTGGAATATGATCCAACCAACTATTTGCTGATGCATGCAATGGGTCCTAACGTAGCAGGTGTAATCGGTTCTGCAGTAGCAGCCGGTATTTTGCTTGGCTTCTTATTATAATCTTTATAATATAACAATAAAAATAGCGTTTCCTCTTTACGAAGAAACGCTATTTTTTTGCTCTATAATGTACTGACCAGAACTCTTCAGAGTTATCAATTAAATCAGATCAACTATTCAGACTCACGCGGTCATTTTCTTCTTTTATAAACCCGCGTTCAATAGCTTTATCAATTCCGGCGTTCATAGCCGCTTCCACATTGTTGCCTATACGTGTAAAACCGAATAAACGGGCAGTTTCGCGAATCAGATCGAAGCGTGTTAATCCAATCTCCTGCTCCACAATTTCTTTTACAGCCACACTTATTTCTTCGGGTGAAATATCCAGTGCATTTGTCAGATAGCTGCGATAGTGCATATATTCCACAGGATTCTGACTTTTATGCCAGAAGAAAACCGTATCGACTCCATTCGTTTGCTGGATACCCAACGGCGCCATGATATCCTCAAAATGAATATCGATACGCGCACCCCGGCGAGAAATCCCCCAGATATCGAGTACCCGTTTGTACAGCTGTTCTTTACTAATTGGCGCCTCCATCGCAATTACATCCATAATTTGTTTGCGCACTTTCGAGTTCCAGTGCGAATTAGTAAATTCAGAAGGATTGATATTGCACTTCACTACCTCATAAGGAGTGTATTCTGTCCGGTAACTATTTAATACCGGCAATAACAGCACCTCAGTTTCTTTCTCAGTTTTATCTTCCGGCAACGACGATTTAAATTGCATCTCCATTTCATTAACCTGCACTTCCTGAACTTCATCTTCCAGAATAGTTTCATCCGATGAAAGCAAGCCGATAATTTCTTCGAGAACTTTTTCTTCATTTTCAAACCAATCGAGTGCCCAGATGCGATGAATTCGCCAGCCCAACTCACGAAGCACCTTTTGTTGAATCACTTCACGGTCGCGTACGGTGCGCGATGCACGATAATTCTCACCATCGCACAGAATTCCTAAAAGATAAGTATCCTTTTTCTCCGGGTCGATAACCGCAATATCTATTCTGAAGCCCGATGTACCTACCGATGTATCTACCTCAAAACCTTTCAAGCGTATTTTTGCCGCAATGCAATCGACCAGTGAGGCCGGGCGTTGAGGAACAGATGTCTGAATTGAACTGATAAAGCGACTTCCTTTTTCTGCAAATTCCAGGAAGACTTTCAGGCTTGAAACGCCACGGGATGAGGTGCGTGCCAAATCAATCTGATCGGAACGCAACGTTGAGAATATCTTCATTTCATAGCGGGCACGTGATACCGCCACATTTAGTCGCTTCCAGCCACCCTCACGGTTTAGCGGACCAAAATTCAGACTGATTTTGCCATCCTTATCCGGTCCGTAACCAATAGAAAACAGAATTACATCACGTTCATCCCCCTGCACATTTTCCAGATTCTTTATAAAGATTGGTTCAGGACGATTCATAGCCAGTTCTTCCAGACGAGCATCGAGAGCAAATGCATCCATCAGCAAATCTTCAATCAGCGATTGCTGCACAATACTAAAAGTGATTACCCCAATACTTTTATCTGCCTGTTCTGTATCATACAAACGTTCGGTAATTTCTCTGACAATCGCTTCCGCCTCGGCCATATTTTGCCGGGTACGGCCCTTATCATAATATCCGTCTATCCACTGATAAGTAACTTTACTCTCAATATTATCGGGCGAAGGGAAAGTCAGCAATCTGTTTTCATAGAATTGCGAGTTGCTGAAAGCAATCAGACTCTCATGGCGACTGCGATAATGGCAAAGCAGGCGGCTTGACGGAATAGATAAAGCAATGCAATCTTCCAGAATACTATCCAGATCTTCCATATCCATATTCTCTTCATCGACCGATTGCGTAGAGAAGAAACTCGTTGGCGGCATCTGGTTCGGGTCACCCACCACTATCACCTGTTTACCACGGGCTATTGCACCCACGGCATCGCACGTCGGCACCTGAGAAGCTTCATCGAAAATCACCAGGTCGAATTTATTATTCCCGGCATCCAGATATTGAGCAACCGAAATCGGACTCATCAGCATGCACGGTGTCAGTCTTGGAAGTAATGAAGGAATAGAATCAAACAAACGGCGAATAGAAATGCCCCTACCCTTGTTATTGATGGCCCGCTGCAGAATTCCGACTTCTGAACTTTGCGAAGCTTCGCGTACAAAAGATGGTATTCGCGAAGCCAGCATCGCATAAAGTTCTTTCCGCATCAACTCCTCAAAATCTTTCGTTAGTTGTCTGAACTTAGCGATTCTATCCTCAAACAGTTTACCGGAAAACTGCGACAATTCCGGCGAGGCGTCAATCGTATTTTGAATAATCAGCTTATAAACGCTTTTCAGGAACAGCGATTTCACCGGCAAGTTTTCATGCCCGGAAATAAAATCGGTAAAATCTTCGAGACCTGCATCAACTGCTTTCACTTTAATTCTGTTCCAGTTCGACCAGTCTTTAAGCATATCAATATGATCAATCCAGCGCTGTGTCAGCAACAGGCAATCAGAAAGATTATCATCACAACCCTTCCATTCTATTTCGAAGCGATTCATGATATCTTCATCCAGCTCTTTTAAGGTGCGGTATGTCTGGTCAATCTGCTGTAATTTATCTCCGTACAAAGCAAGAAATGACTTCATGCCATCGCTTAATTTTTCTGATAAAGCATGACGCGCATTTTTAGTCAAAGCAAAATTGCCCGAAATATTCAACAACAGATCATTAATCAAAACAGCTGTGGCAACACCATCTTCTATCTCATCCCACTTCTCCCAAAGCGAGCCGAAATAGGTTTTATCATATTCATCCAGTCCGGCCAGGTATTCCGTTTCAGACTGATAATCGATGACCGATTTCAATAGTGGTTCTATCTGTTTAAAATCGACCTTCTGTTGTTTGGCAAACCGATTCAGGACATTCATCGTTTTACGTCGATTCAGGTATCTCGGCAGAAACCATTTAAACTGATTCTCTCTGTAAAACTGAAGCAATTCTTTCGCTTCAATCCCCAGAATCTCATCATCAAAATTCTGCGTCACCTCATCTTTTAAAGTCGATGAGCGTCGTCCATGCAAAAGAAGTTCATTCATCTTCTCTTCCATTTCGGCAATATTCTCTTCCTTATAATATTTATGGAAGAGCTGTTTATTTTGCAGCAACTTCACCACTTCATGAAGATCGTCCATAAAAGAGAGCGAATTGCAGGCAATGTGTTCATTGAAAATCCGGAGAATATCCGGCAAAATATTTTGCAGCGAATGTATCAGATCAAACCGTTTCAGCAACAATGCATTCAGTTCATCTTTACCGGAAAGCGTAAATTCAGTCATAGAAAATTCGCGAAGCGGATGTTCACTGATGGTCTGGCAGACATCAATCACCGACTGCATCTGCTCCACAATTTCAGTCAGCAGCGTCAATCGTTCTTTCGTAAGCGATTTTACAAAAGATGGAGTAAAAGCAAAGACTTCATCGGTCAACTCGCTTTCGCGGTAATATCCATACAATGCATTATATAAAGATACACCAGCTTGCTGTTTCGTATGCAGCAACTCCACATAATGCGCCAGCTCAGAACGAACCTCAAAAATCTTATCGGCCATAACAGCAAAAGATTCAGGTTCCGTGATACGCGTTACTTCTGTGGTCTTTCGCAACTGATCGAGCACAACACTTTTCAGCGCTTTATTGGAGTGAAGTTCCAGACAAAAAGCCCCCAATCCGATATCGCTTAATCGCTTTTGCACCACTGAAAGTGCTGCCATCTTTTCGGCCACAAAAAGCACACGCTTACCTTTATATAATGCATTGGCAATAATATTGGTAATGGTCTGCGATTTACCCGTACCAGGAGGGCCATGAAGTATAAAACTCTTTCCGGCATCGGCATTGCAAACTGCCTCAATCTGATAAGAGTCGGCACTAACCGGCAACGCAATATCCGATGGTTTGAAAGTCTTGTCCAGATCGAAATGCTGAATATCATCCACCTCCCATTCCAGCTTTCCCGACATCAGACTATTTACAATATCGTTTTCGCATAGTTTATCGCTGTTATTGTGAATGTCATTCCACATAATAAACTTGCTGAAAGAGAAAATTCCAAGTATCGCCTGTTCCTCTACATTCCAACCCTTCTTCGTCATAATCTGACGGCGAATGATATTAAAGATCAGGCTCACATCTACCCCACTTTCATCTTTGGGCAATTCCTCGAGTCCGTTAATATTAATATTGAAATCCTGACGAAGCATTTCCAGTAAAGTAATGTTCATCAGTAAATCTTCATCGCGCGAACGAATGATGTATCCCATAGCTGCCGAGCGGCGGACTATTTCTACCGGCAATAATAAAATCGGTGCATAGCGAGGTCGCTCACTGGCATCTGTTTCATACCATTTTAATAACCCTAACGCCAGATATAGCGTATTGGCTCCATTCTCTTCCAGTGATAAGCGGGAATTACGATAAAGATTCGTCAGCGATTTTTTCAGATCGGTTTCAGTGAGATAGCAGCGCAATTTTCCTTTCGACAAATCCAGACGGATAAGCTCCAGCAAAGGATCGGTTTGACTTACCGCCTGATAAATGCCATTCTCTATTTTCTCGTTCGTCCACTCACCGGGTTTAGCCAGAATCTGAAACGAGCTTCCATCGGCCAGTGCATCTTCCAGTTTGTTCAGCGAGACCGATATCAGTTGCAGCGTATTTCGGGTCAGACGAATGTTTAGCAGATTATTGCGTAAACTCAGGTCGAGAAGTTTTCTTTCCCAAACCCTCTTCTTGGTAATATCAGTTGAAACCGGAGCCAGATTCTTTGTATCCCGATTTATTTCTTCAGGAATAACAGAGGAATTGTCAGACTCCGTAGTCGGCTCATTACCCGATGTCAATTCATTGCGACCACCAAATAAGGGCAAAGGCAAAATGCGCGCCAGTCGCGAACGCTTTACATCAATAGAGAAGATAAACTTATCCGTATTCATCAAATGATCGATGGCTATTTTCTGTGCCCGATCGAAACTGCAATTCTTACCTTCATTCATGCAAGTCGTTTCGATAAAAGCGATATCATTAATGCCATCGGCCATCTTTTTGAGAAGTACCGATACATCATCATTTATACTATCCGGGAAAGTATCATCAATCAGCCACCCGCCAGCAAAAGCATGTCCCTGAATCAGGACAATAAGCGGATGAATTCCTGCTGCCTCGAGGCAAGCCGCATAGAGCAAAGCCATATCCAGACAAGTACCCAACCTGTCGGATATAAGCATATCGCACAATCTGATGCGTTGTCCGGCTTCTTCATAGCTTGGCGGTGGTGTGCAATAGATTATATTCAGCCTACATATCGCTTCATAAATGGCGGCCATTTGTTTCAGTACCCGATCCGGATTACGACTCTGATATTCATCGAGTGCCGAATTTCCTGTCCATTCTTTCAGAATCTGGGCGGCAGAAAACAAAATTTGCGAGATAGCCGGATAATTAGGAATAACATAAGATGCCAGCAAACCAGGAAGGACATTGATGCCCGGCCAATAATCAAAAGGCAGAATATTGATGTGATATTTATCAGAAAAGAGTTGAGTTTCGTCCTGATTAATATTGATCGTGATTTCACCATTGATACTTTCCGTGAGTTCACGCAGAAATTTTGCATCGGTAGTTATGTCGCAATCTTTCACTTTAAATGTACAATTTGCCGGAATTTCAGCAATCCTGATCTGTTTTGGCTCAAAAAACTGCGGTTCCGATTTTATGGTTATCACTAAATCATTTAGACCGGCATCTGTTTCGTTTGTTATACTTAAGTTCTGAATAAGTTGTACACCACTTTGCTGCAATGCAAAGTTAAATCGGGGGAAGCATGCAAATTCTGTTTTCAACATCATGTTTTTCGTTCTTTTCAATATCCTGAGGGTAATTGTGTTACAAAAATAAGAACATATTTCAGATCGTTATGCTTTTCATGGAGTTATATCCACTGATTACACCAAAATACATACAAAAAAGACAGCCACGCTTTAAACGGTTTGTTGCCACCCCTTTTGCACTTTAGTGCAGAAGGCTATGCACTTTGTTGCAGAAGGCTATGCATTTTAGTGCAGAGGGGTATGCACTAAATCAAATAAATGTTAATCAGATCTTCACCAGCTTTAACTCATTCTATGCATGAGCATCTTTTATCTGTAATACAACGAAAGCTATATTGTGAAATATTATCGTTTTTAATGCAGTTTATATTCATAATACTCTCTATTTTTGAACCGAAAAAGTCCACTTCCCCCCGGATTTAATATTTCTATTCGATTTCCTGCATTTTATTCCATATTTTGCAATGTCTACTTTGCAATTATCAGAAAAAGAACTATATTTGCCCCGCTAAATAGTTAAGAAAAGATGGAATCATTTTACCGCACACACGCATATCTTGTTGAACACACGCAGGCGCCCGTTCGTCGTGATTTAATGGACGAAATAGACTGGAGTGACCGTTTAATAGGTATAAAAGGCACACGAGGTGTTGGTAAAACTACCTTTTTGCTTCAGTATGCCAAAGAGAAATTTGGCACAGACCGCTCGTGTTTGTTCATAAATATGAACAATTTCTATTTCTCTGGTCATTCAATTGTAGATTTTGCGGAAAAATTCGTTCGTCAGGGCGGTAAGGTTTTACTTATCGACCAGGTATTTAAGTATCCGGGATGGAGTGAAGAACTCCGTATCTGTTACGACCGTTTTCCCGAACTGAAAATTGTGTTTACCGGTTCATCGGTAATGCGACTGAAAGAAGAAAATCTTGAACTCGGAGATATTGTAAAAAGTTATAATCTTCGTGGTTTCTCTTTCCGTGAATATCTGAACCTGCAAACCGGTATGAAATTCAGAGCTTATTCCCTAAAAGAATTGCTCACTTCGCACGAACAGATTGCAAAAGGCATACTTTCAAAAGTACGTCCGCTCGATCACTTTCAAGACTACTTACATCATGGTTTTTACCCATTTTTCCTTGAGAAACGCAATTTTTCGGAAAATCTTCTTAAAACCATGAACATGATGATAGAGGTAGACATTTTGCTTATCAAGCAGATAGAATTAAAGTATCTTCCAAAAATCAAGAAACTTCTCTATATGCTGGCAACCGAAGGTCCGAAAGCTCCGAATGTGAGCCAGCTGGCCAACGAGATACAAACGTCGAGAGCTACGGTAATGAATTACATTAAATATCTGGCTGATGCACGCCTGATAAATCTTGTATATCCAGCCGATGAGGATTTCCCAAAGAAACCCTCGAAGATTATGTTGCACAACTCTAACCTCATCTATTCTTTCAATCAGCTTCAGGTAGAAGAAGCAGAAGTGATTGAAACCTATTTCGCTAACACTCTGTGGAAAGATCATAAAGTACATAAAGGAGACAAAAACATCACTTTCATGGTTGATGATGATTTGCCTTTTAAAGTATGTACCGAGGGAATGAAAATTAAGAACACCCCGGGTACAATTTATGCACTACATAAAGCTGAAATAGGACGTGGAAACCAGATTCCTTTATGGATGTTCGGATTCCTCTATTAAATATAGAAAGTTGAATTATTTACCTAATATTAATTTATCGTTATGACTAAACAGAAGAAATTCATCACTTGTGATGGTAATCAGGCTGCTGCACATATCTCGTATATGTTCTCGGAAGTAGCTGCGATTTATCCTATCACTCCTTCTTCGACTATGGCTGAGTACGTAGACGAATGGGCTGCTGCTGGACGTAAAAACATCTTCGGCGAAACAGTGTTGGTACAGGAAATGCAATCTGAAG
>CAMTOS010000013.1 GCA_947074195.1 uncultured Bacteroides sp.
ACTAACAATATATGCATTCACTATGAAACTTAAAAACTCCTGCTCCAACTGTTTCCTTAATAGATAGATATCTTTTATTTGCTTAAATCATTATTCTTTAGCCACTTCTCAATACTTTCTTTAGCACTTTCGACTCTATTACGTGAAATTGCCGGCATATTGATCACAGTGGCATTTTTCTCTAAATTCTTTATCGTTTCTACAGATTGTGAGAAACCGCTACCGCCATGGGTGCAAAAGAGAATAATTGTTTTATCACTAAAATCGTAGTCATTTAATAATGTATAGATAACGCGAGGCATATCGTACCACCAGTTTGGGTAGCCAATAAATACTACATCGTAGTCATTGAAGTTTGCAATTTTATTTGCAATTTGTGGATTAATCTTGCTTTCGGCTTCCTTCTTGGCAAAATCGATCAGATCTTTATGAGAATGGGTGGGGTATGGATTAACCGTTTTGATTTCGGACAGATGACCACCGGTTGAGTTGGCAATGAGTTGGGCTATATATTCAGTTGTACCCACTACTTTATTCTCTTTAATAATGCGACTGGCTCCTGTAGATGCATCAACTCCATCAGTTTCGGGAACTGAAAAATAGGTCACAAGTACTTTTTTACCAGAGGAAGTTTGTGCTCCAATTCCACAGAAGGGAACGATCATTAAAAGAATTGCAATAGATAAGATTTTCATATAATTGAGATTGTTATGTATTACTGTAATAAAATTTAATATTCACATTGCAAATATATAGACAGTTATGACTATTGAAATTACACTATTTACGGAAGATTGTATACATATTACTGAACCGCTAAAACTCTATACTACAAGTCTATACAAATTACTGAATGTTGTATACAAATTACAGATAATGAAGATGATATAGGTTTTAATCTTTAGAATAGTTTATCTTTGTGTTATAATAAAACTGTTTAAAGATGGAAGATATACACAAATTTAATACAATAGATGAATACAATAAAATTATGGGCGTTGAAACACTTCACCCATTGGTAACTGTTGTAGACTTCTCGAAGAGTTATCATAAAGGTGATTTTCCTGATGGACATAGTTTTGGATATTATACGGTGTTTTTAAAAGATCAGAAGTGTGGTGATCTTAAATATGGTCGCAATTATTATGACTATCAGGAAGGAACGCTGGTATTTGTTGCTCCAGATCAGGTCATTCGTATAGAAAACCGTTTACCTCATCAACCTAAAGGATGGGCACTTATGTTTCATTCTGACTTAATACGTGGTACAGCACTGGGAAAAGCGATTAAGGAATATACATTCTTTTCATATGAAGTATTCGAGGCACTACACCTTTCTGAGGATGAAAGACGTATAATTCTTGAATGTTTTCAGAATATTCAATCTGAACTTGCTCATGGTATAGATAAACATTCACAGCGTCTTATTGTCTCCAATATTGAGCTGTTTCTTAATTATTGTACCCGCTTTTACGACCGGCAGTTTATTACACGAAGCCATGTAAACAGCGATATATTGAGCCGTTTCGAACGTGTACTAAATGAATATTTTAAATCTGATCTGCCCCAAACAGAAGGGCTTCCTACTGTAAAATATTGTGCTGATAAATTGCATTTGTCACCTAATTATCTAGGAGACCTGGTTAAAAAAGAAACAGGTAAAAGTGCACAGGAACATGTACAATTTCGTTTGATAGAAGTGGCTAAAGAGAAGATGTTCGAGAAAGACAAATCAATCAGTCAGATAGCTTATGAACTTGGATTCGAATATCCACAATATTTCAGTCGTTTGTTTAAAAAGCGTACTGGCGTAACTCCCAATGAATATCGGATGGAGAATTAATTATATATGTGAGATTATATAAGAAAGAATGTCCCTCGAAAGTTCAGAATCTGATTTTTAAGGGGCATTTCTGTTTTTATGTTTTTTCTTAGTTTATTGCTTTTTTAGGGCATAGTTTTACACATTTCATACATTGAAGGCAGAACTCAGGTTTGGCAATGATAATTTGCTTTTCCTCTTTTTCGAATACCTGTGCCGGACATTTCTTCACACACTTTCCACACTTTATGCATATTTCTTCATTGATCAACGGATGAAACGCCTTTCCACTCTTACGTCCTTTAAACCATTTTATTCTTTTTTTGAGATGAAATATAAAAAGGATTATAACAATCAAACCGAACTTTCCATGTATTCCGCCGAAAGGGTTATGGTCTTCTTCACTGATAAACATGATGGCTGCAATGATACCAGTTATAAAAGTAATCAAAGAAAGCCAGCTTAACCATTTAGTTGGTTTGGAATGAAGTGTATGCACTTTTTTGAACCAGTTGCTCACTTTACCCCAGTGTAAAACCAGATGATTGAAAACAAGTAGCATGAATATGGTGCAAATAATAATATGTAACCATACCCATGTTTTGAAGGTGATGTTCATAAAATCATTCCCTCCGATACACTCAAGTAAAACAGAACTTACAACTATCAATACCGATATAATGATTAATGTAATATTTAGTTGATACAGATTTTTCATGATGCTTTTATTTTTGATGCAAAATTACAATCAGTTAATCATTATATGATTCATTATATTTGCAGAGATATATACTATATTTGCATTTATGAGGAAGGAATTAATGAAACATCCTGTCGCAGATCATATCTCAGATGTAGTTCAGGTCGAAATGCTCAGTTTTACTAAAACCCCTGAACATTCTACTAAAGGCTATCATCAGCATAACTCACTTCAGATTGTCATGATTGAGAAGGGAGAAGTAGAGTTTATGGTGAATTGTATTCTCCATAAAGTCGAAAGTGGGGCGGTGATTATGTTTGGTAGTGATCTGCCTCATGGAGTAGCAACGTTTTCTGAGAATATAAAAGCAACTCTTCTACATATTCCTTATAAAAGTCTTTATTGGTGCAATGATATTCCTGAACTTCATTCTCAGGCAGAATTTATAAAGAAAAGCCGGCAGGGATATCTATTCTCATCTTCTACTTTAATAAAGAAAATAATACGTATATGTAATAAGCTAAAAAAAGCAGAAGGTTTTCAGCGAATATGCTATCTGTTCGAAGTGTTGCATCTTTTGAAAAATGAGAATAATGTGAAGAATCTTGTTGCCGATATGGAAGCTACGACTGAAATGAAAACGAGTATTCAACAAAATTCTGTAGAGCGGACTTTCGATTATCTATATACCCATTTTCAGGAAGAGTTTAGGCTGGAAGATGTGGCTGCCTATGCCAGTCAAAACCCTGCAGCACTTTGCAGAGCTTTTAAAAGACGATCAGGCTATACAATATTTCAATTTGTCAATCGGTTACGTATAGAAAAGGCGTGTCAATTATTAAAGAACACAGAATTGAGTGTCACCGAAATATCTTTCCGGGTTGGTTTCAATACATTTTCTCACTTTAATACTCAGTTCAGAAAGATTACTGATTTATCGCCTTCTGCCTATCGGAGTAAAAGTAATATCTGAATTCAACAATTAATTTCCATCAGGTTTTATCATATCAATGAACGGACTATCGTGCCAGATGAAAGTGTTGAAATCATCAGGCTGTGCCGGTGAATAGTGTTGAATATATTTTCTGAGATGCGCTGTAATTGGTAGGTCTGCCTCTTTAATTCCTTCGATCACACATTTGGCAATTTGGTAAGCACCATAAGGATTGAAATGAGTATTATCTGCTAAGTCGCTTGTCTGATTCGGGAAGCTGCCTGCCGGATAATGAACAAAAGCTTTTTTCGAATCTTCAACGCCAAGAGATTCATATAATATACGTGTCATAGCATGTAAATCGATGAGTGGAATATTCTCCTTCACTGCCAGCCATCGCATGGCATCCGGATAATCTAAGTGTGTATCTTTGATCTTTCCGTTCTCATCAAAACTGCGGCGTTGGGTGGGAGTGACCAGAACCGGATAGGCTCCGCGACTTTGCGCCTCATCGATAAATGTTTTTAGATTCATCATAAACGAATAGTATGCACCGATGCCGGGTCCTTTTTGCTTCTGATCATTGTGTCCGAACTCAATAAAGATATAATCTCCCGGTTTCATTTGAGTCAGTATCTTTTTTAATCGTTTAGCAGCAATAAATGTATTAGCCGATTCACCTGATTCTGCATAGTTAGCAAAACAAACCTGATCATCAAAAAAGCGGGGAATCATTTGTCCCCAACTGGCCCAGGGCTCTTCTTCCTGATCGACTACAGTAGAATTTCCACAAAGGAATATCGTTGGAACACCATCGACTCTTTCGAGAATAAGTTCTGAGATAACCGGTTGATCACCATTAAATTCAAGCGTCAGTTTATCATCCCAGTTCAGTTTACTCTTTTCACGTGGTTTAATATTTACCCATTCATCATCGCCGATTTGTGGATTCCTTTTGTTGATGATACAAATACACGTATCTGTCTGACCTTTTTGTGTAATCACATTTTCAAAAAGTAAGCGGCGCGATTCTCCGCGAATAGTCGTATGATTTTTTACTTTCTTCCTACCGACAACGGCTGTCATCTTATAATTCCCATCCGGTACTTTCACCGAAAAGAAAAATGGTGTACCATTCTTTTCATCAGGCAGGAATCCCAAATCAT
This sequence comes from uncultured Bacteroides sp., assembly GCA_947074195.1. Lineage (GTDB taxonomy): Bacteria > Bacteroidota > Bacteroidia > Bacteroidales > Bacteroidaceae > Bacteroides. Next base: position 4,623 of record CAMTOS010000013.1, read on the forward strand.
AACCATATCCTGTTTCTTCTGAATAGATATTTGCCGGAGTTATTTTTTGATAACCTGCTTTAACTGTTTTATTATTGGTAAAATCGAATTTATAAGTTTGAGCATTCAGTGTGAATGTAAACCATATGGCAAAGAGGCAAAATGTGAATCGTGCGTTCATGGAATTTCAGATTTAATTGAATAATGCAAATTTAGGATTTATACTATATATATAAATGTAGCATGATACAAACCAATGGAAATTAAGTGTACAAATTCACACTTATGTACTTTTTTCCATTTATCTGTACGCGGATACAAAGCAGAGAGTTCAGCGTCTTCTAATTTTGTAGTGGTAAACCTCAATCATATATTATGAATAATAGCACAAAAATGAAGAAGACAATCTTAGCGGTTTTATTCTCCTGTTTTATAACCGGAATAACTCACGGGCAACAACAAAAATGGTTCAATGATAATGACCTGACTTTGACAGGCGTTTATTATTACCCTGAACACTGGAATGAAGATCAGTGGGAACGCGACTTTATAAAAATGAAGGAACTCGGTTTTGAGTTTACGCACTTTGCAGAATTTGCATGGGCGCAACTTGAACCTGAAGAAGGAAAATACGATTTCGACTGGCTCGACAGAGCAGTAGCTCTTGCCGATAAGCATGGACTGAAAGTGGTAATGTGTACTTCTACAGCAACACCGCCGGTATGGATGAGCCGCAAATACCCTGAAATTTTAGTGAAGCAGGAAGATGGTATCGTGCTCGATCATGGTGCACGTCAGCATGCTTCTTTTGCATCGCCTGTCTATCGTGAACTTTCTTATAAAATGATAGACAAACTGGCGAAACATTATGGTAAAGATTCCCGCATCATGGGGTGGCAATTGGATAATGAACCTGCTGTTCAGTTCGATTATAATCCGGCTGCCGAACAAGCTTTCCGTGAGTTTCTGCGTAATAAATATGGTAACGATATTTCTGCATTGAATGATGCATGGGGTACAGCTTTCTGGAGCGAGGTTTATGCGGACTTCAATCAAATTACTCTTCCTAAAACAGCGCAGATGTTTATGAATCATCATCAGATTCTGGATTACAGACGATTTGCCGCTTCACAAACCAATGGTTTCATGGATGAACAGGCTAAAATCATCAAGAAGCATTCAAAAGACCAGTGGGTGATTACTAATTATATACCTAATTACGATGAAGGCCACATTGGAGGCAGTCCTGAACTCGATTTTCAGTGCTATACCCGTTATATGGTTTATGGCGATAATGAGGGTGTTGGCAGAAGGGGATATCGTGTAGGTAATCCTTTGCGCATTGCTATGGCAAACGATTTTTTCCGTCCGTTTCAGGGCACATATGGTGTGATGGAGCTACAGCCCGGACAAGTGAACTGGGGTAGTATCAATCCGCAGCCATTGCCGGGTGCGGTTCGCCTTTGGTTATGGAGTGTATTTGCCGGTGGCAGCGATTTTGTTTGTACCTATCGCTACCGTCAGCCGCTTTATGGCACTGAGCAATATCATTATGGTATAGTGGGAACAGATGGTATAACTGTGACTCCCGGTGGATATGAGTTTAAGCAGTTTATTGATGAAATCGCTGATTTGCGTCAACGGAATATCGCACGTGAAGTAAAACCTGCAGAATACACAAATCGTCAGGCTGCTATTCTTTTCAACCATGAAAACTCATGGAGCATCGAACGCCAGAAGCAAAATAAAACCTGGGATACATTCGGGCATATTGATAAATATTATAAAGCGCTGAAATCATTTGGTGCACCGGTCGATTTTATCGATGAATCTAAAGATTTCACTGCTTACCCTTTCCTTATCGTTCCTGCTTATCAGCTCGCAGATGAGGCTTTAGTTCAGCGCTGGATAGACTATGCAGAGAATGGTGGTAACCTGATTCTTACTTGCCGTACAGCCCATAAAGATCGTTACGGAAGATTGCCCGAACGTCCGTTCGGATCGATGATTGACAATCTGACCGGTAATGAAATGGAGTTTTATGACCTGCTTTTACCTGAAGATCCCGGTAAAGTTGTGATGAATGGCAATGAATATACATGGAATACATGGGGTGAGGTTTTAATTCCCGGAAAAGAATCGAAAGTGCTGGCTACTTATAAAGATGAATTTTATGAGGGCAAACCGGCAATAACTACCCGTCGTCTGGGCAAAGGAACAGTTACTTATGTCGGTGTTGATACTCATGATGGTATTCTTGAAAAAGACATCCTGAAGAATGTTTATGAAGCTCAGAATGTTTCTTTGATGGACTTGCCTTATGGAGTGACAATGGAGTATAGGAATGGAATGGGTATTGTATTGAATTATGGTGATAAACCTTATGACTTTACCTTACCTAAAGGAAGCGAAGTACTCATTGGCGAAACTACAATTCCTACTGCAGGTGTTTTGGTCTTCTCAATTGCACAAAAATAGAAATTCCATTTCAAATACTCTTTTAAAGCCTCCTGGGACAGTTTGTTAGATGTTACATGTCTTATTTTCTATGTATCTGTATCATTATACATGGTATAAAATATAGTCAGGAGATATATTTGCATAAGATTTACAGCCCCCGATAAATCTGAAAACCACGTTAACTTTAGATATTTATTAAAAACTATGTTAAACTTAATATTAAATTTATGAAAAACAGCAAAGGTGCAAATCTGTCAAATCCTTTACAAAAGGTGCAGCAGATTTTCTTAGCTCTCTTGTTTTCTTTTGTGGCAATATCTGTTAGTGCACAAAATAAAACAATATCGGGTATAGTAATAGATCCTCTTGGTGATCCACTGATCGGAGCCAGTGTATTGGTACGGGGCACAACAAATGGTACAGTTACTGACCTTGATGGTAATTTTAGTCTTACAAATGTGCCCGATAACGCTACTCTTGTAGTTTCGTATATAGGTTATATCACTTCAAATGTTCCTGTTGCGGGAAAAACACGTTTACGCATTTCACTTCAGGAAGATTCAAAACAAATTGATGAAGTTGTAGTAGTAGGTTATGGTGTACAGCGCAAAAGCGATGTTACCGGTGCCATGGCTCGTGTTGGTTCGAAAGAGCTAAGCGCTATGCCGGTGAAAAATGCCCTCGAAGGTATGCAGGGTAAGACTGCCGGTGTGGATATCACATCGAGCCAGCGTCCCGGTGAAGTAGGGGGCATCAATATCCGTGGTCAGCGTTCTATCAGTGCCAGTAACTCTCCGCTTTATGTAGTCGATGGTATGGTTATCCAGAATGGCGGTATCGAGAACATTAATCCTGCCGATATTGAATCTATCGATATCCTGAAAGATGCTTCTGCAACAGCTATTTATGGTTCGCGCGGTGCCAATGGGGTTATTCTTGTTACAACTAAGAGAGGTACTCAGGGTAATCTGAACATTGAGTATGCCGGTACATTTACTTTTGAAAAGCTACATGATGTTACCAAGATGATGAACGCCTCTGAATGGTTGGATTATGCTCGTCTTGCTAACTACAATTATGGTAACTATGGTTCTGCAACTCCAACTTACGAAGCTGACCGTGCTTTGTTTGGTAGTATTGCAGCTTCATGGGCTAACATTGATCAGGCATGGTCAAATGGTGTTTATGATCCTTCGAAAGTAGGTTCATATAACTGGTCTGACTATGGTAAAAGAAATGGTTTCACTCAGGAACACGTAATCAGTGCATCGGGTGGTACAGAAAAGATGACCGGATATACTTCTTTTGGTTTCCTTGATCAGAAAGGTGTACAACCGGGTCAGAAATATCAGCGTTATACATTGAAAGTGAATTTAGATATCAGTCCGACTAAATGGGCGAAAATCGGTACAACAATTAATGGTTCTTTTGCAGATCAGGATTATGGTTACAGCTTCACAAAATCGACAACTGGTTCGGGCGATTTATACAGCGCTTTACAAAGCATGTTGCCATGGACTGTTCCTTACGATGAAAACGGTGAGTTTATCAGAAATCCGAATGGTGATGTAAATATCATCAACCCTATCAACGAGTTGATGTACAACAAGAATAAACGCCAGACTTTCCGTGCTATGGGTAGCATGTATGCACACCTTGATTTTGGTGAAATGTGGTCACCATTGAAAGGTCTTTCTTATCGCTTCCAGTTCGGTCCTGAGTTTACATACTATACTACCGGTGTGGCCAATGCTGCCGATGGTATCAATGGTGACGGTAACAACCAGGCAAGATATGGTAACGAGCAAACACGTTCATGGACACTCGATAACCTGATTTATTATAACAGAACTATCGCACAGAAACATAACATCAATCTGACTTTGATGCAATCGGCTTCTAAATATCATTATGAAAGCTCGAATATGCGCGCTGTAAACGTAGCAACTCCGGAAGAATTGTGGTATAATATGTCATCAGCAGGTACGCTGAACGCCTTTGGAACCGGTCTTACAGAAAAGCAGATGGTTTCGTATATGGGTCGTTTGCACTATTCATATGCCGACAAATATTTATTGACTGCTTCTATTCGTTGGGACGGTGCTTCACAGTTGGCTCCGGGTCATAAATGGGCTAACTTCCCATCAGGTGCAGTAGCATGGCGTATCGATCAGGAAGATTTTATGAAAAACGTAAAATGGGTAAATCAGCTGAAACTTCGTTTTGGTGCCGGTATCACTGGTAATGCTGCGATTTCTCCATATGCCACAAAAGGTGCTATTACAGCATTGTATTACAACTGGGGACAAACTGACTCAACCATCGGTTATGTACCTTCTGACCCATCACAGGCTTCTTCTAACATTGCAAAAATGGCTAACGAAAAGCTGAGCTGGGAAAAAACAACTCAGTATAATGTGGGTGTGGACTATGGATTCCTGAACAACAGACTGAACGGTAGCATCGACTACTATAAAACTAAAACTAAAGACCTTTTATTAGGTGCTACTATCCCATCGTTAACTGGTTATACATCTACTTTTGCTAACGTAGGTAGAACTTCTGGCTGGGGTATCGACTTGCAGTTGAATGCTATTCCTGTACAGATCAAAGATTTCTCATGGTCGACTACATTTACATGGTCAAAAGACAAGAACAAAATCGATGAACTGGCAAACGGTGCTTTGGAAGACATCAACAACCGTTGGTTCGTAGGTCAGGAAATCGGCGTGTATTATGACTATGTTTATGATGGCATCTGGAGAACAGACGAAGCTGAAGAAGCTGCTAAATATGGTCGCAAACCAGGTCAGATCAAAGTGAAAGACTTAAATGAAGACGGTGCAGTTGATGCAAATAACGACCGTAAAATTGTAGGTAGCGTTCGTCCAAAATGGACTGCAGGTTGGTTGAATACCTTCACATACAAACAATTCGAACTTTCTTTCTTTATGGTATCACGCTGGAAGTTTACTGTGCCTAATGGTGCTTTGACACTGGACGGTCGCTTTATGCAACGCAGCATCGATTACTGGATTGAAGGTGAAAACGAATATGGTTACTACTATTCTCCGGGTTCTAACGGACAGGCTGCCGATACTTACAGCTCATCTATGAACTATCAGGATGGTTCTTTCATCAAAATGAGAAATATCTCTCTTGCCTATAACTTTACACCACAGCAATTGCAGAAAGTGGGTATCAACAATCTGAAAATTTATGCACAGGCCATGAATCCATTCTTTATCTATAAGAAATGCGATTATCTGGATACAGATTTGATGAACTACGATAACAATACCAGAAACTTCGGTTCGGGTACTACTTTGAAGAGTTTCGTATTGGGTATAAACATTGGATTCTAATTTAACTAAGCAGATTATTATGAAATTAAATAAACTATTGATTATAGGGGCAATGACCGGATCATTGGCTATTGCCACCACTTCTTGCAGAGAATCTTTTCTTGACGAGAACCTGATTACCGGACACAGTACTGACTACTTTAAAACTCAGGCAGGTTTGGACGATCTTGTAACCGGCGCATATCAGAAGCTGAAGTTCAAATTCAACTATATCTGGGCTATCAATTGTCATAACCTTGGCGTAGATGAATTTACCGATGCCAACAATACAATGGTGCATTTCAACCATTACGGATCTACCATGAACTCGGCAGAAAACGGTTCTAACCAGCCTATGTGGGATAACTACTATGGTCTTATCGAACCTGCGAATATTATCATTAATAATATGCCTCAGTACTACAATCAGAGTAGTCCGACTTATAGCACTCGTTTAGGTGAAGGTTATTTCCTTAGAGCTTATGCTTACTTCGAGTTGACCAAACAGTTTGGCGGTGTGCCTTTGAAACTTTACCCTTCAACCGGTGTAGAATATTATTTCACAAGAAATACGGAAGAAGAGATGTATGCACAGATTATTTCTGACTTAGAAGAAGCATATAATCTGTTACCAACTACTCCGGCTCAAACCGGTAGAATCACGAAATGGGCAGCTGCTCACTTCCTGGCAAAAGCACATTTGTTCCGTGCTTCAGAACTGTACAGCAGTTGGAATGGAAGCTATATTTCTGCCGATCTTGATGCGGTAATTAAATATGGCGAGGAAGTAGTGGCTGCGCATCCGTTGTGTAACGACTATGTTGAACTTTGGGACTACAATTCACCTAATGGTGCCAATGAAAAAGTGAGTGAAGTTATTCTTGCAGCTCAGTTCTCTGACGATGCATCTACATGGGGTCGTTATGGTAACCAAATGCATTTATACTATCCTTCAGTTTATCAGAACCTTGCAGGTACATCACGTGATATTTCTGGTGGTCGTGAATTCTCTTATGCAAGTGCAACAGAATATACGATGCAGGTATTTGACCGTGTAAACGACTCTCGTTTCTGGAAATCATTCATCACGACTTATGGTAGCAACAATCAGAACGGTGCGCCAACATGGAGTGATGCCGATATGGCTTATGCACCTGCTGGTGTTAGTGCCGGTGAGAAACGTTTTAATGCTGGTGAACTTGGTATCAGATATGTGGTAAATACTCCTGGTGATACTCGTTTCGAAGAATATGTAAACGATCCTACAAGCAATGCACTGAAAAACGGTGTAATGTGTAACACGCATACATTTGTTCGTTATTTCAAAGGTGAAGCACAGAGCTGGAATACTTTCGGTGGTCGTGGTAACTATTCAAACCAGATTGCACGTTCAGTTGCTTTATCTAAATTCCGTGATGGTTATCGTAACTCAATCGCTTCTCAGTTTGGTACACGCGATGCTATCATTGCACGCTCTGCCGATGATGTTCTGATGATTGCCGAAGCTTATATCCGTAAAGGTGAATCTTACTACTCAAACGCAATTGAGTGGATGAATAAACTTCGTCAGCGTGGTGGTTATGCCGATGGTGAAGATCGTTCGAAACATGTGGATGGCGGACAATCTTACAAAAACAACAGCTATTGCTCAGGTAAAGGTGGTGGTTTTAATGCTGCAGGTGCCATTTATTGGGAAACTAATACATATTATGAATCGAATAATATGGAAGGTCAGGAAACGACTGCCTCAACAAAGAATGAAATGTTGCTGACCAGTGTAAATGATGTATATAATTCGCAGACAGATGGCATCATCTATCAGTTGTTGAACTGCAATTCAAATGCCGAAAAAATGTTGTGCTTCCTGTTAAACGAAAGAACCCGTGAGCTTTGCGGTGAGCTACTTCGCTGGGAAGACCTTGCACGTACAAAAACGCTGAACGACCGCTGGCACAACTTTAATGATGGTGCAACCAGAGGCTTAGGCGAATTCGATCCTAATACACATTACTATCGTCCTATTCCACAATCGTTCCTCGATGGTATCACAAATTCAAGTGGCTCACCATTGACTGCCGATGAAAAACAGGCGATGCAAAATCCCGGTTATTAATATATTGATTTATAGGTGTTGATAAATGAGGTTTGTATGCACAGGCATGCAAGCCTCATTTTTTGTTGTTTGGTTTGGTGCAGATAGCTATGCACTTTGTTGCAGACAGTTCTGCAGTTTAGTGCAAAGCTATCTGCACCATCTTCTTCATGTATTGCCAGCAAATTCAGTGTTATTCTATACATATTTACAGCTAACTGTACCTTTTTCTATTTGCAGAACCTCCGATGAAAACTATTTTTGTCCCATAATCTAATACAATATTCGTCATGAAGAAATTCTTTTTACCTCTGCTATGTATGCTTTTCCCACTTTCTGCTCTGCATGCTCAATTCGGGAAATGCTATCCTTCAGAAATGCAGACTTACACCGATAGCCAGACCGGCCAAACTATAACAGTGCTTACTGATACAACTTACAATGATAAATATCTTTATCAGACCGATCCCATGTGGACAGCCGATGGTAAATATCTGATATTTCGCTCCAGCAGCCGGGGCAATGATCCTTATATTACCAAAACTGACAAAGACGGAAAAGAGACAAAGTTCAAACCTACCCAAATGTTTTTTATTGAAATGGCAACGGGTAAAATCATTCAGGCCACAGAAGGAAGCACACTTGGCAATGCTTACCTGGCCAATAAATCCAATCAGCTCTTTCTTAGTCGTAACGAAGAATCGGGCTGGAATCTGTATGTAATGAATCTCGATCAGTTCTTTGCTGATGTCAACAAAGGAAAGGTGAAAAGTCCGTCGGCTTATGAACGCCACATTGGTACATTCCCTGCCGAAACAGGAAAGGCCGGAGGTTATGCCATCGATTATAATGATGATTATGCCTATATCGGGATAGAGCGTGAAGGTTCTGAAGAGGAACGCGAACGAATGATGAAAAATGCATTTCTTCCCGGAACTAACCAGCCCATCAAGATTAAGCCTGTACTGAGTGCCATTTATAAAATGAATACGACTACCGGAGAAGTTAGCAAGGTGATAGATACCGAATTCAAAATCGGCCACATTCAAACCAGTCGCTTTACGCCCGGCGAAATCGTATTTTGTAACGAAACCGGCGGCGATGCCCATCAACGTATGTGGTTTTGTACAGCCGACGGCTCGGTATTCAAACCGCTATATGAAGAGACTCCGCTTGATTGGGTAACTCACGAAACTTTTGCCTCTAAAGATTATGTCTATTTCAATATCCTTGGTTTCCAGCCACGCCTTCGAAAACAGGCCAGCGGCATTGCCCGTATCAATTTGCGTACCGATGACGTAGAAATGATCGGACAGGTAGAAATGGAGAAGGATCGTCAGGCTATGGAAGGTCAGTTGGTGGGTCGCGGTTTCTGGCATTGCAACGCCAGTAGTGATAATAAATGGGTGGCAGGCGATACATTCGGCGGCAATGTGTGGCTAATCAATACTGAAACCGGACAGCGTCACTGGATGGCATCGGATACGAAAATGAAACCCGATCATGCGCATCCGAGCTTTAGCCCTGATGGTAATAAATTGTTATTCCAGTCGGGTCATTTCACCGAAGGCAAACGACTAAACCTGATGATGATTGATATTTCTGCATTTTAAACCGGAAATGGACGAATTTAAAGGGATTTGTATCTTTTTCTATCCTTATAATATAGTATGAAAGATATATTTGCCAACGATAAAATGAAAAACAAATGAATACTATGAGAATAAAAACATTGAACATATTTCTGATTCTGTTTTGCATTACAGCAAATATGTATAGTCAGCCGGCCTATAATTTCGATAAGATGCAAAAAGAGAAACTGGGCAGAGGAGTAGTGGCTATTCGAGAAAATCCACAGGACGTTGTCGTGTCATGGCGCTATCTTTCTTCGGATCCGGAAAACACTTCATTCAACATTTACAGAAACGGCAAAAAGATAGCGAATGTTCCTTCATCTACCGGAACATTTTACCGCGACAATTATACATCTCCGGGTGAAATCAACTATACTGTTGTTCCGGTGATAAAGAAAAAAGAGCTGAAACAGGGCAAAGGAAATTATTCGCTTCCTGCGAATGCACCTATCGGATATATCAATATCCCTCTGGATATTCCTGCCGATGGAGTGACGCTGGCAGGAGAACATTATACGTATTCAGCCAATGATGCTTCTTTAGGTGATGTTGATGGCGACGGTGAATATGAAATCATTCTGAAATGGAACCCTTCGAATGCTCACGATAATGCACATGCGGGTTATACCGGAAATGTATTCGTGGATTGCTACAAACTATCGGGCGAAAAATTGTGGCGTATCGATTTAGGTAAGAACATTCGTGCCGGTGCTCACTACACTCAGTTTCTGGTTTACGACTTCGATGGCAATGGCCGTTCGGAAGTTGTGATGAAGACCTCTGACGGAACAATTGATGGTAAAGGTACAGTGATTGGTGATGCAAATGCCGATTATCGCGAAGCCGGAACTCCAGATAATCAACGTTTGCAGGGTCGAATTCTGACAGGAAATGAATATCTGACTATCTTCAATGGTCTGACAGGTGAAGCAATGCAGACGATAGACTATACACCGGGCCGTGGCAATCTGGCCGACTGGGGTGATACATGGGCAAACCGCAGTGATCGTTTTCTGGCAGCTGTAGGATATCTGGATGGTGTTCGTCCAAGTGCCATTATGTGTCGTGGATATTATACCCGTTCGGTGCTTGCTGCATACGACTGGGATGGTAAGAACCTGACACAAAAATGGGTGTTCGACAGTAATACGCCGGGCAATGAAGATTACGCAGGCCAGGGCAACCACAATCTTCGTGTTGCTGACGTAGATGGTGACGGTTGCGATGAAATCGTATACGGACAATGTACGATTAATAATGATGGCACTGGGTTATATACTACAAAGATGGGACACGGTGATGCTATTCATCTGACACAGTTTACGCCTTCAATGAAAGGTTTCCAGGTTTGGTCTTGCCATGAAAATAAAAAAGACGGTACTACACTCCGCGATGCGGCCACCGGGGAAATCTTGTTTCAGATACCAAGCCCTGAGGATGTTGGTCGCTGTATGGCTGCCGATATCGACCCAAACCATGAAGGATTGGAAATATGGTCGTGGAACTCAGATGGAATTTTCAATAGTAAAGGCGAATTGATTAATGCCAACATGGAAGGCCTGCCTGTGAATATGGGCGTGTGGTGGACCGGCGATTTACTTCGCGAAATGCTTGATGATAATTATATCGTGAAGTATGACTGGAACGAAGGAATTTGCAAACCGGTTGTTGTCTTTGAAAATTGTGAATCGAATAACGGAACAAAAGCTAATCCTTGCCTGCAAGCCGATATCCTTGGCGATTGGCGCGAAGAGGTATTAATGCGGACAGCAGATAGTCAGGCTTTACGACTCTATGTTTCTCCGATCGATACAGATTACCGATTCCACACCTTCCTTGAAGATCCGGTTTACCGCATCAGTATTGCTACACAAAACGTGGCCTATAATCAGCCAACTCAACCTGGTTTTTATTTTGGTGAAGGAATGACCGGTAAATTCAGGGGATACGATTTCGACAAAAAATAAGACTTAGTATAAACAATATAAAACCTAAATATCATGAGAATTAAGACATTGGGTGTAATTGGAGCAATGTTCCTTTTTGCAGGAACTACGGCAGTTGCACAAAAAAAGAAAGAAGTGATCAATGATTCGAATGCACCGTTGCATTTGCTTCAGCCAGACTATAAAGTGCCTTATGGAGTATTATCGACCGAAGCGGTTAAGGCTGATATGGACAGAGTGCTTCGTTATCTGGAAGATGAAACACACACACGTGTAGTCGATAAAAACACGGGCAAAGTCATTACAGATTATGCCAATATGAATGCTGATGCACAATTGGAACGCGGCGCATTCCGTCTGGCCAGCTATGAATGGGGTGTAACTTATTCGGCTATGATGGCAGCTGCTGAGGCTACCGGCGATGAGGCTTATATGAACTATGTGCGCGACCGTTTCAATTTCCTTTCGGAAGTTGCACCGCACTTTCAGCAGGTATATGATAAATACGGTACTGTCGATCCACAGATGAAGCAGATTCTCGACCCTCATGCACTGGATGATGCCGGTGCTGTTTGTGCGGCAATGATTAAAGCACAGATGAAAGATCCTTCGTTGAATCTTCAACCGCTGATTGATAATTATATCAACTTCATTTTATATAAAGAATATCGTTTGGCAGACGGAACCTTTGCACGTACCCGTCCGCAACACAACACACTTTGGCTGGATGATATGTTTATGGGTATTCCTCCGGTAGCTTATTATTCAAAGATTGCGAAAGACAATCAGCAGAAATATGTTTCTGAATCGGTAAAGCAAGTCTTGCAGTTTGCCGACCGCATGTGGATTCCTGAAAAGAAATTATTCCGTCATGGCTGGGTCGAAGAGATGCAAGATCCACCTGCATTTTTCTGGGGCCGTGCCAATGGCTGGGCGTTGCTGACCATGTCTGAAATTCTTGATGTATTACCGGAATCGCATCCGCAAAGAGAGAAAATCATGTCATTGTTTAAACAGCACGTTCAGGGTTTGGCTGCACTACAAAGTGGGGAAGGTTTCTGGCATCAGTTGCTCGACAGAAACGACTCTTATCTTGAAACATCAGCTACAGCGATATATGTATATTGTATTGCTCATGCTATTAATAAAGGCTGGATTGATGCACTGACTTATGGTCCGGTAGCAAATCTGGGCTGGCATGCTGTATCGACTCAAATCAATGATAAAGGTCAGGTTGATGGTACTTGTGTGGGTACAGGTATGGCTTTCGATCCTGCATTCTACTATTATCGTCCGATTAATGTATATGCGGCACATGGTTATGGTCCGGTAATCTGGGCAGGTGCCGAAATCATCAATATGCTGAATCATCAGCATCCTAAAATGAACGATAGTGCGGTGCAATTCTACAACATTGAACAAATGACTCCGGAACCTATCTTCCATGCAGCGAATCCTAATAATGCCCGCGATGTTGTGGCAGGAGTAAGCCGTAAAGATGAAAGCACACCTGTAGTATTCCTGATTGGTGACTCTACTGTAAAATGTGGACAAGGTAAAGGTGAAAACAATATGTGGGGCTGGGGAAGCTTCTTTGCAGATCATTTTGATGCCGATAATATTACCGTTGAAAACTGGGCATTAGGTGGCAGAAGCAGCCGTACGTATATGACTGAAGGGTTGTGGTCTAAAGTACTGGCTGGCATTAAACCTAACGATTTCGTCATCATCGATTTCGGTCACAATGATGGTGGCCCGATTAATACAGGCCGTGCCCGTGCGTCTTTGAGAGGTACAGGTGATGAATCGGAAACTGTAATTATGGAACGTCATGGTGGTCCTGAAACAGTATATACATTCGGTCATTATCTTCGCACTTACATCCGTCAGGCAAAAGCGAAAGGCGCCAATGTTATTGTAACATCGCATACACCGGCCAACCGCTGGACAGAAGATCGCGTTAACCGTTGCGACCAGACTTACGGAAAGTGGTCTCGCGAAGTGGCAGAGGCTGAAGGTGTTCCGTTTATTGATTTGAATGAAATCATTGCACAGAAATACGAGAACATAGGTAAGGATTCAACTTCTACACTGTTTGTAGACGGCGTTCATAATACGAAAGAAGGTGCACTGATTAATGCAGAATGTGTTGTCGAAGGTATCAAGAACCTGGATTGCACCAAACTGAGTAAATATCTGATCGATTAATAACCTTGAAACAACAATAAAATCTGATAATATGAAAAGAGAAGCTTTTAAGATGTTCTTAAAACCTGGTTTTGAGAAAGAATATGAGAAAAGACATGCTGCTATATGGCCTGAATTGAAGAAGTTGCTCGAAGATGGCGGTGTATATGATTACTCTATCTTTTGGGATAAAGATACCAATATACTTTTTGCCTGCCAGAAAGTAAAGGGTGATGAATCTTCACAGGATATGGGGGCTAATCCTATCGTGCAGAAATGGTGGGATTATATGGCCGATATCATGGAGGTGAATCCCGATAATTCTCCGGTAACTATTCCATTGCCCGAGGTTTTTTACATGGAATAGGAATATAGCTTTTGTTCTTTTATTCTTTAAATATAAAATTATGCGAATATCCGGTTTATCTGTTTTGATGATTGTCTTTGTGCTTTTTTCATGCACAACGGAGGCACCAAAATATAAAATAGTTACGGTTAACTCTCCCTTTGAGATGGAACCGGTGAAAGAATATATCTTTCCGGATAAAGAATTTAATATTCTTGATTTTGGTGCCACCAGCAATGAGGAATTTAACAATGGCAAGGCTATTAACAGTGCCATCCAGGTTTGTTCGGAGGCCGGTGGCGGACGGGTCATTGTACCAGAAGGGGAATGGTTTACCGGACCGTTACATTTTAAGAGTAATGTTAACCTCCATCTTTCAGAGAATGCAGTTTTGCGTTTCTCGGATAATCCGGTCGACTATCTGCCGGCCGTAATGACTTCCTGGGAAGGCATGGAGTGTTATAATTATTCGCCTTTATTGTATGCTTTCGAATGTGATAACATAGCTATTACCGGTAGTGGTAGCATCAACCCAATAATGGATACATGGAAAGTTTGGTTCAAAAGACCACAACCCCATATGGACGCGTTGGCTGAACTATACACAATGGCTTCAACGGATGTTCCTGTAAAAGAGCGTCAAATGGCACAGGGAGAAAACAATCTGCGTCCGCACCTTATTCAGTTTAACCGCTGTAATAATGTATTGCTCGATGGCTTTAAGATTCGCGAAAGTCCGTTCTGGACAATACATATGTATATGTGTGATGGCGGGATTGTCCGCAATCTGGATGTAAAGGCTCATGGTCATAACAACGATGGCATCGATCTCGAAATGAGTCGTAATTTCCTGGTCGAAGATTGCGTATTCGATCAGGGCGATGATGCAGTGGTGATTAAGTCGGGTCGTAACCGCGATGCATGGCGTTTGAACACTCCTTGCGAAAACATCGTGGTACGCAACTGTCAGATTGAAAAAGGTCATGTTCTTTTGGGTATCGGCAGCGAGATGTCTGGTGGAGTCCGCAATGTATATATGCACGATTGTGTGGTTACCGATTCTGTATTCCGGTTATTCTTCGCAAAGACCAATAATCGTCGGGGTGGTTTCATTGAAAACATCCATATGGAGAATGTTACGGCACGCACCATGCAACGGGTTTTAGAAATCGATACCGATGTACTTTATCAGTGGCGCAATCTGGTACCTACTTATGAAGAACGCATCACACGGATTGATGGTTTGTATATCAGCAATATCGATTGTGAAAGAACCGAAGCCATTTATGATTTAAAGGGAAATAGCAAACTGCCTGCTAAAAATGTAGTCATGACAAACATTAATGTCGGCGCCGTCACTCAGTTTATTGGCAATGCAGAAAATGTTGAAAATGTATCGGGCAGTGATATTTTTGTCGATGGTAAGAAAATAGAACTTGTTCTTGATTGATTTTGATTAACTTGTTTCTTTAATATAAAATTCTGGTAAAAGCCCGGCTGACCTGTATGGTTTAGTCGGGCTTTTACCAGTTTGTAGGTTATAAATATCAAAAATTACCATTTATTATAAGTAGCAAACTTTATATTTGCAATTAGTTGTTACTTATATTTCTTACGATGAAAAGACTATTTATATTCATATGCCTGATTGCAGCAGGTATAATGAACTCATATACACACAATATTTATGATGTAAATATTTCGCATGTCATCTCTCAAAAAGGGTTATCGCTTAATACAGTCCGTACTATCGCTGTTGATGGTGATGGCTTTATCTGGGCCGGAACTTTAGACGGATTAAACCGGTATGATGGCTATAATATTCGTTCCTATCTGCATCTTATTGATAAGCAAAATAACATTAGCGATCATAGAATACGAAAACTCTTTACAGATAGTAAAGGGGATCTTTGGGTGCGCACTTATAAAAATGAAATCTGCTATTATGACAAAACGAATGATTCATTTATTTATATAAAAGATGAGGATAATGAATTGCTCTGTTTTGAAAATATAACCGAATCATCTTGTGGTCATATTTGGTTGTGGAAAGGTGAAGACAGAGTGATGTGTCTGAAAAGAAATGGTGCCGGTTCTTTTGAAAAGAAAACCTATGCAAATGAAATAGAAGGTGTAGAGAATATCAGCTTTTTGCATTGTGATGTCAATAACAATACCTGGATAGGTACTGATGCGGGTCTCTATCAGATTACCTATTTTGGTGACATAAAAAAGTATGATGGCAATGATTTTCATTTTAACCACACGGTTGAATTCAATGATAAAGTTTATTTCTCTACCGATAATTCAGCCATCGTTATCTATAACATTTTAAGTGAAGTTTTCGAAGAAAAGGCGACTCCTTTTAAATCGAATATAAAAGATCTGATACACCTTTCGGATGGTAGATTGTTTATTATAACAGAGACTTCTGGTATTTGGGAATTCGACACACTCAACAATTCTTTTACTGAATCACCACTGACTGTTGATAAAGATAATTTCGCAGAAGCAAAGAGTGTTCGCGATAATAATGATGGTGTTTGGTTTTACAATCCTTACGGCATTATATGGTATTTTGATCACACTAATCAGAAAGTGATTAAATTAAATCTGGCTAATGAATTTGTGAATGGAAAGACTGATTTAGCTCGTCAGCCTTTCGAAATTCCTGAAATTCTAATCGATTCGGAGGGATTATGCTGGATGGTGACTTATGGCTATGGTGTGTTTTGCTATAAACCAATGACTGGTGAATTAATATGCTATCAGGGTAAGTCAGACCAGAATGCACCTGCCTCTGATTATTTTCTGTCAATAACCGAGGATGGATATGGTAATATCTGGATTGGCAGTGAATATAGTGGACTTATTAAAGTTGTAAAAAGTCAGGAATATATAAATATTGTCCGCCCGGAAGAAGGCAATGCAATCGGGAAGCATAATAATGTCCGCACTATTTTTGAAGATTCACAGAATAATGTCTGGATTGGATTGAAAAATGGTGGTTTATATATTTATGATGCCCAACTGAAGGATAAAAGACTGATTAAGAATATCTATAATCCGTATTCAGTAGTCGAGGATAATAAACAACGGGTCTGGATTGCTTCAAAAGGCGAAGGTGTTTATTTATACGATCTCAAGACTCATCAACTGATAAATCATTTCAAACATCAGGCCAGTAATCTCTCTTCACTTGGCGACGATAATGCATTTCACATCATTAGGGATAGTAAGGATAGAGTGTGGATTGCAACTTTCGGAAATGGATTAAGTCTTGTCGAGGAAAACAATGGCAACATTACATTTCGTAATTTCCTGACGAATCGTGGCAACAGAAGTCTGATTCGTTACCTGCATCAGGATACGAATGGACTGATCTGGGCAGCAACAAGTGATGGCTTAATATGTTTTGATCCCGACAAAATTATAAATCATCCCAATGCCTATCTGCTTTACCGAATGAGCCTCTATCGTGACAACTCTTTAAGTAGTAATGATATAAAAACAATATATCAGGATGATAAAGGAACGATATGGGTCGGAACAGCCGGAGGTGGTTTGAATAAGTTTGTGGAAGCTGATGGAGATAGAAGTGCTCATTTCATAGCCTTTACTACGAATGAGGGATTGCCTGACAATTATGTTCTGGGTATTCTGGAGTATAAAGATGATTTGTGGTTAAGCACCGAAAGCGGACTGACCCGGTTTAATAAAACCGATTATTCGACAGAGACTTATCAGTTTGCACAGATGTCTTATGGCAATATCTTCAATGAAGGTGCAAAGCTGATGCTCAGAAATGGTGAAATGACATGGGGAACTCTTGACGGTTTATTATTATTCGATCCTGCAAAATTTAACCCGGATGCAAATGCTGCTCCTGTATTGCTCACAGGTTTGCAAATCGATGGTGTTGACTTACAGGAAGTTGAATCTGTTGCTACGAAATCCATTGGTTACACCAACGAGATTAAGTTGAATCATAAACAAAACACATTGCATATTGAATTTGCCACATTGAATCTCAGGAATTCTGAGAGAAATCAATACTCATACATACTTGAAAACTTTGATAAAGAATGGAGTAAACCCGACCATATAAATACGGCAACCTATAAGAATCTTCCTCCAGGAAACTACGTTTTCAAGGTGAAAGGCGCTAACTCTTATGGAATATGGAACGAGGAAATAACATCGTTTGCCATAAAAATTGCTCCTCCGTTCTGGAAATCGATATGGGCATACATCATCTATCTGCTATTTTTAGTAGCTCTTCTAATCATCATCTTCAGAATCATCCTGAAGTTCGACCGTTTGAATAATGCTATCGAAATGGAAAAGCAGCTCACACATCATAAGCTACGCTTCTTTACCAATATTTCGCATGAGTTTCGCACACCACTTACCTTAATTCAGGGTGCGATTGAAAATCTGAACGATTCCGGGCAACTTACCGATAAAGCAGCGAAACAACTTAAGGTTCTGAACCGCAATTCCATGAATCTGCGACGTTTGATTGATCAGTTACTTGAATTCAGAAAGATTCAGAACGATGTATTAAGACTTGATCTTGAAAGTGCCGATATTATTGAATTTACTCATGATATCTTCAGTAGCTTTCAGGAGTTGGCCGAACAGAAAAAGATCAATTACAGTTTTGCCTCATCTGTAGATAATCTCAGTTTGTTTATCGATAGAAAGAAACTCGATAAAATCATCTATAATCTTTTGTCGAATGCCTTTAAATTTACTCCGCGTGAAGGTTCTGTTGAACTTCGTGTCGGTGCTGATGAGAAAAGAAAACTATGCATTATTACCGTAACCGATAGTGGTATAGGAATTCCAAAAGAGAAGAAGCACTTATTGTTTACACGCTTTTCTCAAATAAATGAAGTGAATTCAGGCACAGGCGTGGGATTATCATTGGTGAAAGATTTTATCGATGTTCATAAAGGAAAAATCTCTTTCGAAGACAATCCGAATGAAACCGGTTCAGTGTTTAAAATTGAACTCTCAACATTAAAAGAGACATATTCAGGCGAGAATTTTATTTCTTCAACTTCTAATGAAGTTATAGAGAAAAAGATGAATTTGCTTCAAAAAGAAAACGAAGTACAATTCGCTAAGCTGGATAAGGACACTCTTAAAAACTATAATCTGTTAATCATCGATGATAATGATGATATCCGTTCATTCCTTACCGATGGATTCAATAATTATCTGAATGTAGACACCGCAGCAGATGGAAAAGAAGGTTTGGAGAAGGCAATCAATACCAACCCCGATTTGATTATCTGTGATGTGATGATGCCCGAGATGGATGGTTTCGAAGTGGTAAAACAAATTAAAGGAAACTTTCAGACTTGTCATATTCCGGTAATTCTTCTTACCGCTCACTCTTCCAGCGAACATCAGTTTGAAGGCATTGAAAGCGGAGCAGATGATTATATTACCAAACCTTTTAGTCTGAAATACGTGCAGAAACGTGTATTGAAAATGATTGAACAGCGGGAGCAACTCAAAAAGCGTTTCTCCAAAGGTCTGGTCATTGAAGGAAATCTGATGCCTTCTACCGACAAGAACAAGGAATTCTTTGATATGATTGAGGCAATACTAGAAGAAAACTATAAGGATAGCGATTTTACCATCGACAAATTTGTTGAACTCTCTAAAATAAAGCGTACCATATTTTATAAGAAAGTAAAAGGCGTTACAGGCTTTTCGCCCAATGAACTGATAAAAATAAAACGAATGAATAAAAGTGCATTGCTCCTTAAAGAAGGCGATATGATTGTCTCTGAGGTAGCTTATGCTGTAGGCTTTGAAGATCCGTTTTATTTTAGTAAATGCTTTAAAACCCATTTTAATTGTACCCCTACCGAATATCGTAAAGGAGTAATTCCTGAAACTCAAGAGAATCAGATAGATTAAAAAACAGTTATATTTATCAGTTAATAATAAAAAGCATAAGATTGATATAATTGTTAACGAAAAATGAATTAAATAACAAATTGCTTATCTTCGCAATAACAAATTAAACAGATGTTCTTACGACGCGATTATAAGAAATTTGTTGCATGGCTGTTATTAGTGCTTTTGCTTCAGGTCTTCATGATAAAATCATTGCATTTTCATCATGAGGAAGCTTGTTGCCAGAACCATACCGAAAAAACAGTTGAAAAAGACCATGGCAGCTGTCTGATCTGTTTATTCCTTTTATCTCCTTTTCAGACTTCAGAAATATTCCATATTGGGATAATTCTGTCTGTATTACTTATTCCCTTATTCTTTTTGCCGGATCATATTATAAATATCCGGAAATCAGCAATTCATTTACGCGCCCCCCCCCTGCAGCTTATTACATATCATTTAAATAATTTGTAATAACACATTGTACAATCGAATTTATGTATACTAAATACTATTTAGTTATACTGGTTTTTCTTTGTACTGTATCTGTTTATGCGCAGAATCAGAAAGATTCTTTGCAGGTTGTTGATATTCCGGAAGTTATAGTTTCGGGTACATCCTCTAACCGGCAACAGAAAAAATCTGCGCTACACATTGATGTGCTTCAGGATGAGTACCTGAAAAAACATTTCAATGGAAACATAGTACAGATGCTGGAAAATGTAGCCGGTATACAATCAATGGATATTGGTATGGGATTTTCTAAACCGATGATTCGTGGTTTAGGGTTTAATCGCATAGCCGTATCCGAAAACGGAGTTAAACATGAAGGGCAGCAATGGGGCGCCGATCATGGTCTCGAAATAGATGCTTTTGATGTAGAAAATGTAAGAGTTCTGAAGGGACCTTCTTCATTAAGTCATGGTAGTGATGCCATGGGCGGAGTTATCGAAATTTTGCCACCAAACATGCCGGTCGATAATCAATTTTTCGGTTCTGCTTCGTTTCTAGGGAAGTCTGTGAATGAGTCTTTGGGAGGTTCCGTTATGCTGGGTTTCAAGAAAGATAACTTCATGCTGCGGGCCCGGTATTCAGAATCTCATTTCGGAGATTATCGAATACCTACTGATACCATCATATATCTTACTCAGAAGATCCCGATATATGGAAAGAAGCTGAAAAACACTGCAGGAATGGAGCGAAATGCAAGCTTATTCTCTATGTATAGAAGCGGGCGTTATATGTCTAATTATTCTTTCAGTAATATCTATCAGAAAGTAGGTTTCTTTCCAGGTGCTCATGGAATTCCCGATTTATCGAGAATCGAAGATGATGGTAATAGCCGAAATATCGATCAGCCCAATAGTTTGGTAAATCATTTTAAATTTACCACACTTCAGCAATATACGTTGAAAGATATCATATTCTCGGCCAATCTGGGATATCAATACAATCATCGGGAAGAGTGGAGTCAGTTTCATACTCATTATGGTGATCAGCCTGTACCTGCTGTTCATCCCGATAAAGAACTGGAGTTTAGATTGCATCTCATATCCGGTTCTTTTAAAGCTAACTTTCTTCGTTCATCAAAATGGGAGAATGTTGTTGGTATCGATTTCCAGAAGCATCTTAATAATATAGGTGGATATTCATTTTTGCTTCCGAAGTATGATAAGTTTAATATGGGTGCTTACTGGATCAGCAACTGGCATATTACCGATAAACTTACCTTAACCGGCGGAATAAGATATGATTGGGGAAAGATAAATATCTCTTCTTATGAGGACCCTTATCTTCAGTCTTATTTATCCGGACAAGGTTATACTGAAAGCGAAATAGAAGATTACAGATGGCGAAGTTATCCTGTTAATAAGACATTCGGAGATTATTCGGGTTCGTTGGGACTGGTTTGGATGCCCGATAAGCATAATATTATAAAGTTTAATATTGGCCGTAGTTTCAGATTGCCAGGTGCAAACGAACTGGCTTCGAATGGGATGCATCACGGAACATTCAGGCATGAGAAAGGTGACCCTTCTCTGAACTCTGAACGTGGCTGGCAAACAGATGCTTTATATTCATTTAAATCGGGCATTGTACAACTGGATATTTCTCCATTCTTCAATTATTTTGAGAATTATATCTACCTCAAACCAACCGGTCAATGGTCTGTATTGCCGCATGCCGGACAGGTGTATCAGTTCACTGGTGCATCGGCCATTCTTACCGGGAGTGAATTCAATTTCAGTCTCGATTTAACTAAGAATTTGTCGTATCGATTTGGAGGTGAATATCTGTATACTTATAATCTGGATGAAAATACGGCTCTAAGTTATTCACCACCGGCTACTTTTACTAACGTATTAACATGGAAAACCCGAATATGGCAATTAGATCTGGAATGTAAGAATATATTAGCTCAAAACAGGGTTGCACGTAATGAAGATAAAACACCCGGAGCTACATTATTTAATATGAACGGATTTATTAATATTCCGATTGGAAAAGAGTATGCAAGTTTATCTTTTTCTATAAATAATATTTTTAATAAGAAGTATTACAATCATCTTAGTTTTTACAGGAAAATAGAGATTCCCGAACCGGGACGAAATTTTCAGTTATCATTAAATATTCCATTTACAATTATAAAATAAACAACATGAAAAGAATTAAATATATCTCAGTTTTTAGTTTGATGGCACTTTGTCTTTTATTCGTTACATCTTGCGATAATGATGAAACAGCTGATATAACCAAACCGCAAATTAATTTGATAGAACCTTGCGAAGGCGATGAGTTATTGATAGGCGATGAACATGGTGTGCATTTTGAAGCAGAATTTGTGGATAATGTAATGTTGTCTTCATATATGATTGAGATTCACAGTAATTTCAATGATCATAATCATGCCACACGTTCATCCGATGATGCAACTGTTGCATTTTCGTATAAAAAATCATTCGATCTTTCGGGTAAAGTAAATGCTTATGTTCATCATCATGACATTATTATTCCTGCAAATGCAACTCCGGGTAAATATCATCTGATGATTTATTGTACAGATGCTGCAGGGAATGAATCATGGGTTGCGCGCAATATCGTACTTAGTCATACTGCAGGTGGCCATCACGATGAGTAATAAATTGTATAGATTGAATATTGAGCTTTAAAACAAAAAGTTATTGATCGGTTAAGCGTATATTTGCAGTAATACCAATAATGTTATTATGGAACAACTGGATGTCTTTAATTGCTCTAATGTACTTATTGCAAGTTATTTCACAGATCAGCGTGATTGTGCGCACGAGAATCGTGAACATACATTAATCTATTTATGTTCCGGCGAACTTATCATTGAGGAACGTGGAGTAGAAACTGTTTTGCATGCGGGTGAATGTGCCTTTATGAGACGCGATAACCAGATGTGGCTGAGAAAATGTATCATCGATAACCAGCCATATCATTCTGTTGTACTAAAATTCTCAAAAGTTTTTCTGCGTGAATTCTATGAATCGCTTGATAAAGATTCAATTCCTATAAAGTCAAAGCGGGAAAAGATTAGTTTGAAGGTTCTTCCTAAGAATCGTCCGGATGTGAAAAGTCTCTTCGAATCTATCATTCCCTATTTTGATGCCGGCCATAAACCATCAGAGGAGGTCCTGAAACTGAAGATGATTGAGGGTGTATATGCTCTTCTCAATACCGACATAAATCTATATGCTTCTTTATTCGATTTTGTAGAACCCTGGAAAATAGATATTCTCGATTATCTGAATGAGAATTTCAAATATGATCTTTCCATGGAAGAAATAGCGAGTTATACCGGTAGAAGTCTGGCTACTTTTAAACGCGATTTCGCGAAGATTAGTGATACGACTCCTCAGAAGTGGATTACGCAGAAGCGCCTCGAAGCAGCGCGCGAACTGATAAACTCAGGTAGAGGTAACATTACTGAAATTTGCTTTGATGTAGGTTTTAAAAACTTGTCTCACTTTTCAAAAATCTACAAAGACCGGTTTGGTGTTGCCCCTTCGTTTAAAACGATTTAAATATAAAATTCTGATAAACCCTTGTTGCAGTGCAGCAAGGGTTTATTTTTTTCTTCTAAAAGATCTTTCTAACAAAATGATCTGAGCTGTATAACAAAGCCAGCCCTGAGGCTATCTCCTATCTTTGTCAGCATATTAATATGAATAACGATTAACTACAAATAGTATGGAGGAGAACAAAGATAACAATATCAGTCGCCGCGGCTTTCTGAAAACCGCTACACTGGCAGGTGCTGCCATGAGTCTACCTTTTGGATTGAACAAGGTTTTTGGTGCCGAAACAGGGATGACCAGTCTGTTTAGCGAAAACAATGATGCTTCTGATGCCTTGCCTGTACGTACACTCGGTAGTGGGAAAGCTGCTTTCGACGTTTCGGCATTAGGCTTCGGAGTGATGGGGATGACCTATAATCGTAGTTACCATCCTGATAAGAAACAGTGTATACGTTTACTTCATCAGGCTGTTGATCGTGGGGTAACACTTTTTGATACTGCTATTATTTACGGACCGATATCTAATGAACTATTAGCCGGAGAGGCTTTGTCTGAATATAAAAATAAAATCAATGTAACCACCAAGTTCGGTCACGAAGTTATCGATGGTAAATCTACAGGCCGCCAGGATAGTCGCCCGGCAACCGTTCGTCAGTATTGCGAAGATTCATTGCGGCGATTGCGCATCGATTCCATTCCTATGTTCTATCAGCACCGCTTCGATCCGAAAACACCTATAGAAGAAGTGGCATCCACTATCTCCGATCTGATAAAAGAAGGAAAAATTCAGCGATGGGGAATGTGCGAAGTCGGTCTGGATGTCATTCGTAAAGCACATGCCGTTTGTCCGCTGACCGCTATTCAGAGTGAGTATCATTTGATGCACAGACTAGTTGAGGAAAACGGCATACTCGATATTTGCAAAGAGTTAGGCATTGGCTTTGTGCCTTACAGTCCTATAAACCGTGGATTTTTGGGTGGAACGCTCAACGAATATACTCAGTTCGATACAACAAATGATAACCGCCAAACGTTGCCTCGTTTTCAACCCGATGCAATGCGTGCCAATACTCGTATCTTAAACATCATCCAGCATTTTGGCCATACTCGTGGCATGACTTCCTCACAGGTTGCATTAGGATGGCTCATGCAGAAAGCTCCATGGGTGGTGCCGATTCCGGGAACAACCAAACTATCGCATTTGGATGAAAATCTGAATACCCTTACCTTTAATTGTTCTCCGGAAGAATGGAAATCACTGGAAGATGAAGTGGCAACGATTGCCGTGGTTGGCGATCGGTATAATGCCGAACAGCAAAGACAAGTGGGATACTAATTAATGGGTATAAACTTGCTCATTCATTATAAATAGTTAGTCAAAAGAGGTTGGCGTACCTATATTTAGTTATAAAGACAGGAGGAATCCTTAAGAAATACCTATAAAAGGCGATTTCGTATTATTTGGATAATAACGACTTTTGCAGTGCAAATAAAAAGATATCGGTGGAGTGCTGAAAAGCCTTCCATCAGAGTTATAAACGTTATTAATGAATACAAAATTGATTACACGGAATTTCAAAAAGATTTCTCTTTTGTCTTTTCTTCTATTGTTTTCTCTCATCGTTTTCGGTCAAAACAGAAATGGGATTGTTTTTGGTAAGGTAATTTCTTCGGATAAAGAAATCATTGAATATGCTACAGTGCATTTAAAAGGAACGTCCTTTGGTGCAGTTACCAATGAAAAGGGTCTGTACGAACTCTCTGCTCCTGCCGGAAAATATACTCTTGTTGTTTCTATCTTAGGCTATGAAACAGTCGAAAAAGAAATTCAACTGGTTATCGGTTCGAAAATTAAAGAAAACATCACAATTACTCCTCAGTCAGAACAACTTGGCGAAGTACTTGTTGTTGCCAGCAATGTCAGTCGTCTGAACCGTTCAGCCTACAATGCAATCGCTATCGATGCTAAAGCGCTGCAAAACTCAACAAGCAGTTTAAGTGAAGCATTGGCACAAGCTCCCGGGATGAAAATCCGCGAATCGGGTGGAGTAGGTTCTGATATGCAGCTGATGATGGATGGTTTTAACGGAAAACACATCAAAATCTTTATCGATGGTGTGCCACAGGAAGGTGTGGGCAGCTCTTTTAGTCTGAACAACATCCCTGTAAACTATGCCGAGCGCATTGAAATCTATAAAGGGGTAGTTCCCGTAGGTTTCGGTACAGATGCTATCGGTGGTGTCATTAATATCGTTACAAAAAAGAATCAGAATAAGTGGTTCATCGACGGATCTTACTCATATGGTTCGTTCAATACACATCGTTCAAATATCAATTTCGGTCAGTCATTCGGAAACGGTTTCACTTATGAAATCAATGCTTTCCAAAACTATTCCGATAACAATTACTCTGTAGATACATCTGTAAAAGACTTTGAGACAGGTGCTATCAATAAACGCCTTATCGAGCGTGTAAAGCGTTTCAACGATACTTATCATAATGAAGCGGTAGTTGGTAAAATCGGATTTATCAATAAAAGCTGGGCCGATCGTCTGATGTTTGGATTTACATGGTCTAACATGTACAAAGAAATTCAGACCGGTGTTCGTCAGGAAATTGTGTTCGGTGACAAACATCGCAAAGGACATTCTTTGATGCCTTCTGTGGAATATAGCAAACGCGATCTGATTGCTAAAGGCCTTGACTTGTCGCTTACCTTCAACTATAATAAGAATATTACTCAGAATGTAGATACGGCTTCTTATGAGTATAACTGGCGTGGCGAAAAACGCGAACTTCGCTTACCGGGTGAACAGGCATATCAGCATGTTGAGTCGGACAATACCAACTGGAACGGTACGGCTACACTTACTTATCGTATCAATGCCAAACAAAGCATTACTTTCAACCATGTAATGAATATCTTCCACCGTAACAATCGCTCTCTTCTTGTTGATTCAGAATCGGCAGCCAATGCCATTGCAAAAGAGACAAAAAAGAACATCAGCGGATTATCTTATCGCCTGATGCCAAGCGATCGCTGGAACTTCTCTGTATTCGGTAAATATTACAATCAGCATATTTCTGGCCCGATGGCTACCTCAAGTGCTCTTGATGAATATGTGCGCACTTCAAAATCGGTCGATGCATTTGGTTATGGTGTAGCAGGAACTTATTTTATCACAAAAGGTATTCAGGCAAAATTCTCTTACGAGAAAGCCTACCGTCTTCCTACCAATGATGAGATGTTTGGTGACGAAGATCTTGAGTCGGGCGACATCGCTCTGAAGCCGGAAAACAGCGATAATCTGAATGTGAATCTTAGTTATACCAAGAACTTCGGAAAGAATGCCATCTATCTGGAAACCGGATTTGTATACCGCAATACCAACGATTATATTCAGCGTAACATTACCAGTCTGAGCGGTGGTAAATATGGCGCAACCTATATTAATCACGGAAAAGTAAAGACACTGGGATGCAACATCTCTGCCAACTATAACTATTCGAAATGGTTCAGTGTGGGAGGAAATTATACACTGATGAACATCCGCGATAATGTAAAAACTGTAACCGGAACAACTCAGGAAAGCCTGACATACAAAGCACGTATTCCAAACATACCTTATCAGTTTGCCAATATGTTTGCTTCTTTCTTCTGGAATGATCTTGGCGGAAAAGGCAATAAACTTACGGTGACTTACGACAATAACTATATGCACCACTTCCCGCTTTATTCAGAAGTATTGGGAAATGATTCAGAGTTTGTCGTTCCAACACAGTTCTCGCACAATCTGACAGTATCATACGGTATTCAGAATAACAGATACAACTTCTCATTCGAATGTCAGAACTTTACTGATGAGAAACTATATGACAACTTCAGTCTTCAAAAAGCCGGAAGAGCCTTTTATGGCAAAGTAAGAGTTTATTTCGGCAGCAAATAATAATGAATAATATAACATTAAAACATACTTCAATGAAAAAAAGAAATCTACACTTGGGTCTTTTCGGTTTAGCTCTTATGGGTTTAACAACATCTTGTAGCGAAGATTTTGTAAACGATGGTGGTAACAACAACGAAAGCGGCAACGAAACAGCATTTGTGGTAGCAGCTACTCTTGGCGAAGCAAACAAACTGTTGAAAAGCGATGTGCTTAACGGTGGAACAATCTCTGCTTATGACAATGGTAGAGTAACCGACCTGGGTACAACATGGATTTTCTATAAAGATCAATATCTGTATCGTTTGGTTTATAATCAGGGAAATGCAGGTCTGTCTTCTTCATATCAGATGACTGCCGGTGGTTCTATCGAAGAGCGCGATTACACTTACGAAATCCCTCGTTTTACTGCAAACGGTATTTACGATAACTATATCATCACTTCATCTACCGGTGATTTAAATTCATCTTATGCCGATGAGAATGGCTATTTGCCAAAAGGTTTCCTTTTCTCTTATCTTGATGTTGAGAAAGAAACTCTTCGTACAAACAGCGAAACTATCTTCTCTGAAAACTACCTGGGCAATGGTGAGTATGTAACTTTGGCGGGTTATGTACAAGCTGGAAGCAAAGTGTTTACGGCACCAATTCCAATGGGTTTGAGCCAGTATGGTGTTAAAGCTAACAATGGTGAATATGTAATTTATCCAGAATTAGTAAAAACTGAATCGGGTGGTAGTGCAAGTAGCGCTTATGTTGAAGGCGAACTACAGTGGACTCAGCATCCAAACGAAGCCTATGTTGCCATCTATAACAACATAGACTTTACAAATCCTAAATTAATTAAGACAGATAAAATCAGCTATGCATGTGGTCGCTACCGTTCACAATACTACCAGTCAATCTGGGCAGCAGACAATGGCGATATCTATGTATTCTCTCCAAGCTACGCTAAGACAATGACAGCTTCTGTACAGCAAACTACTTTGCCAGCAGGGGTGGTTCGTATCAATGCAGGTACTGAAGAATTCGATGCAGATTACTATTGCAACCTTGAGGAGCAGACAAACGGAAAATCATTCCTTCGCTGCTGGCACATTGCAGAAGATTACTTCCTGATGCTAATGTACGACAGACCATTGACTGAAACAGGTTTCGTTGCTACTGAACTTGCCGTATTCCAGGGCTCAACAAAGAAACTGACTTATGTTTCGGGTATTCCTTCGGCTGATGTATTGTCAGGTTTTGGTAATACTCCACACGTAGAAGATGGCAAGGTTTATGTATCTATCGCAACAACTGATGCAGATCAGCCAGCAATTTACGAAGTAGATCCAACTACAGCAGTTGCAACTAAAGGCCTGGTAGTAGAATCAGACGCAGTAACAGCAGTAGGTAAGCTGTCTTACAGAAATTAAACCTATAACGTTTCAACGAATCGTTTTTTATTTGCAAAGAGTATCTTCCTGCTCCCGCATATCCTGCGGAGTCAGGAAGATTTTTCTTTTTGGTAAAGCTGATATTTCAGTCAGATGGATTCTAATGATTATACATTTTATTGCTGATAATCTCATCAATAACTCTCTGCGCGCCAATTGTTTTCAATTTCAGAATGATGACTCCTTTATGTCCCATATCATTATAATACACTTCATATAAATCATTACTGATCTGTTTAATCTCTTCTACCTCCTGTTTATCTTCCGGACCATCCTGATATTCTGAACGGAAATACCATGTAGCATAACAATTTCCTGTCTCACAATCATAGTTGTACTTCTCCGACAAAAATTTCAGCATTTTTTCAGAACACACTTTATCCCACTCATGCACAATGTGTTTATTCCTAAAGACATAATCGTCATAGAAGACGGAAATAAACTCTGCATCTTTATTTGTATTTTGAATGCATAAAGATAAAGTCGAAAATATTAAACAAATGAATGTTAGCATATCATTAACGGGATATTAATTAATACTTTTCTTTTGGTAGATATACAAAATTAGAATTTTAATTGATGTTCATTTAAATTTCGGGACAAATTATACTATTGTTCAGGTAGATATAATTCGGTTTTCAGCAAGCGCTTCCTTGCTTGCTGACGAGCTATTGCCAGAAAGCCAGAAAGCGCTTGCCAGTGTGCTGACAAACGCTTCCTGATATAGTGATTTTTGGAGTTTTGTATATGGTTGATATACAGTATGTTAAAGCCTTTGGTTTTCCCCGAATTACTTTAACCTTTAAGTAAAGTTACTTAAAGTATTGAATAACTCTACGCAAAGGTTTAAGTAAAGTTACTTAAAGTATGTCCTGTTTTTACGCTTTGATTTTCGATGATAGACTATAAATCCAGTAAGAGTAATTAAAACAAGAAGAATTCCAGAAATGAAGACATAAAGATCCGCAAAAAATCCAATAATGGGTTGATAAATGCGCCCTGTATGAATTTCGAGTGCCAGATGCCAAAGAGAAATTCTACCGGGTACTTCGATATCGGGCATCATAATAAACTCACCGTTACGATGAATATATTTGGCACCAAAAGAATATCCAAAGGCAACATCTCCAGCAAGAAAATCGTTTGAATATCCCGTAACAGCAACCTGTTGCCGGGGCGGACCATAGTAGGCAGGCATTAAAGGTCGTTTGGTCAGATAATCAATGCAAACTCCGTTATTGCGGTTCCAGAGAACCAAACCATCAAAAGAGCCAACTATCCAACAATCCTGATAAACTTGCTTCATAATGTTAACCCCCATCACACTAACCCTTGGTGCCGAAGATATACGTTGCGGTTGAGAATGTAAATCTTTCATGGAGAAAAACCCCTCAGAAGTATATAGCAACCATTCGTTTTGCAGTGTATCGTAATTAATACAACGCAGTCTGTCATTCCATGCATTATCAGAATCGAGTGTTGAAAACGGTATCGGTTTTACATCCGATCTTATGATAGTAATCAATAATGGCGGACGAAGAAATGCACCACTGATAAATAAGATAAGAATAAAGGCTGTGAGCCAATATCCAAGCTTACCATGCCATTTGTAGGAAGGTTTAAGCATAGTAATAAAGCCTGAAATCTTTTTTCCTCTCTTTTTTAAACGGCGAACAATTCCAGGGAAAAAGAATATGATAACTCCTGTTACACAAAACAGAATCGTAGCAAATCCAAGTAAATCAACAAAGATCTTGCCAGCTTCACCAAATAATTCTCCACTATGCAATCGCCATATCGTTCGGAATAAAGAGACCTTTCCATCATAATCAGCCGGAGCTTGAATCATCGATTTTGTGAAATTATCATAGGGAGGTGCAGAAGTAAATACTTCAGAACGTGACATAACAATAAGCGTATCGCCCATCACTGCTGCATCACTTAATCTTTCGTGTGTTTTTAATAATGAAGTTATATTGTTCCAGGTGTTCGCTTTCTTATCCAGACGATAAAGATCAAATGTCGTTACCGCAAAAATATCTTCATCACTCGTCATCACGATTTTTGCAACGTTTCTGTTGTCAACGCCTTTTTTCATTCCTGACTCATAACGTTCAACGAATGTATGTCTCTGGTTCGTCAGCCATATACCAGAAGCACCATACATCAGAATCGAATCGCCACCGATACTTAATGTCATTTTTACACTATTCTGACTCCAATTTTCGACTGCAAGATATTCAGGCAGATATTTTCTTGATATATCCAGTTCCGGAACTAGATTTCTGTGATTGAGGATAATACCTGAGACTGCAAATAATAATGCAAAGAAAGACATTAATATTCCCAGCCATTTATGCCATGATTTTATTCTGCTTTTTTTCTTTGAGCGATACATATTGTATATTTTGTGCAAAAATATTTAGAATAAAAATAGCAAGCTGTAACGAATGTTACGGTTTGTTTTATTTGCAACTATTATTTTTGTCCAAAATAAATTATACCTTGAATAATGAAAAAGTTCTTAAATAATGTTCCGCAAAGATTTGTGATCCTCTTATTTGTTATGGGAGGAATTATTGCAGGTCTTGGCGCATATACTGTTTATGTAGCCAGAGTTCATACTTATGCAACTGATGATCCGTCGGCTTGCATCAATTGTCATATTATGACTCCTTATTATCAATCATGGATGCATAGCTCGCATGGAAATCAGACCACATGCAATGATTGCCACGTTCCTCAGGATAATATGCTGAATAAATATTATTTCAAGGCTGTTGACGGACTTTATCACTCGGCTGTTTTTACATTTAAAGCTGAACCGCAAGTTATACGTGCACGTGAAGCAAGTTCGCGTGTCATTATGAATAATTGTATCAGATGTCATACACAGTTAAATACAGAATTCGTAAATACAGGAATGATTGAATATACACAGACACAGACAGGCGAAGGTAAAGCTTGTTGGGATTGTCATCGCAATGTGCCGCATACAGTTGTGAGCAATACTGCTTCATCACCAAATGTAATTGCGCCAATGCCCGCATCACCTGTACCTTCCTGGCTGAAAAATATGATAAACACTAAAAATAATGAATAGGCTATGCTAAAAAAATTATCAGAATCAATTAAAAAAAATCCGTTAATAGGATGGGGCATTTTTGCTGTTGTGATGGTAGGGGTCTTTTTACTTGGGCTTCTTGCTGCTTCTATAACTGAACGGAGAGCAGAAATTGCTACGCTTTATGCAAATAAAAAAATTGACATTACCGGCATTAACGCTAAAAATGAAGAGTGGGGACTGAATTATCCTCGTGAATTTAATACCTGGAAGAAAACCAAGAATATGGATTTCCGTAGTAAACATCTTGGTAATATGACAGAAGATGTACTCGAAAGCCGTCCTGAAATGGTGGTTCTTTGGGCTGGTTATGCATTTTCAAGAGATTACTCTGCACCACGTGGCCATATGTATGCAATCGAAGATGTAACACATACGCTCAGAACCGGTACACCGGATGAAAATACAAAAGATATGCAGCCATCTACTTGCTGGGCTTGTAAAAGTCCGGACGTTCCACGTATGATGCAGGAAAAAGGGATTGAAGAATTCTATAAATCATCATGGAGTGCTCATGGCTGTGAAGTTGTAAATCCTATAGGATGTGCCGATTGTCATGATCCTCAAACCATGAATCTGGCTATTACACGTCCTGCACTGATTGAAGCATTCGAACGTCAGGGCAAGAAAATTGAAGATGCTACACCTCAGGAAATGCGTTCTTTAGTATGTGCACAGTGCCATGTGGAATATTTTTTCCAGGGTGATGGTAAATATCTGACTTTTCCATGGGATGGTGGTATGAGTGTAGAAGCCATGGAAGAGTATTTTGATAATGCTGATTATGCCGACTGGACACATACACTTTCACGTGCTCCAATGCTTAAAGCTCAGCACCCGGATTATGAGTTATTCTTACTTGGTCCTCACGCTCAACGTGGTTTGAGTTGTGCAGATTGTCATATGCCATATAAATCAGAAGGTGGTATCAAATATTCTGATCATCAGATTGTAAGTCCGCTTAAGAATGTATCATCAACTTGTCAGACTTGTCACCGCGACAGCGAAGAGAATCTGAAGAATTATGTTTATGAATATCAGGATAAAGCTCTTGAAATTCGTGACCGTATTGAAAATGAACTGACACAAGCTCATATTATGGCAAAAACTGCATGGGATAATGGAGCTACCGAGGCGGAAATGCAGCAAGCTTTACAGCTTATCCGTCAGGCACAATGGCGTTGGGACTTTGCAGTGGCATCTCACGGAGGTTCTTTCCATGCTCCAGTAGAAACTCAAAGAATTCTTGCCCATAGTCTTGACCGCACTATGCAGGCTCAGCTGGAATTGCAGAAAATACTTTTTGCGCATGGTATAACAGAAGTGATTATGCCAGATGTATCGACTAAAGAAAAAGCACAGGAATACATTGGTCTGGATATGAAGAAACTCCGCAATGATAAAGATAACTGGATTCAAACAACACTTCCAACCTGGTTAGAAAAAGCCAAAGCAGAAGGGAAAATCGTCGCTAATAGCTAATGACGAATAATACAAAACGCAAAATTTGGCAGACTCCCTGGCGTTATGCAGAAGCATTTATCGTAGTGATATCATTACTGATAATTGGCTTTGCATTACAAAGTGTTATAGGTGAATTTAATTTTTATCTGCTGGCCAAACCGGTCAACTTCATTGTTGCCGGAATTATAACATTCATTTCCGTATGTATAGGTTTATATTGCTCAAAAAGTAGTTTTGCACGCTGGTTTTGTGGAATCGAGATAAGTGTTGCTCTTATTGTAGCTTTGTTGTTGCTTACTATCATCATGGGATTAACACCACAGACCATCCATAGTCATTCGCTATTGGGTTTTGATGTGATGACTTCCTCATGGGCATTTGTAATCATCTATACTTTTACATTACTTTCATTAGGTACTCTCATTGTAAAGCGATTAAAATTATTTCGTCTGCGAGATTATGGTTTCTACCTGAATCATATCGGGTTATGGCTGTTTTTGCTTTGCTCAGGATTGGGTTATGCCGATATGGAACGATACATCATGCATGTTCGCGAAGGTGAAACAGAATGGAGGGTTTATGATGATCTGAATAATGTGAAGGAGCTTCCGGTGGCTATCACTCTGAACGATTTCGATATGGATTTTTATCCACCGAAACTGGCTGTTATTAATATTGAAACAGGTGAAGTGCTTCCACATGGTCAGCCAGAATATTTCCAGATTGATAACGATGTTCCTCAGGGTAATCTGGATGGTTGGCAAATTGTGACTGAAAAATATATTCATCAGGCTGTCAGAAACAGTGATAGTACATATCATGAAGTCTTTATGCCTGGTGCATCTCCTGCAATCAAAGTACAGGCTACAAAAGATGGTGTAACCCGTAGCGGATGGATATGTGGTGGTAATCAGGCGCAACTTTTTATGACACTACCGCTGGATGAGAATTCCAGTATGGTAATGACTGTTGCAGAACCACGCAAATTTATGTCTGATGTTGTAGTTTATACGCAAAGTGAGAAAAATCTAACGGCACGTATTGAAGTGAATAAACCTTTGAGTGTAGATAACTGGACTATCTACCAATATGGATACGACAATAATGCCGGTAGACTTTCATCATATAGCAGTTTTGAGTTGGTTTACGATCCATGGTTGATACCTGTATATATAGGAATTATTATGATGATGCTTGGTGCATTTGCAATGGTTTGGACCGGTAAAGGCAGAAAGGAGGCAGATGATGACGTGGAGTAATTTCATCTATTTTGCATTACCATCTATTATATTATGGTTAAGTGCAGGTGCTGTAGTGTATTCTAAAAAACTGACGAAGGTAGCAAATCTGTTAATGCTTTTGGGTATAGCTGTATTCGCTGTTTTTATTATTGGATTCTGGATTCATATCGAACGTCCGCCTATGCGTACAATGGGTGAAACACGATTATGGTATTCCATGTTTTTGTCTATTGTAGGCTATGTTGCCTTCAGAAGATGGAAATATCCATGGTTGTTGAGTTTTACAGCAATAGTGGCAACGGTGTTTGTGATAGTTAACTTGCTAAAACCTGAAATTCATTCTAAAAGTTTGATGCCGGCTTTACAAAGTCCATGGTTTATACCTCATGTAACGTCATATATCTTATCATATGCTATGTTTGGATCGGCAACAATCGGAGCGATAATTCTGCTCTGGAAAAGGAGTCAGGATAAACGTATATTTAGTTTCATAGACAATATGATTTATGTGGGTTACGGATTCCTGATGCTGGGGCTTTTGATGGGAGCAATCTGGGCAAAAGAGGCTTGGGGACACTACTGGTCCTGGGACCCTAAAGAAACCTGGGCATTTGTTACCTGTGCAGCTTATCTTGGATATATACACATTCGTTTAAAACGAAATACAAAAAGCAATTCTGTTGCTTTATGGTTTGTAATCATCGCTTTTATCCTTTTAATGATTACCTGGATTGGCGTTAATTATTTGCCGTCAGCACAAAATAGTGTACATGTTTATTAAACTTCTATCTATGAAAAACTTATTTCTGTTTACATTGACCTGCTTATTGTCAGGTTCTCTTTGTGCACAAAATCAAGATGATAAAGAAAATACCTTTTCTATGTCAGCACAGATTCGTGCCAGAGGAGAATATCGTAACGGCGCTCTTTTCCCGTTTAACGACGGAGATGATCCGGCCTACTTTATTAACAACAGAGCACGACTGACTATCGGCTATGAACGTAGTAATCTTGAGATGAAAATCTCGGCTCAGCATGTTGGAGTTTGGGGACAAGATCCCCAGATTGATAAAAATGGCCGTATGATTTTGAATGAAGCCTGGGCTAAAATGAACTTTGGCAATAGCCGGTTTTATGCACAGCTCGGACGATTTGCTCTTGCATATGATGATGAACGAATATTAGGCGGACTCGACTGGAATGTTGCCGGAAGATATCATGATGCATTACGATTGGGATATCAATCGGACAGACATAAAGTCCATTTGATAGCAGCTTTAAATCAGAATGATGAGAATATTTCAGGAGGAGATTTTTATCTTCCCGGCGGGCAACCCTATAAGAATATGCAAACTGCATGGTATCAGTTTCAGGCAGCAAATACGCCATTCAGGATTTCGTTAATCGCAATGAATCTTGGTTTTGAAGGCGGAGATCCTGAGACGAAGGTTGCAAAGAATTATTATATGCAAACATTCGGTACAAATCTGAACTATCTTTATGATAACTGGAAGTTTAGCGCAAGTGGCTATTATCAATCAGGTAAAACAAAAGATCGCCGTAAAATATCAGCTTTTCTGGCAAATGTAGAAGTTGAATATCGCTTTAACCAGGCTTGGGGGATAAATGGCGGATTCGACTATTTGAGTGGTAGTAAATCTGCAGCCGGAACTTATAAAGCTTTTAATCCTTTATACGGAACACATCATAAGTTCTATGGTGCAATGGATTATTTTTATGCTTCTGCATTTAAAAACAATCTTGCTCCGGGTTTAATGGATAGTCGTATAGGATTGCTTTTTAGACCATGCAAAATTGTAAATATGTCATTGCATTATCATTATTTTGCTTCAGCAGTTAAAGTTGATGACTTAAAAAGAGGACTCGGCTCTGAAGTAGATTATCAGATAAACGTAAATGTAATGAAAGATGTAACACTTTCTGCTGGATATTCTTTTATGGCAGGAACCAAAACAATGGATGTTGTAAAAGGTGGTAATCATAAAAAATGGCAAGACTGGGGATGGGTTTCAATAAATATAAACCCACAGATATTTAAAGCAAAATGGTAAATAAAAATTAGGTATATAATAAGAAAGCGGCGAATGTTATTTTTCGCCGCTTTCTTATTTAATGTCACTATAAAAGAAGTTTGGATAATGAGTTTATATTTAATATTTTACCTTTACCTGAATTATAAGTGATAATTTCTTCATTTACCATTTCGGATATTGCTCTTGAAAGGGAAGGACGTTCAACACTGAAATATTCGGCAAGTGATGATATACTGCGACCTAAATCGAATTTTCCGTTTTGTTCTTTTGAAAGTATAAAATAAGCTATTTTAGCCTTTATCCCTTTTTGTGCAAAGATCTTTAAACGTTCGGATATATATAACATTCGGTTTGCATTAAAAGCCATGAATCCCCGCATAAATCCGGGACATTTTGCAATTTGCTGTTCAACAGATTGTTTACTGATATAAAGTACTTCACATTTCTGAACAGCTACAACATCAACAGGAAAACGATTATCATCGGCAAATAAAAAAGCTGCTGCTAACGGGTAGGGAGCTTCAATCTCTTCTACCGGCAATGAAAATCCGGAGTTAGAAACAATCTCAGTTTTTACTTTACCTTTTAACAGCATTGCTAAATGTTGAACAGTATCACCCTGATAGGCAATATGCTCACCTCTTTTGAAATATTTCACAGTATGAGGTATATTACATTTTATCTTTTCGATTTCTTCCGCTGACTTATCACGGCACATCGTGCAAAAGAATAATAAATCTCGTTTTTCCATGGGGGATATTTATTGGAATATTAAAATATTATAGATTTTATCGATATAAATGAAGACTCAGAATAATTGTTCTCAAAAATAATATAATCTCTGATATATTTTATAATGCATTACTATTTAATATATGATGCATCCCTATAGCTCTATCATTTTGCTATAATTGATTGGATTAATAATGAAAAAATCCTGCTAATTTCTCTATAGAACTTAGCAGGAAAATATCCTATTAATAAAGTACAATGATTTAAAGATTATTTTAGTTCAATCTTCAAAGGTGATTTTCCATCAAAACAAACTTTATGATGCTTTATATTACCATCTTTGAAACAGATGTTTTTAGAATCTTCACCTTCTGTATAGAGTATAATTTCTTCTGTCGGAATTTGAAATCTTACATCGTCAAACATAATGTTCTGACCGTCCAGAATATGAATTTCATTCTCTTCTGAATGAATCACCATGTTGCGCAAAGTAAAATCATTGGCATCGTTGAAAGCCGTAATCAGTTTCTTGCAATAAACCAAACCATTTTCTATTATTACATTGTTGAAAGGAATTTCAGGAATACCATTTGCAGTAAAAAACTCATTAGCCGATTCTACGATAAAATCCTTAATATGGATATTCTTCACATCAGGTGTCAGATGGTTGACATCGCGGGCAGGTTTGCGGGCAGCCAGTTCACCCATATACATCGGATGTCCAAGCAAGTCCCAGGTAAAAGCTTTGCCGACATTAATCATGCGAATACGTTCAAAATAGTTACCATCGCTACCACCACCACGATTACGGCGCGTTTTATATCGAATTCCTGAACGTGTGCCATCGAACACACAATCGTGAGCATATACGTTTCGGATAACTCCGGCAGTTTCGCTTCCCATAGTGATACCTCCATGGCCTTTAAGTGCAAGAGAATAACGAATCACCACATTCTCTGTAGGCTTGCCAACACGCAATCCGTCATCAGCACGACCAGCTTTCAATGTAAAGCAATCATCGCCACAGTTCAGGGTGCAATATTCTATAAGTACGTTTCGCGACGACTCAATATCAATACCATCACCACTTGGTACCTCTTCCGAATGAACCGTAACTCCGCGAATAATGACATTCTCGCAATATACCGGCGTTACGTTCCACTGTGCACTACGCTTAAGTGTAATACCTTCGATAAATACATTCGTACAGTTGATTGGCGAAATACTCTTTGGACGATAAAAAGTACGGCCATCTATGCCATCATATATACGTTGTTCGATAGGAAGATCTACCGGAATATCATTCTCTACGACCGATGCCCCATTTGGGCGTTGGCGAATCTCAGCATCCATAGGCGGTCCCCAAATGGTACCTTTGCCGGTAATTGCGATATTATCCTCACCATTGGCATAGATAAAAGCAGCAGGTCCCATAATATCAATTCCTTCATGGCGAGTAAAAACTGCAGGCAGATAATCCTCGGCAATTCCTGAAAATACGATTTCAGCTCCTTCAGCAAGATGAAGATTCACATTACTTTTCAGCACAATGCGTTTAGAAAACCATTCGCCGGCAGGAATCACCACTGTACCGCCACCAGCATGGCTCACTTCTTCAATAACACTATTCACTAACTCAGCTATCGATGCATCTGCAACAATCCCCCGATCAGCCATATTGACTGTCCTATCTGGAAATACAGGTCGTGTCAGTCGGGGCATATCAAAAGGAGCTCCCTCAATAGGTGCAATATGGTGCGGCATGACGTCCGCTCCAACCTGATCGGCCAAAGGAATAGGACGCTCAATCTTTGTACACTGTGTCAAAGTTGCCGAACAAAGAGTCAGCAAAGCAAGCGAAAAGAAATTCATCAGTCTTTTATTCATCATATTTTTGTGTTGGGATTAATATCTAATGATGAAGACGAAGAAGCAGGGGATTTGTAATGGTTTAGAAGAAGATAATATTACGGGAAATCTGTTTTTCGAAGTTTGTACAACTAAAATATTGTAACTATGTTTGTTGCGCAATAGCATAATTACAATCACCATGAAAATGAATAAGACATACTCTTTTTTACTTTTTGCAATTTTACTGATAGGTAACAGCCTTACCCTTTTGGCACAGGATACCCGTCAGGAAAAGATGCAGCGAATTCTCGATGAGATAAAAGCTCCTGAAATACCAACATATAGTGCAACTATTACAAAATATGGTGCAAAGGCTGATGGTAAAACCAATGCGAAGCCTGCTTTCGATAGACTCATTGCAATGGCCGGACGAAAAGGCGGAATCCGTATCATTGTACCTCCCGGCGATTATTTTGTAGATGGACCATTGCATTTAGAAAGCAATGTATGTCTCGATATTCAGGAAGGTGCCCGCATTATATTTGGCTCAAATCCTGAAAAATATCTGCCGGCTGTATTCACTTCATGGGAAGGAACATTTCTTTATAATTATAGTCCTTTTATCTATGCATACGAAAAAGAAAACATTTCTATTATCGGTAAAGGAACAATTGATGGACGATCGGCAGAGACCTTTGCCACCTGGAGAAAAGATCAGAAAGAGTCGCAAATGCTAAGCAGGGAAATGAATCACAATAATATCCCTTTTGAAGATCGCCAGTTTGGTACCGGACATATGCTTCGTCCACACATGATTCAATTCTTCCGTTGCAAAAATATTCTTGTCGAAGATGTAACCATAACCGATTCACCTTTCTGGTGCATTCATTTGCTTCAATCTGAAAATGCCACGTTTCGTGCCATCAATTTTATTGCTCAAAATGCCAACAATGATGGTATCGATCCCGAATATTCCCGCAATGTGCTGATTGAGAATATCAACTTTGACAATAGTGATGACAATGTGGCTATCAAAGCCGGACGCGATTATGAAGGCCGAAGAACCGCAACGCCATCAGAGAATATCATTATACGCAACTGTCGCTTCAAAGGTCTTCATGGTGTGGTGATTGGAAGTGAAATGTCTGCCGGTGTGCGCAATGTATTTGTAGAAGATTGTAGTTATGGTGGTTATCTGAAGCGAGGAATATATCTGAAATCGAATCCGGATAGGGGAGGTTATATCAAAGATATCTATATAAATAATGTAGAGTTCGGACATGTAGAAGATTGTTTCTATGTCACCTCTTTCTACCATGGACAAGGAGCGGGGTTTGCTACCGATATTCAGAATGTATATGTGGAGAATATGAAATGCAAGAAAGCCGATGCAGGTGGAATCATCATTCAGGGATTCTCAGAACAGCCTGTACGTAACTTCCGATTTAGCAATGTGGTTATTGATAGTGCGGGTGTGGCAATGAGCCTTACCAATGCCGAGCAGATAGAGTTCAATAATGTAAGTATTGGTGGGATAGTCGATCAGGCTCCAAGTGCGGTTGGGCATGGTGAGAAGAAATGATGTTTTAGAAATGTAATTCTTAATAT
>CAMTOS010000014.1 GCA_947074195.1 uncultured Bacteroides sp.
GAATAGAAACACCAATTAGTGGAGTATCAGTTTCATCTAATACACGTCCTTTTACAGTTCGCGATTGGTTCACATCATGATTTACTTCACTATGAACATCATAGTTTGAAGAGGCATAAGAATAGACAGGAAAAATGCTTAACGAAGCCGTTAAACATAAAGCAGCGATAGATCGTGTTGCTTTTCCCCGTAGAATTGTGTCGTGACATTTGATGATGTCTTTTTTCATACCAGTAAAGTTAACTTATTTATAATCGATATTCAAACATTCACTATTAGTGTAATAGATTGAATATTTGTTTTTTTAATTCATCTTTTTCCTGCAATGTAAATTCAGTATCTACATCTTCAGAAGCAAGCAGTATTTGTCTGGCTTCATCGTAAGCTTTCAGACATTCGGCTTGTTTGGGTAAAGTTTCATTCCAGTTGTGAGTTGTATCACCTAAAATGAACTTTATGAAATTGTCATCCTTTAAATAATCTTCTACGTTATTGTACATATCCCTGATCTTTTACAGTCGTTTATTTAAATCAGAGACGTCAGGAGGCGGGACTTGTACTCAAATTGTGAAGATATTTTTCAACAACTTACCAAACTTCTTAATTTTGTAAGACTTCTGTGCATTAAATTGCGAACAGATTGATAATTCATGTTCATGATGATACAAATATCTTCATACTTTTTTTCTTCTAAATAATACAATGTTAATACTTCTCTTTGGCGGGGAGATAACTGAACCAGGAGTCTTTGCACCATCAGGTTTTCCATCTGTGTTTGCTCTTTGATGACATAATCCTGTTCAAGATTACTGCTTGAAGAGAGGTTTGTTTCTTCAACAGGTGTATCAGAGATATACATCTTCTTACGATATTCATCAAAGATTTTATTTTTTAATGATATGAACAGATAAGACTTGAAGTTATTGATAACATCCAGTTCATCTTTCTTAGAATAGAGTTTAATAAATACGTCCTGAATACAATCTTTCAGCAACTCTTTATCTGTAGTTAATTTGCTTCCGAAATTCAACAATATATTAATATGCATATCATATAAAGTAGAAAATGCAGCTGAATCACCCAGCTGAAATGCCTGAATTAAACTTACGACTCTATCGTTTGAATACTTGTTCATCATGGTATATTTAAAAGGTTTGATGAAACAAAAGTATAGAGTAATAAGAAAATGATTAGGGAATTTCTGGTTCATAAAGGGAAATTACAGATAAGCTGTTTTAAAACACTTTTTATCAATTATTGCTTTTCTGTTGCTTTTATCTTAAATAATAATCATCAATTGTAAATAAATGTATTATCTCTATCTAATTCTCTCAAACCAATAAATACCATTAGGTCTTTTCAGTGTATCCAAATCATATACTTCTCTTATTTTCAATACTTTATCTATCACAGCCAACTCACCAGTAGTTGGATTGATATAATTCAAACGATACATACCCGGAAACAAATGAACCGGAATAACTGATCCTGAATGGGAATAAATGATACAACCAATATCAGTATTTACCAGTTTTTCATAGTTTTCATGGTTAGTTTGTTCTACTTTCATCTGGGCTGCAGCCCTTAAAAAAGCTTTATCGGTTGCAGGTAAAACCGGAACTGAACCGCCGGCCATAAAAACAGCCCAGGCTAAATCGGGATAATTCTGTGCATTAAAAGTTATGGCTTTATCATGGTACTTTTCGGAATACTCTGAAACTGATTTATAAGCTTCCGGATAACCAGTTTTTCCAACCTTTACTTTACGGGCATGCTGGCGTGGTGCCAGATTCTTTCCACCTTCGGGGGCATAAAGTCCGTCAGTATTGTAATGCCAGTAACGAATATCGATTATATCGATCATTGGCTCATAAACCGGATTGTTTAGAATAGCATCCTGCACATCCTTTGTTGTACTCAGAGCAATTAACGGATGTTTGCCTGTTTCTTCTTCCCACTCTTTGATGACATCGAGCCAGAATTCCACAAAATGTTGCGGACCGGTATATTCGGCACTGATTAGTTGCACGACATTTGGAGAGTCGGCAAAGGTATTTAATGATTGGCGGATATAATTGCGATGAAGTTCACGGCGAACCGGATGATTAATATCATAAAACTCATCGGCTACAAATATGCGTTTATCACCACTGAAGTTTACCGGTTCGGCAA
Source organism: uncultured Bacteroides sp. (assembly GCA_947074195.1). Taxonomy (GTDB): domain Bacteria; phylum Bacteroidota; class Bacteroidia; order Bacteroidales; family Bacteroidaceae; genus Bacteroides. The sequence continues at coordinate 2,173 of CAMTOS010000014.1, forward strand.
ACCCGGTATTATTAATATTGTTTGCACTTCGCCATGGGGAGTCTACCCAGTGTGCTCCAGCTTCAAGGATATTGTGCTGGAAGTAGTTTTCATGATAAAGCAACATACCATTCTCGGCTGCTTTATCTGCATATTCTTTTAAACGGCTCCAGTACCATTGATTGGGTTGAGTCAGATCATATTTACTCAATCCATCCCAGGCGATACCTTCACCACTTCGTGCAAAGGGTTGTTCGTAGAACGGCCCCCATACATCACCATCACGACGTTTCACACGTTGGTGATCATCGCGGCGGCGTTCGTACCAAAGTCCATAATTGTGATCTAATACAGCAATATTATTATCTGCCATATAAGTAATAACCGAATCTATTCGGTCGGTTAAACCAGTCCCTTCTCTGCCGGGTACAAAGCGTGTTATATGCGGTTTGGCCTTTGGCAGATAGGTATTCTTCAGATTTCCGTTCCACCAGGGAATATCATGTTTTGCACCTGTAATTAATGCTCCGTCTAGTACCAGGCGGCCATTAACTACTTCAAAAGATGGAACTGAAGAAGTAGCGGCTTTTGCAGCAGACTTACCGGGTTTGAGTTTATCGACAACCAATAAACCTTCGGGATTCACATCGTCTGTTGTATTATCATTGATCCAGTTTACTAATTGCAATCGTGGTAGTCGGGATTGCTCAGCCATTACGGCTGCCTGTTCTACCGTCGGACTGCTTGTGCTGTTTGTCGCTAAAGGCATAATTCGTGCACGGTCATCTACATTTTGACCTGATCGCTGTGCCAATTGAGCATAAAAGAAGCTTCGCGGCTGAATATGATTGTTCGATTGCGCCCATTCTCCATTACCCGAAAATTGTCCCCACGTGCCATAAGCACGATTCTTTGCATCATCGGCAAGAGAATAACACTCTAACTCGGCAGCAGTAGATTGCCATATCAGACTGTTTGCCGTATTCCATCCTGCACCATTCTTGTTCTGACCCAGATTTTTAAAGCTGATATTGTTGCCTTCGATATTTACGATATCGAATAACACACCAGGAGCCAGTGCACCAACTGAACCACTAAACCCATATGTATCTTTAGCCTCGCATTGCACAAAGGCATTCGGCCCTGCAGCATTATAGCCTGCAGCAAAGTCGTGAATACCATTCTCTGAGTAGCAACGTTGTATCAGATTCTGTTGTCCCATCACCAGAAAGGTTTCACGGCGCATACCACCAATTTCCGAAACCGGTTCCGTAGCGATGCAATCTTCCACCGTTACTTTCGATGCCATAGACTGTATCAGCACGGCACTTCCGGCTAAGTTTCTGAAATCAACCTTGCTTACCCAGCAATTTTCTGCATTATCAATAGAGATGCCTGTCCATGCATGATCCTCATCCTTAAGGTTTTTCGTATTATATATAGATACTATAGTCAGATTTTCAATACCGATATCAGAAACACGACCAGTCCATTGATAAGGAAGTACTAATCCACCACCCCATTGCTGATCGATAGCCATAGTCAGCGGAACATCAAACGTTATTTTATTTCCATTGACAGAAGTCACCGTACGGTCCCAGCTTAAATCCACATCTCCGGGTTTCCAACCTAACGCACTGATTCCACCCCCAAAGGAAGTGCAGCCAATAGCTTCAATCCATTCTTTAGTCGATGGACGTATAATTTGCACATTATCACCTGCTTTCAAACCAGATTTTTCAGTTAACACTATTTCGGTGCTATTCACAGGCACATATTCAGAAGCAATTCTTAATGTATCAGTAGAAACCAGATTATTAATACCTTCGATATAAATCACAGCCCCTCTGTCAACCCCATTCTTTTGCAAGATGGTTTTAGTCTTACTCTTCCCACGCAATACTACACCCGAAGAAGAAATTCGCAGGCTCTCATTCAGTTCGAAAATTCCGTCATCCAACAATACCGCACCTTTAAATCCGCTTTTATCGGCTTTAAGCGATGCCACATGGTCGATAGCCTGCTGGATTCTCGAAGAATTATCGCCCGATTTCCAAGGTACAAATATCACATTCTTTACTTCAGGTAAAGGCACATCCGAGTTTCTGTATCCACAATAAGAAAAATCAATGACACGATTTCCCTTCTCATCTATATTATAAACGATGGAATCTTTCTTTATATCTAAAGCAAGGGTTTGTGCAAAACATTGCACAAACCCCCAACATAATAAGGCAATTAAACTAAATCTATTTTTCATTGCTACTTTAAGAATTCTGTTTTTATTCAATCAGGCTTTTACGTTTAGCCAATGTATCATAATTGTTATTCACATCAGTCCAATCCACTTTAATCGTCGGATTTATACCATTGATATACTTTTCAATATTCGTATATCCATCACCATTCATATCGAGCACAGCATCAGACGGATCATTAGGATTCAGACCATATTTGATTTCCCATGCATCGGGCATCCCGTCACCATCTGAATCAACGTAAGGAGTTCCGTTATATTCAGGCAAACCACCCACCTGGCGAATATCAGTGATAATACCAAGTTTATAAGAATCAGCAGGCAATCTGCGTTTTACATAAGGCGTCTCAAATGGTTCGGCATCTTCTGCATAAATTGCTTTACCGGTACGAACGGTTTCTACCACACGTGCATCTACCGCATCACGTCTCGGGAATGTAGCGCCTACATTGTTCAAGACGAATTCGTAAGCTGTATTTGCATCCATAATCGTAACGTTAGGCATATCGAACGGCGCATCTACTTTAATCTGGTCTGCAAATTTGCCGGCATCTGGTTCATGATAGACCTGTACACCACCGTCCCAGTTGTTTTTGGTTACACGCTCATTACCTACCACAATATTTCCGTTTACATAAGCCTTACCAAAAGTATCGGGCTTATTTTTATCACGGCTCGACTCCGGTTTGATGATACGGTGAGCGATAGGTTTATCTAAAGGAGTTACGGGACCTGGTTTATAGTAGTTGTTAATGATATTGTAACGGCTATTCTCATCACCACCATCTACAGAACGGTTCCACCAGTTGAACGTCACATTGTTTACCAGATTAAAATCGCCATCCATACCCACAGAGCAGTTACGGCTGATGTTTGACGCAAACAGATTGCGAGCAAACATACTGTTATGACCACCGATGGTTGCACCGAAAGCATGATTGTAGGTATCCAGACCTTCGGAGAAGATAGAATTCTGAATAGTAATATTTACAGTAGGAAGTTTTTGTCCTCGACCAGTAGAATCACGGTCGTATACATGGCGATAAAGAGACATCACCTCATCGAGTCCCCAACTTGCCGAACAGTGGTCAAGAATTACATTACCCACACACTGACCACCAAGCGCATCATCGCGGAAAGCTACATCCTGTGCACCACGACGGAAACGCATATGTCTGATTACGATATCATGAGTATCGATAAGAAAAGATTCACCGGTTACACAAACTCCGTCGCCAGGAGCCGTCTGGCCCGCAATCGTGATATAAGGCGCACGAATACTAATCGGACTTTTCAGTTTGATTACTCCCGAAACATTGAACACCACAATACGGGCACCACCTGTTTCACAAGCCTCACGCAAAGTACCCGGACCACTATCTTCTAAAGAAGTCACCGTGATTACCTTGCCCCCACGTCCCCCGGGCGTGTAGGCACCTCCGCCTTCCGCACCTGGGAAAGCAGGAATAGAAGCACTAATCAAATCTCCGGGTTTAGAGGCCCATGGTTTGTACGGGCGGCCTTTCAAAGATTCATCGAGCACCACAGGCAGAGCAATTTCCCATGCCTCATCCGACTTTCGTTCGAACTCTTCTTCCATCAATTTTCCGCGCTCTTTAATCGAATCGGGAATAACAGGATATTGTGCAAAAGCCGGAAAAGCGAGAAACATGGCAGTTCCGGCAACGATGAATTTCTTTATATTTTTCATTTCAGTTCGTCTTATCAATTTGTTGTTCTTTCTACTAAGACGATTCGAATAATTATTTGTAATCTTTATTATCAGCTTTTTTCCATTCACCTATATATTCTTTTGGTGATTGATTGTATTTCTTACGGAAGCATTTACTGAAATAACCCGAGTCTTTAAAACCTACAGCAAAAGCGATCTCCGTAATAGTCATATCGGTGTTCTTTATCAGTTCAATCGATTTATTCAGACGAATTTCCTTTATCAGGTCGACAGGCGCCAATCCGGTTAATCCCTTTAATTTCTTAAAGAATGCCGAGCGACTCAATCCCATTGTCGTTGCAATAGTATCGATATTGAAATCACTGTTTTCAAGATTTACTTCAATCAATTCATGAATCTTATCGATAAACTGCACATCCTTGGTCACCAGATATTGTTCGTAATGATCCTCATTCACCGGATTATCGGTAAACTTATGCATTCTCTCCTGGAAAAGCTTGCGCTCATTCAGCAGCTGGTCGATACGTGCCACAAGATAATCTTTGCTAAATGGCTTATTGATATAAGCATTCGCTCCCATGCTAATGGCTTTCGTCTTCGATTCATCATTGCCTTTTGCAGTAAGAATGATAACCGGAATATGACTCACCTGGAAGTCATTACGAATATTCTTAAGCATGTGCAAACCATCCATGTTTGGCATCATCTGGTCGGTTACGATAATATCGGGATGATAAAGATGCACTTTCTTCAGACCTTCTACACCATCACCAGCCGTAAAGATATTGAATCGCTCTTCCAACTGCAGCTTAAGCATGTTACACAGGTCTTTGTTATCTTCGACAACCAAAAGTGTTGGTAAAGAGTCATCTGTATTCTGCTCATCTTCATCGGTCGCTTCTATTTCTACCAGCACTTCATCATTCTTCGTTTCTGCCTGTAGTGAATCATCCACATTTTCACCAAGATAAAAATCAACTTCAGACGCATCGAAATGCTCTTTATCCATTTTCAATTCTACGGTAAATGTAGCACCCTGATTTTCCACGCTGCTGGCAAAGATTCTTCCGTGATGCATATTCACAATCTCTTTTGATAAAGCCAGTCCGATACCCGTACCTTTATAATAGCTGTTCGATGCATTTCCTGCTTGTGAGAAGCGTTCGAAAATCTCAGTTAATTTGTTTTGAGGAATACCTACTCCATTGTCTTCGACCTTCACTGCGCAAGTCCGTTTTTCATTATCAGCTTCGACAACAATTACCACATTCTCTCCGCTTTTAGTAAACTTAAATGCATTAGAAAGTAAGTTTCTCAACACAATGGCAAGCTTATCTTTATCTGCCCAAATCTTTATATCATCTTTCGGCAATTTGAAACTGAAATTGATGCCATTCTCATCAGCAAGCAGTTTAAACTCCTTCTCAAAAGAGCGCACAATCTCTGAAAGATTTACGTAAGAGACATGCAAACGCATTTTCCCGTTTTGTATCTTTCTGAAATCCAGAATCTGGTTGACCAACTGAAGCATCTGCGTCACGTTCCGTTCCATCAGGTCAACATACTGACGGCCTTTGGTTGTCAAATTCTCTTTCTCTTTCAGTTCCTGTATAGGGCCGATAATCAGTGTCAATGGTGTACGAAGCTCATGTGAGATATTCGTAAAGAATTTAATCTTCAATTCAGACAGACGTTGTTCAATGTAGATATCATTCTTCACCTTAATCATAAACATGGTTAGTCTGATAGCCAGAATCAACAACAATACCACCATTACAGAGTAGGCAAAATAGGCCCATCCACTGGCCCACCATGGTGGCAGAATAGTGATGAGAATAGAATGTGAAGAGTCCAGATCAGGATTAGCCTCATCCAGGGTTTGCACCTTAAAGGTATATTTTCCGGGAGGCACATTGGTATAAGAAGCAATACGGTTTTTGCCGTTGTAATGCCATTCTTTTTCGTAACCTTCCAGAATATAGCGGTAAGAGATGCGGTTCTGATTGTTAAAGTTCAATGCAGCAAACTCTATCGTAAACATCGATTGTTTATGCTTCAGTATAATTTCATCAGCATATGAGATGGAGCTATCGATAATAGGTTCATCAGTATAACTACGAATATCTTTATTGGAAATCTTACAACCCACAATGTAAGTCTTATAGTTCACACAATGACTTTCGAGCTTATCGGGCGAAAACATCAGAATACCTTGTTTGCAACCCAGCCAAAGTTCCCCGTCCTGTGTTCTTAATGCTGCATTATCTTCAAGGGCAACCGATGGGAAGCCATCATATTTATCAAAATTACGTATTCTTCCATCAGCTAAATCATAATATGAAAGGCCGCTTTCAGTGGCAAACCACAAACGTTCATCGTGATCCTCTACCATAGAAATTATAACATCGCTGTTCAAGCCGTCAATTAAACCGTATACTTTAAAATCCGGATGATGGGTTTCTTTATTATATCCCGTGAGACGGCTCAAACCGCCACCAAACATCGATATCCATATCTGCGAATCGCTGTCTTTATAAAGTGTATTCACATCGGTATCCATAAAGTTAGAACTATTCTTACGGTGATATATTTCGAATTCAATATCTTCCACCGAAGTAAAGTTACTGTCAAAAGACATAAGGCCATCCATCGTACCAACCAATATTTTGCCATTTCCGTCTTCAACGATATTTCTGACTTCCATGTAAAGACCATGCGAAGGATAGTTGACAAAGCCATTGTTTTTATTCTTAAAAACAATTTCACCATTTTCCTCACAAAGCAGATTCAGGCCGCCGTCAAGGAGTCCGGCCCAGATGCGTCCTTTACTATCCTGATAGGTGTAATAAACATCATTTCCGCTCAAGGAATTCTTTACAAAAGAATCACTTCTGAAGTGTTTAAAACGATAACCGCAGGTTTCATTCTCATCGTGTGTAGCCAGAATCAATCCATTCCCTTTTGTAGCAAACCAAAGGTTGCCATCTCTGTCTTCAAGAATATGATAGATTGTACCAAGCTTATACTTCTCATCCGAAAAAATCTGTTTCAGTTTGCCATCCTTGTCGTATTGATATAGCGTTTTCCAACGGGTTCCAACCCATATGTCACCGCTTGCCGACTGAAACAGCGCTCTTACTCCCGGCTCATCTTTAGGATAAGAGTTAGGAAGTTCGGGTAATGTAAATAAACGGAATTGCTTCTTCGGGAAGTTCATGCGATAAACACCCTGCGTTGTAGAAGATAACCACACACCTCCTTCATGGTCCTGAAACAAATGAAAGAAGCGCTGATCACTCTGATCGCTGGCTATCTTTTTAATCTGATTGATTTCGACCATTTGTGACGTTTCCCGATTGAACAGCCATGCCTCACCGGTTGGTGAAAGAAAGAATAAACCACTTTCGCCTACATCTTCAATATGCAATAAACCCGTTTTATCGGTTAGTGCAAACGGAAAGCGTTTCGAGTCTTTACTAACAGGATCATAGTATACCAATGCCTTTTCGTTTTCGTGAAACCACATCTTATCGTAGTTATCCATGTATGCATAAGATACCTGATCGGGATTAATGTTTAGATTGATTTTCTTGATTTTACGTTCGCTCAGGTCATATTCAAAAATGCCTTGTCCTTCGAGTGATAAATAAACATATCCGGTAGGCGATACCATCAAATAGACAATCTTACCTTTTAGTTCGGATAGTACATATTTATCTACCGATCCGGTTTGTGTATCAATAGAATAGAAAATGCCATATTTGTCACCAACCCAGATTCGTGTATTGTGTTCGTACACAGCTGTGAAGTCGGAAAGTGAAGCAGCATTCATTTTGCTCAATATAAAATCGGGAGAATGTGCAGAAAGAGTTTCATTCTTCTTAAAAGAAAGTATTTTATAATCCTGTCCAACCCAACTAATATAATCTTCTGTCTCGCAAAGCACATTGTGCTTTAAACGATAATTCTGTATATCTATCTCATCTTTCGAGTCGAAAAGCAGTTTCAGAGAGATAGTGCCCTCTTCATCCGTCTGCGCAAGAAGCAGGTTCTTATCTTTAGTAAGCAGAAGTATATCGCCATCCAGCGTTGATTGAAGTTTAATGACCTGAATATTCTCTGAATAGTTCTTCATATCATCGAATACGGCATAGAATATTTCCTTTTCCTTATTAAAGACATAAAGTTTTCTATCGATGGTTTTTATCCATATAAATCCGTTTTTATCTTCGACAATACGTTGTATTTTTCGTGGAGGTATGGCAGATTCATCAAACTCCAGGCGATCGTAAGTCTTGAACTTTACACCATCGAACCGGCACAGACCGTACCAGGTACCAAACCATATAAATCCGTCTTTATCTTTGAGTGAGCAGTTTACATTATTATTGGGCAAACCCTGATCAACAGAATAGTGCTCAATAATCATATTTACATTATATGAAAATACCGTGGAGAATATAGAAAGCAGAAGAATAAACAGTATTGATTTTCTCATTAGTGTTTGTTACGAGTATATATAAGTTACAAAAGTGTAAGCAAATGTAAGCAAATTGATGGAATAATACCGATATTACCAGACAAAAAACAACGGCAGTTACAGGATTTAACGCCTGTAACTGCCGTCTGCTATAACTTATAGCAACTAACTAACCTTTATTTAACAAGTACTTTTTCGATGATTTCGCCTGCATTTACAAGATAAATACCACTTGTCATTTCAATGCCTTGCTGTGCTGCAGAAGCACTTACCGATCTGATCATCTGACCGGCTGCATCGTAAATAGCTACATTTTCAGATGTGTTTCTTACGAAGATTCTTTTGTTTTCAACTGAAATCTCAACTGAGTCAACATTTTCTGTCTCGATTGATGTAGGTTCTTCACCTGTTACAGTAAGGTCTAACCAGAAACGAGAACCATTGTTGATTTCAAGACTGTAAGAACGAGAACCTCTTGGGAAGTTTGCATATAAAGTAACCTGAACATTATCGTCTATAGCATTGCCATCAGCATCTGCAGGAACGATTACACTTAGAGCAGACTCACCTACTACAGGAGTATATTCATATTCAACAGGAATAGTATAGTTGCCATCTGCATCAGCAGCCATAACACAACCTTCAGGTTTGAAGTAGAATGATGAGCTTGCTTTATTGTCACCATCACTTACGATTTTCAGTTCTGACAAACGATTTTTACCTTTCAGTGTAAAAGTAATCGGAGTTTCTACATTATAAACTGCAGTTGCTTCCATTGATACACGACCGTTATTTTCTACATTAGGATCAGTCCATGATGCTGCACCATATTCAACTGTTACATTGTCTACACCTACAATTGGCTCATACATACCCGGTTGTACTGAAGTACCTGAAGTTGTTGTGTAAAGAGTTACCATTACCTTCTTGCCTCTTAATGCACTCACCGGTAAACCTATTGCCTCTGCTACTTTAATTTTTACACGATTCAAACCTTCTTCTGCTGATATGTATACATCATCTGCCACATACATATTCGAACCCAATTCAGCATTTATAGTTGCTACATTGGCTTCACAAATAGAGTCAAGAAGAGCAATATCATCGCCTGTATTACTATATGAACTGTTGAACCATGGGAAAGCGGGTTGCTTGCTCAGGTCAACAATCATTTTATAAGTGCTGGTCTTACCAGTTTTACCCGGATCGAGTGTCAGCATCTCAAATTCTATATCTGTTGTCAGACCAGCCATCAAATCCTGAGCTTTTACCTGGAAACCGATGATACTGCGTTTAGCCATACCCGGCCATGAAGTAAATGCCTGGTCAGCTCCATCTGTTCCGGGAACATTCCATAAACAGCAAGCCTGTTTCCAGTATTCATGTTTTAACGGATCTGCATCTTTTGAAAGAGAGTCTCTTAACACTTCTGCCGATGGAACCCAGATGGCAGCAAGATTGCTTCCTGAGTTCTGTGTTTTACCATTATTTATCCAGTCGGCCACATTATTGTTTACGCCTTCTGTGGTAATTCCCATACCATAGATACCTTTACCGTTAGAAGAAGAGATCTTTTCGGTAACAGGTCTTTTGCTTTCTTTGTAATTGTCTGATAGATTAAAGGTATGTGTCATCCGATAATTCCCATTATCGAGTGCTTCCTGCCCTGTATAACCTACATTGGCATCAACTTTATTGTACTGCATCTGCGCGTTAAGCGACACAAGCGACATACTGCAGAATGCAGCAAGGAGTAAAAAATGTTTTTTCATACATTAAATTTTAATTTTAACAAATTGTTGTTTAACAAAGCTATAAGGATGACGCACATCAAAAATTGATGTACTCATATTCTTTTGTTATTCTTTTAGTTATGAAGTATTTTATGATTTAAGAGGTTTGTTTCTGAAAATATAGAGGTCTATTATCGAATTCTCAGCGAGCTATTCTCAGCCAGCTGAAGAGCTATCGGCAGTCTGCTGGCAATAGCTTCTCAGCAGACTGGCAATAGCTTGCTGATAAACAGCAAATTAATCAAGACATCATCACTGATAATCAACCCGTTAGCAAAACGGATATAGGTATAATTATAAAGAATCTCCGCGAGCTTTTACACGCTTCGCCCACTCTTCCCGTTCTTTGGTCAGATCATAGCCACGCTTAGAAAGGTAGTTGTTTATTCTGCCTTTATATTTCCCGAAAGTCTCATGCTTTTTCTTTGCACTTTCGGCATCCATAGCAAATTCGCGGGCTTCTACAAGCCAGGCGTAAAGCTGCGCTTTCTCTTCATCGGTAAGCGATGGAATCATGTCCAGTTGGGCAATGTAGGTTACATTCAGCACATTGAAGGTCATTCCGTTCTTTATTTCATCAATCTGTTCGTTGTTCAGATACAATGACAAAGCGGTTGGGAAAGCAAAATGTGTGCGGTACAAAGTTCCATCGGCTTCTGCTTTGGCAGCGCTGATGGCAGCCTCACGTGCTTCTCCTTCAAGGCTGGCTTTTGCATCGGCTATCTTCTGATCTCTTTTTGAATAGATATCATTCAATTCGAAATAGCGGTTAGCCAGGATCTTTGTGACTTCATCGTAAGTCTGTTTATCGTTCAGATTCAGATTGTCGACAATCTTTTCTGATCGCTGCACGATGGTGGTCACATAGGCGGCATCGCGGTTTGCCGAGTTGAGTTCTACTGCTTTAGCCACGATTGAGCCCAAACAAAGCAGGGCAAATATTAACGTTAGTCTTAGGTTGGAGATAGTTTTCATATCAGATGTTCATTTAGAAGTTTAAAGTTTGCAGGCAGGTTTACATCAGCTTTCCTTTTTCGGCCAGCGTATCGTAGTTATTTTTCAGATCCGTCCAGTCTACACGATGTTTGGTACTGATACCGTTGATGTATTTTTCGATATTGGTATAGCCATCGCCGGTGACATCGCCATTGGCATCCGAAGGATCATTAGGATTGAGTCCGTTTGCAATTTCCCATTCATCGGGCATACCATCGCCATCAGTATCTACGTATGGTGTTCCTTTGTATTCAGGATAACCGCCTACTTGTCTGATATCGGTAATGATACCATATTTATAAGAGTCTTTCGGCAAACGACGGTGCTTAAACAAGCCATCTTCGTTCTTCGATTTCTCAGCCAGTCCGCTGGTATCGCCATGTGCATCTTTAGGCAATTTCTTTTCATAATAAGCCTTTCCGGTTCTCACCTCGTCTACAATACGCGTATCCACAATATCACGGCAGGGAATAGTAGCACCCACGTTTTTCAGGACATAATCGTAAGCATCATTAGCCGACATCATACGAACATAAGGCATAACGAAAGGCTCGTTGCTGCGCATCTGGGTAGTAAAACCTTCGGTATCGGGCTGACTTTCAATCTGAATACCTCCTGCCCAGTTATCGGCTGTGATGTGCGGATAACCTTCCATGACATTACCATCAGCATAAACACGGCCATATACTTTATAATCGAGTTTACTGCGACCGGCTTCGGGTTTCAGAATGCGATGTCCCACAGGCTGATTTTTCGGAGTGAGCGGTCCCGGTTTGTAGTAGTTATTGATCATATTGAACATGGCACGGTAATCGCCGCCATCTACCGAACGGTGCACCCAGTTATAGACCACATTGTTCACGAAATTGAAGATACCAAACCAACCCACAGAAGGATTTCGACCCGAGTTGCTAGCCCAAAGGTTGCGGGCAAAGGTACAGTTCTCACCACCCAGCGTGCTACCGAAAGCATGATTATAGGTATCGAGTGCCTGTCCCGAAATAGTATTCTGAATGGTTACATTAACAGTAGCCAGTTTTTCATCGTTATAACCTTCACCAGGACTATACATATGACGATAGAAAGAGATATTCTCGTCCAGTCCCCATGTAGCCGAACAGTGGTCAATCATGATATTACCAATAGGATTTCCACCAAAAGAATCGTCACGATGCGAAACCTTTGTTTCACCTCGGCGGAAACGCATATGGCGCACGACCACATCATGTGTATCGACCCAGAAAGATTCGCCGCCAATACAAACTCCGTCGCCCGGCGCAGTTTGTCCGGCAATGGTCACATAAGGTGCACGCACTATAATAGGCGATTCAAGTTTAATCAAACCCGAAACATTGAACACGATAATGCGTGCCCCACCCGTTTCGCAAGCTTCACGGAAAGAGCCGGGGCCACGGTCGTTGAGATTAGTCACTGTTATCACCTTACCACCGCGTCCGCCATAAGTATACATACCACCACCTTCGGCACCGGGGAAAGCCGGTATTTTTGCCTGTGGTAAATCGTAAGGACGAGAAGCCCACGGAATAAACGGGCGTCCGTTTTCTGCTTCTTCCATCACAACAGGTAGTGCAATTTGCCATGCTTCTTCCGAGCGTCTTTCCTCTTCGCTCATCATTTTATTGTATTCTTCTTTGGCCTCAGGGGTCAGGTTAGGATATTGTGCCATCACAGAAGGCACAAATAACAGAGCAGTATAAGCTGCAACAGCTAATCTCTTTTTCATTAGATTTTTGTTTTATTCATTAAAATACATAAATAAAGACGCACGTAAAAATGCTTTGTAATCAGTGTTTCAGGAATTTAATCATAAAAAAATCTCCATCCTGCCGAGGACTATACGGCTGAATGGAGATTAGAGATATAATTATTCTGACAGGTTCTTAGTAACCGATTGGCATTTTCACGTTTTGCGTTTCTTTGCCGTCAATAGTGGTTGCTTTCACGATATATAAACCGCGGCTGAACTCCCAGGTTCCGATACTATTTCCTTTAGTTTTCTTAATCAACTGACCTTGTACATCGTAGATTTCGATGTTACATTCTGTAGAAGTCATGATAGTATTACCAAGTTTCTCGATAGTGAAAGTATTTGCAGACTGATCTTTGATGCCTGTAGGATCCATATATGCAGCCATTTCAGAACCTTTCAAAGCAGAGAAAACTTTGATCTGATGGATACGTACACTCTGCAAAGAGCTGGTAGGTTTGTAGTAATATGCCGGAGATCTCTCAGAAGGATCAAGATCTTTTTCGTGAGCAAAAGTAATTGTATCGCAATCGAAGATACGGAAACGAACTGATACAGGTACATCATATACATCAGGATCGTCAGCATTGATAAGTTCTTCGAACTCATAACCTTGCTCAGAGAATGTTGCATAAGCATTTACATCACTTGGAATGATGCGGTTAGGCAGCCACTCTTCACCTTCGCCACCATAACGAACTTCGCAAATTACACCACGTTTCCAGCTGGTGCTTGAGTAAGACCACTGTATTTTTTCAACACCATGAAGGTTATCTAACTGAATGTATCCGCAAAGTGCATTTACTTCCTGACCTTCAGGAGCAATCTGACGGCTAAGTTCAATAAAACCTTGTTTGCCATATACATTACCAATCAGACAAGTATTATCATTGATGGTACATGCATCGTCTTTACCTGATGGCAATTCGCCCCAGTCATCTTTTGTAAGTGCACTACCATAATGATCGGGTGCAAATACGCAACGCACAAAGTTTATATCGTAGTTATAGCCTGAAGGCACATAACCAGTGCCTGCTTCGAAATCCATCAAAGGCAATGTGATAACTCCGGTTCCTGTAGGTGCTTTAAGGGTATTGTCCGGACCACCTGTATAGTTCAGGTTATCAGATTTACCGTCTGTAGCTCCTGTACGTGGATATAAAGAAGCATCTGTAAGCGTAGCAGCATCGAGATTAATGACCTCGTAATTGTCAGAAGATTCCCATCCTATCGCCTGGTTCACAGGATAATAAGTATAGTTAGCACACTGTGCGGCAGCATCAAAAGAGAATGCCATTAAGGCTGCGGCACTTACAAAAATCGATTTAGTAATACTTTTCATAAGGTATCTTTTAAAGTTAATATGTAAATCAGACAAAGGGTTTGCCGCATTTGTACTCATTGAAAAGGAGAATAATGAGGCAAACCCTTAAATCTTTTATTTTTTCAGGAATTTTGCTGTTCTGGCTTCACCATCAGGCAGATAGACTACAAGAATGTAATAACCCGGAGCTAAATGGCTAACCTGGATACTTGAGTTGCCTCTGAACTTCTCGGCAACAACTTTCTGACCGGTAACGGTAAAGATGTAAGCACCATCAAGTTCGGTATCGCTAAGGATTTCAACATAATCGGTAACCAGCGTTGATGCAAGCTCAAGATTCACGATTTTATTATCGCGGATACCTGTAGAATTGAAACTATGTTTGATGCCTTCGCCAACAAGACTGTTCAGGTAAACTTCAAGCGCAGTATAGCCAAGCTCAGTTGTCAGGTTTCTGTCTTCTGCATTATTGGGGTCAAGTCCGTTGGCAATTTCCCAGGCATCATCCATTCCATCGCCATCATTATCTACTACCCTGTCGTAAGTATCGTAAGTAATTTCTCCTTCGGCCTGAGAAGGAAGGTCGATAATACCATTATTACCATACGGAGCAGTTCCCTGACGTACATTTTTCACCACACGTGTATCAATCAAATCACGTGGCCAAGCACCTGCACCATTCAATACAGATTCGTAAGCTTCTTCGGCTGTCTCGAAATTGCGGTAAGTATAATCGTTCCAGTCATACCAGTACATGTTATGGTCACCTTTTCCAGATGGCTGAATCAATGTATCAACTCTGATTTCGTCAATAGAATATGTGGTTCCATTCTCGAAACCAATCCAGTTGTCGGCATTGATAGCAGCACTGCCTTCCATGATATTGCCATTAAAATACCATTGTGAAGGACCAACTGAAGCAACGCCTTCACGGGCAAATGACTGGCTGAAGAAGTAAAGATTACTTGTCGGAGTAGCTGGACCCGGTTTGTAGTAGTTGTTTACAAAGTTTGCCTCATGCCCCATGAATTTTCTGTTTTCAGAAGTATTTTCGCCACCATAGCAAGAGTTGCGACGTCCCCAGTTGTAGTTTACATTATTGATATATTCGATGAATACACTTAAATCCTGGCCTACAGTGCCACCACGAGAACCATTAAAACGTGGTGAACGTGAAGAATTATTTGCCAGAAGATTGTGATGATATGTTGCAGAAGAGCCACCCCATTGTGCAGCATATCCGCGGGCACCTTTTGAGTGACCTGCATCGTAAAGACCTTCGTGAACGATACACCACTGAATAGTATGGAAGTGATTATCGAAAGTATTCATATTCTCTTCTACAGACCAGCCAAAAGTACAGTGGTCAATGATGAAGTTCTCTGCATTCTCAGCACCAAAAGCGTTTTCGGCACAGATCTCTCCGTTTGCGTCCAGCTGACCGATACGGAAACGAATGTGGCGAAGAATAAAATTTTTAGAACCTCCGAAGTTGGTTTTGTTCATAGCAATACAGATACCATCACCCGGTGCAGTTTGTCCGGCAATAGTGAAATTGTTCTTCTGAACTTTCAGCGGAGCAACCAAATCAATGCGACCTGATACGGCAAAAACTACTGTAAAGTTGCTTGAATACTGGTTCAGAGCCCAGCGCAACGACCCCACTATAGAGCCGGTTGCATCATCTTCGAGATTAGTAACCGTAACTACGTGACCACCACGACCACCTGTTGCCATTTTACCAAAACCTTCGGCTGTGGGGAATGCTTTAAGTTCTACCTCATCGGCTTTATCAGCAGTTAACGGTAAGCTGGTTGCCCCATGTGCAGCAATCGCCTTTACAGAGTAACGGCCGTTTGTATCTGAAATCGTGTATTGTGTATCAGTAACAATCGCTTCAAATCTTCCGTTTTTAAAAATAGCATAACCTACCGCACCATCTACCGGAGCCCACAACATTTCATTGCCTGAAATCTCGGCATAACCCGGCGCTTTTACCGTCTGGCAAAGTGCAATCGGATCGTAAGCCACATTTTGGTTCGCTCTATCGAAAGCAAATTCAGGAGTGAACATATGCAGATCATTTTCATCTAACTGGAAACTCCAGTCCACACGGTTAGATACATCGAGCAGATTGCCATGCATATCGTAGTTTTCGAACTCACCGAAGCAAGCTGTATTCGTCGCCTCAGGACTCCATGCCGACCAGCCGGCATCACTGATGTGTTTATCCATCTTACAATGAATATAATAAACACCGGAATATTCTTTCCATGGGCGACCCAATGTATAGGCACCATCATTCACATCATGATCTGAGGTAATGTCACAATCACGGAAGATATAAGTCACGCGCAATACACGACCTGTGGCAGTATCTGATTTCTTAATGGCATAAGCATATTCAGCAGGAGCTGTAACATACCCGCCGCCTTTCACGCAGTTCACCACACACTTGTCGTAATACATCATACCGCTGCCAAAGATAAAATCGGTAGCACCCTCGATATAGCAGTTTTTGAAGTAAGCACGCGCACCGGTGTTGGTACGCTGTGTATCCTGATAACCCAGGAAGCGGCAATCTTTATACGTCTGACGGTCGCCCGAAACATAATGCGCCTCAGCCTGACCAACATTGCCCGATGAGTTTTCGATGGTAATGCCTTCTACATACATATCTTTTCCGTAGAACTGAGCAGTCGTAATATCTCTGAAATCAGTATAATCACTGTTCCCACCACGGTCACGATCGAAAGTAATCAGAACTTTCTCTTTATTTTCACCGATGATACTGATGAGTTTGGTAGAAGGAACATTGACCATTTCTTTATAAGTACCATTCTTAATAAAGATGATATTACGGTCTGATCCTTCCGGGCAGGCATCAATAGCAGCCTGTACGGTGGTAAAATCGCCGGTATTATCGGCGGCAACCACATAGAAGTTGGTTTCCTGGGCGGCAAGCCTGCCGGAGAGGGCAAACAATACCAAGATTAGCGTGTAGAACTTTTTCATGCGTATATTTAAGATTTACAAATTCGTGTTATTCACTAAGTGAGACGTTGGTAAACTATCGGTGTACTCATTAATTTTTATCTTTTTTTGAAAAAATATAAAAGGATGAAAAGTGGCCGAACCATCTTTCCATCCTTTTCCTATAAAGAATCAATCACTAACTTCCTTATTCGAACGGGTTAAAGCAACCCTTTTCAGCATCGTAAGACCAACCCATGGTTTGAAGAATAGCAGGACTTCGGGTAAGAATACCGGTTGTCACATCGAAGAAATTATAATTACCTGTAGTGGTATTTCTCAATTCATCTTCGGTAGTTACACACTGATAATTAATCACAGCAGCCACATCGGTAGCCGTTCCCTGCGAAGCTCTCATATTGGCAGAAACTTCTTCCATGGTCATACCATCTCTGTTGTTGGCAAAAGTATTGGCGTTAATACCCAGTTTAAGCTGATATTTTACAGTCCATGTTACTTTCTTTTCGCCGTTGATTTTCTTTGTTTTCTCGCCAAGATCATTAGAGAACATGTTGCGGCGGCGCATATCATAGAATCGTTTGCCTTCAAAAGCAAGTTCGATTAAGCGCTCGTTCATCACCAATTCAAGTTTGCTGAACTGCATATCAGGATGTTTCAAACCATAATGATAATCTCCGGCAGGAATACCGGCACGATTACGAAGTTGTCCCAGACAATCGTACATGGTATTTTCATCCCCTGTTTCGAGTGCAGCTTCGGCAAGATTCAGCAATACTTCTGCGTAACGGATCTCAATCCAGCATGTATTTGTTTTAGCAAACTCTTCCAGATCAGGATTCAGCATCTTACGTGAGTAATAGCCTGTTGAAGTTGAACCGTTACCTGAAGCATCACCACCCGTGTAAGTCCATTGTCTGAACGACGTCTTTCCTTTATAAGGGAAATAGCAACCATTATAGACGATAGTTGAGTAGAAACGAGGGTCGCGGTCTTGCCAGTAATAAAGATTATTTGCAGCTTTAGTATAAGGAGAACCATCGGCATTCGGGAAAGCCATAACTAAAGGAAGCGATGGCATATTCGATGGGCGCGATGTCGTATTTCCTGTCTGTGAACCCGGACGAACGCTGTTCTCATATTCGTGAGTTTTCTTTACAGCATCGTAAACGGTTACAAACAAAGCTTCTTTGTTGGCATATCCTCTTTTCAGGAAGATCTGGTTAATGTCCGATGGAGAAGGCCATTGCGTGGTTACATTGGTAGAGCAATCCATCAAACCGAAGCCATCACCGGTACAAATATCTACCGCTCTTTTATTGGCATTATAGGCAGCTGTCCAGCGTTCTCTTGCCAAAGAAGAGTTCTGATCTGGCGTAAATTGCGGGCTTGCATGATATAGAAGAATACGGCCCAATAGTGCAGCGGCGGTCGAACGGGTAACTAACCCCCAGTTATCATCGCTCCATTTAGCAGGCAGCATCTCAATTGCTTTTTCAAGATCCTGTTGAATGTATTTAATACAATCTGATGTTTTATCACGGGGAGCATTCTTCAGATCATCCTCAGAAACATAGTCGATTACTTCTGTAATATAAGGCACGCCACCATGACTCAATACCATCTTCCAATGCTGATAGGCACGGAAAAAGTAAAGTTGACCTTCGATATTATTTCTGGAAGATGCCATCAGCTGAGCACCCTTCAACTCATCGAAAGCAATATTAATATAGCGAATAACCGAATAGTTATCGGCCGAGAACGTTCCTACCATTTCGAAACCAAGAGTACCTTCCATTAATGAGTTAAGGTTACCACCGATTTCATCAGAACATGATGTGGCACGGGAAGTCCCGAACACATAATCCCCACCAAAACTGGGTAATGCCTTTACGTAGATGTTATTTACGTATAATTGTGCAGACTGTTCACTGTTCCAGATATTAGTACTAATTTCTGAATCGTTTTGCACGTCAAGGAAGTCACCGCATGATGCAAAGAAAGGCAACAGGCAAAGAGCTCCGATTATTTTTTTATTTAGTTTCATAAGTATCTGTCTTTTTAGAATCCGATGTTAATACCAAAGTTGAATGTACGAATCTGAGGATAATCACTCCAGTAACCTACATAGGCATCTTTATAATCGAAAGGATTTACAATTGTCCATAGGTTATTGGCTGTGAAGAACACACGGCAGTTGCCGATACCCGATTTAGCCAGTACGCTATTTGGCAATGAATAAGAAATGTTCAGCGTACGCAGACGAAGTGAATGACCATCTCTCATCCAGAAGTCAGAGCGTTCGCCACGCAATGAGTTTTGATCCAGACGAGGATATTTAGCATTTGGATTTGCAAGAGATCCGTCTTCATTGGATATAGCATAGTTACCATACCATTCGCTCAGCTGATTGGATTTATCTGATAAAAAAGCTCCGGTACGTCCACCACCCGATGCAGCTGTATAGAATCCTTTATCGAATAATACATCATTACCGAACTGACCTGTAAACAAAGCAGAAACAGAAACACCTTTCCAGTTAAAACCGAGATTAAAGCTATATGTATAAGGCGCATTATCATACTTACTGATGATGCAGTTATCACCACTTGCATTGATGATACCGTCGGGAGCCTGATTGTTAACTGTTGTACCACGGTCCTGATACATCAGCATACCCGGGCGAAGCTGATTCCAGCTTAAACCAAGAACACTGATATCTTCTTTATTGCCCGAAGCGGTATTGGCTGTCAGATAATCAATATAGTCATTAACATCCTGCCATGTACGAGCCATACCATCGCCTTTGCCATTTACCCCTCTCCATACCTTGTAACCTACTTCACCACCGCGGATACGGCCTTCTTCATCCTGCCATGTTCCGATAATACCCGGATTCTGATATTTCTTTTCAACTCTGCTTCGTGCAAAAGAGAAGTTACCTTTAGCATTTACCGACCAGTCCTGGTTGATCTGCTTTCTATATCCCAAAGAGAATTCAAAACCCCATGCATTTTGTGCACCATAATTAATTCTTGGCGTACTGCTCGCAATACCAGCCGACTGCGGGAATGTACTTTTCGCATCATCAAGAATATCGAAAGTATGTTTGTGGAAATAGTCAGCTTCGAAAGAGAAACCATTATTCAGCATCAGGTCGATACCCACATTGTAGCTATCGGTCTTTTCCCATGTAGAGTTCAATACAGTCAAACCACTTAACGTTGGTTCGAGCATTGTTTGAGAATATGGGTTATCTCCACTACCTAAAAGCAAATCACCCGAAGCAATCTGATAAGATTGTCTCCACTGGCCAAGTATGGCTTTATCGTTACCGATACGACCATAGCTACCACGGATTTTCAGGTTTTCAATACCACGTACATTATCTTTAAACCATCTTTCTTCCGAGATTCTCCAGCTACCCGAAAGTGAGTAGAACAAACCCCAGCGATGTTTCGGTGCAAAGTTGGTTGAACCTTCGTAACGCAATGTACCTTCGAACAAATAACGATCGGCAAACGAATAATTTACTCGGGCGATATGTGATAAACGACGTGATAAGGGTTGAAATGCAGAAGATCCTGTCAATCCGTTCGTATCAAAGCCCTGAAGTGAATTTACATTATCAATAACGATATTCTTGGCATTAATGCTAAGCGCATTTGAGTTTGATTCAGCCACCTCGAATACATACATAGCAGATAAATTATTATCGCCAAACTTCACATTATAGTTTACCTGAGGATTGATCTGGTAAGAATAACTGAAATCGGCACTGTCGTAATAACTCTGTCCGTTACTTAATTCTTTAGAGCTAACCACATTGCTGTTCACCAGGCGACCATCATAATAAGTCACTCCGTCGCTACCCAAATATTGTGGCTGTTCGAAATTATAAACGGTATAAGGACGATAGATATTTCTGCCATTAGCACCTGTGCGGGCATAGTTTGCAGATAAACTAACCGACAAACCTTTTACCCAAGGCAAATTATAATCGATCTTAGCACTCATCGAAGTATTATCGTCGCGTTTCTTTTTAGAAGATCCGCTATCGAAGATAGCCAGCGGATGTGTATCGCTTTCTGTCATTCCGTTACCGACAGGCAATCCGTCGATATATGCAGGAATCCAGCGTGGCATACGGGCAAGGTCACTAAATGTACCATACATCAGTTGTGGTTCCTTATCTTTATTATTCAATGGCATGTTCACCGTTTTGGTGGCATAGCTCATATTAAACGAAGCTTTCAGATTCTGTGTAAACTTCACATCCAGTCCCATACGTGTATTGAAACGATTGGCATTCAGATCGGCGAAGTTACCATCGGCAAATGTGTAAGAACCACCAATGAAGTAGCGTACTCTGTCAGTACCACCGCTTACGTTCAATGTATGTCGTGTATTCACAGCATTTTTCCAGCCCATATCGAGCCAGTTGTAATCTACACCCTGCATATCGCTTAACTCCTGATCAGAGAAGAAAGTATAGTCTTCGTAATTACCAATATTACTGCGGACTTCTTCGCGCCACATATCGTTAAGAGCTGTAGCCTGTTGATAGGCAGACATCATCTTAGGCATTGATAAACCACTTGAGAAACCTACCGAACCAGAATAGTTCACTGATGTCTTACCCTCACGACCACGTTTTGTAGTAACAAGAATTACCCCGCCGGCACCACGAACACCATAAACAGCTGCAGATGCATCTTTCAATACAGAGATATTATCAATTTCAGAAGCATCAAGAAGATTGAAATCAGAAGCTTCACGAATAAATCCATCAATGACATACAAAGGTGGCTCTGAGTTCCACGAACCACTGGTACGGATTTTAATGGATGCATCGGCTATAGGATTACCGGTAGATTCACCTACAGTAACACCCGACATAGTACCCATCAGTACAGAAGTAAGATTAGTTGCCGGTGTATCCGTCAGTTCATCCATCTTTACACTCGCCACAGCACCTGTAAGATTGGCACGTTTCACAGCACCATAACCCACGACTACGACCTCATCCAGGACTTTAGAGTCTTCATGCAAGACAACACGCAAAGGTGCACCCGCCTTAGCATGAACCACCTGAGTTTGATAACCGATAAATGAGATGACTAATTTTGCATTTGCGGGAGCAGATATAGAGAAGTTTCCGTCGATATCTGTAATTGTTCCCTGTTTGGAACCTTCTATCTGAACACTGGCACCGATCACCGGCTCACCATTAGGCTCTACAACTGTACCTTTTATCATGACCTGCTGATTTACAGCTTGCACCTCTGTCACATCTCCGGCAGCCCATGCAGAAGAAGGACTACCAATCAGACAAGAGCATAAAATCATAGCAGCACAAAGAGATTTACGCATTCTGATATCAGGCGTAAACCATTTCTTACTTATTTTCTGACTCATAGATTAAATATTTATGGCAATTTATTGTTTCTGAAATATTGTTTTCACGTAAGCGACATTCTCGCTGTAGTTCTTCTTCACATTGCGCACATCGTCTTTGTCGCGTGAACGTTCCACTACCAGCCAGCCATTCCACTTCATTTTCTGAAGTGTATTTTTGACTTTTTCCATATCGATACGATTATTATTAGGCAAAGTCACTCCATCGGTATCTGTGCAGTGTATCTGGCAAATACGATCTTTACCAAGTATCTGCAATTCCCGACAGAGGTCTCTGTTATTTTCTAAAGCATTCTGGAATTTGAAGTAGATCTTTATCCCCGGAGAGTTTATTTCATCAAGCAGTTTAACTTCTTCGGCAGCAGAGAGCGAAGTTTCAATACCGATTATTTTGCCTTTCACCGCAGCCATATCGCCTGCCTGCTTTAAGCGTTTTACCAACTCAGGGCGTATTTCGGGAGTTTTCGTCAAGTCGCAACCTGTACCTAATGGCAAGAAAGCAACCTGAACATTCATCACCTCCATCGTATTCAGGCAATCTTTTACCAGATCGATATAATTAGGACGCTCTACAAAGGACTGACCGTAGAAACCGGACATGGCAATGGAAGCAATCTCTATATTATATTCTGAAGATTTTTCTTTGAAGAGTTCCTGAAAATGAGTTTCACGTAGTTTGTTGTCAAAAGAATCGCGGGTACCAAGACTGCCCATATCAAGTTCAATGCCATCACAACCTAATTCGCTGGCCAATTGGAAGGCGCCTATTTTCTGACGCTTTAATATCATCCAGTCACATACAGCTACTTTATACTCCTGCTCATTCTCATTATTACAAGAAGTAAGAGTCATTGCAGTTGTACTTATTACGTAAAGTAACAGGAAAAGTGTACCTACCCGTTTACGGTAATTACTGAAAGGTTTGTTTTTCATTGGTAGAATTATAGTTAACTTGCTAAGGCATAAAAATATATAGTGAGGACGCAACAGAATTCTGCGCGTACTCACTATATTTAAAATATCTTTCTATAAATTAAAATTAATCTAATTGGCCGTACCGAAATCGGTTTGTTGTTGTTCCACCTCTTCAAGAAGCTTCTGCTTTTCTTCTTCGGTCAATTGAGTTGCATTACTACCCTGTGTGTTACGGTTTCTATTATTTATAGCTGATTGTTCTTCTACAAAACAGAAAGGAAACTCTGCCGGAATACTTTCGAATTCGATCTCAGCTTCGGAAGGTGCATGAGTTCCTTCGAACTGTACCTTTGCCGTTACTTTTATTTTGCCCGGGTTGCGGGTTGAACGCACTAATAACGGTGCCGAACCGAATTCCACCGGACGAGGATTGGCATGAATCGTTTCATCACCGATAATTTCACCTTCCCCTTCTACCGTAAAGACAATGTTTTCTTTAGCGAGACGACGAACATTGCCGTTATCATCTGTTACTTCAGCCACTACTACAATAAAGTCTGAGCCATTAGCAGTCAATGGTTTATTCAGTGAATCTACCGAAAGACGAAGTTTTGTGCTTCGGCGTGATGGCATTTTTGTTGTGCTGCAAACCACTTCTCCATTAATAATACCTTCGGCCTTCATGTTGACTTTCTGCCAGTTCTTTTGCAGATAACTATAGTTACGTGCTTCCCAGAAATCCCATACGTCAGGGAAAACAACAGGAGGATTTAGCATATGTCCTTCTTCACGAACTACAGGTAATGTCCAGCTCTTCTCACCATCATAAACTGATAATCTCACTGAGTCGCAATTCGTAAATACGACCACATCTTTATCAGAGAATTGCGACATTTCATGAGTTATATAAATCATCGGACCGCTTTCAATCATATCCGATTCAAAACTTGCAGGACTCTGACTACGGAACATATAATAGGCATATTTCGGCTGACGGAAAGCGTCGTAAATGCCGCCCCAGTATGGATCCGGATGATAGCCACGCTGATGATCGAACGGATGCCATTGTGCACCACCAATAAACTGACCGGTTGTGCGGTACATTTCATCATAGCTTTGGGCCAGCGATAAAGCCTGAATAGTTAACGGGCGTTCTCCCCAACTGCGGCTGGCACGATTATTATTGTTGTGCGCATACCAGTCGTCTACATTCTCACCAAATTCACGGGTAAAGATACACTGTTCCGGTTTGTCTTCTTTTTCATCATCACCCGGCCATGCATAGACCACATCGTAATGTTCTGTTACTCCGGCAGAGTGAACATCGGCAGCAGCCACAGGACGACCCGGGTAAGGAAATTCATCTTTTGTAATTTGCAATGCTTCTAAAGAGAAATCCAACGGGAAACGTGTTTCGTTCAGAATAGGTTCCCACATCAGTACACTGGTATGATTACGGTCACGACGAATAATCTCGCGCGTATTCTGCTGCGCACGTGCCCCGAAGATCGAATCTTTATTCCAGTATTGCCAGCCCGGAGTGGCTACGATTACAAATAAACCAAGCTCATCACAGGCATCCATAAATGAAGGATCCTGCGGATAGTGCGCCGTACGAATAATAGTACAACCCGCATCACGCAATCGCTTGGCATCACGCCATTGCTGTGAGTTAGGAGATGCATTACCTACATAAGCAAAATCCTGATGACGATTGGCACCCACTAACTGACCATATGGTTCATCATTCAGCCAGAAGCCCTCTTTGCCTTTGAACTCTGCCTTGCGGATACCGATGCGTGTCATCCCACCATCAAGCGTTTTATTTCCCTGTTTGATTCTTGACTGAACCTGATATAAATAAGGTGCGTTGGGCGACCACAAATGCGGATTACGTACCACAATCTTTTGCTGAACGGTTTTCTCTTCACCCGGTTGCAGACTTACACGCTCTGAAACAGTTTTGATCACTTTACCTGATTGGTCTGTCAATGTAGTTTCAACATTCACGGTGCGTACAACATTAGATTTATTGCCTACTTCAGTATTGACAAATACATCTGCACTTTTCTTGCTGATATTATCATAGTGAACGAATACACCTCCACCGGCAACTTTATCAGCTTCAACAGCATCGGTAATGCTAACAGGAGATTTAGCAATCATCCAAACATCACGATAGATACCTCCATGATACGTAAAGTCGAGCGTATACTGACGTTTGCCCGGAGGATAACTCTTGTCATCGCTATTATCAGTCATTACAGCAATGAGACAATTATCGCCCGGCTGAATACCATATTCATCTAAATTCACGATGAAAGGCAGATAACCACCAATGTGTTCCTGAACCTTCTTTCCGTTCAGATAAATATCCTGTTTACCCATGGCTGCTTCGAAATGCAGAGATACATTCTTCCCTTCAGCCTCAGCAGGCACCACAAAACGTTTACGATACCATGCCGGTCCCTGATAATTGCGATTACCACTTCCTTCGGCCGGCATCAACTCTACGGTATGTGGAGTTGAAATCACTTCCCATGATGAATCATCGAAATCCAGTTTTTCAGCATCGGGCAGATCACCTTTATAGAAGCGCCATCCGGGATTAAAATCATAAATCATTCGTCCACTGTTTTCCAGCGGATAGAAGCCGGCCACCGACGTATTCTGTTGTGCAGAAAGTGTAGCCGATAATAAAATAGCAAGCAGGATAAATATCTTTCTCATATCGTATATTCTGTTATATCTGTTAGTGTTATTTATTTTGTGATTTCATTTCAAGCCAGTTGATGACATCTTTTTCCCGTTCTTTTGGAGTAACTTCAAGTTTTACAATCTTTCCGTCTTTCAATGTTGCTGCCACAGTCGTGTTATATGCTGCATGAAGTTTAAAACTGACATCCCAATTGGCCGGCCATGCAGGGAAAAGAAGAATCTGATCATCCACTTCCTGCATCAGCATTTCCTGCATACCGATCATTCCGCTGCCACCCCAGTTCAGGTCTGGTGTCCAGTCATAGCCGGGCCCCCAGAAAGCAGGGAAGCGATGCGGACCGTTACCCATTTTCTTTAATGTCAGGTCCACAGCCTCATCAGTTAGTCCTAAACAAGCCGCCCAGATATTATCCTGTTTCCAGCCGGTGTGCGTACGGAATTTCAAAGCATCGGGATCATAAGAATAGGTATTGATAGCTCTGTCTAAATCGGGTCTGCCCACGCCATAGTTTCTCCATGGGAAGATAGGATATAGTTGAGGAGTCTCAATATTATTAACACGCTCCCACGATTTAGCCGGAGCAATCATTTCTTTTCCATCGAGTGTGCGCAAAGGTATTTCGGGGATACGTTCCAGCAGATCAGGTTTAACCCCGGAAGATTCCAAAACCGAACGAAGTGCAGCAATAGTAGTTGCCGGATTGTGCGCCATTTTATACGTTTCACAAGCTGTACCCGGATAAATAATCAGATTGCCATCACCATCCAGATCTTTACGGCCACGCTTAGAAGCCAGTTGACGATAATGTTCATCGAAGAAAGTCACTACACTCTCGATCATCGGCAGATATTCGCTGATATCGGCATTATTATAGCGCTTTGTATCAAGAATCATCTGGCAAAATTCCAGCACGGTATCCCATTGATATTCCAGCCATGCATTATATTCAATACCCTTATCAAATTCGACAGGACGTTTGAAACCATATTCGGCAGGATTTGGCAATCCATAGTTTTCCAGTTGTTCGGTATAGCAGGCACCATCGTGATTCCAATAGACTTTACTTCTCAGCTCTACAGTCGGCAGCAGTCGGTTATAGAAATCGAATTGCGATTTCATCATATCGAAATCACCACTTTTCAGCATAGGCCAGTAAACTAAGCGCTGATTCTGCGCCGTCATTGTACCACCACCCCATCGACGGAAATCAGGAGTAAAAGGCATTTTCGTATCAACATATACCGGATCAAACGTAAATAACCCACCATTGAATTTACTTGGGTCTTTACCGTAAGCATTACAGCCCAGCATATAACGAAACAAAGTATAGTTACGCGCAATGTCAGCAGCTTCCTGACTATCGCTTTCTATCCAGCTTCTTTTCCAGAATTCATTCCACCACTTGCGTGTAGCCGCTTTATCCTTTCGTGTATCAATTTTCTTTTCTGATGCGATAAGCAATTCATTCCATTGCGCTTCAGTTCCATTGTCAGTATATAATGTAATGGTGAAATCGTGGTTACGACTCTTCTTTTCCGTTTGATAGATATATCCCTGATAATCGGTATCGGCATAAACATCGGATTTCGTCCCGTTATATTTTAAACCTGAACCAGATAGTTTACCACCAAACGTCAGATTCTTTAAAGGATTATACAGACTATCCTTTACCGATTCCAATCCTTGTTGCGCTACAGATACATCGAATACAGTTTCTTCTGCATTGCGATGATAGAAAACCAAAGAATTATTACCGGCATTTACCACATCCGCTTTAGTTGCAATATCTTTTGGCAAAGCCCATTTATATGAACACTGCTGTCCTTCTACTTTCCGGATCGGGCGATCATTTACACGCCAGTTCTCATACACCACTTCTAATGTAGACGGAGTTTTGGTTTTGGCCTCAACATGCACTACAGGCTTAAAGACATCTACCCAAAGTGTGATTACTCCGTTGATGCCTTCTACCGTCATAAAGCCATCATTCAGATGCAACTCCTGGCGGAAGAAAACATCATTACCAAAAAGAGAAGGTTCAGTTATCACTCTGAAACGTCCTTGTTTCAATAAGGTATTGTTTTCATCGTACGAACCGGTACGCGACAGATAGAAAAACAGTTCTCCGTTTTCCACCCACACATTCATACCGATATCGCCACCCCCAAGCGGCATAGATTCAGAAGAATTCGCACTTTGCGAAGTCCAGATATAATTAGCAGGTTGTGCTCCTAAGGCAAACAAACCTGAAGTAATAAACAATAGAAATAAAAAATATCGTTTCATAGTTAAGTTTCAGCAAATAATAGAAATTACTCTTCCCAGTTGTCCGAACGGAAAGAAGAGACTGGCAAATCTTCGCCAAACAAGTCACCTTTCACCCAGTTCTCAAAAGCATAACGCACAGCTACAGGCTGTGCCACACTATCGCTTTTTACCAGGACTTTACTTCTTTCAATCCATGCTTTAGCAGGATAGAACACGCGATCTTCACCGGCTACGGTAAAAAGTTGCGATTCGAATGTTCCATTGGCATTTACCCACATTGGCGCACGATCGAAACTTACCACAACAGTATCATTCTTAATTTCAATTCCCTTGTAAAGCGGACTTTCGGCTGTAATGCCTTTCATGCCATAAGTTTTAGTTAGTGCCAATCGGGCCAAACGTTCACCTGCAGCATATTTATTGGATGGATGAATGCATTTTTCCAAACCGGCATCCAGCAAAACCGCCATACCAACATTCTCATTCATCTGTTCAGCCTTTAACTGCTGTTCGCGAAGAAAAGCAGAATTAATCACCTGTTTATTTTTGTCAGTTACCAATGCATAATCATAAGGAGCAATCTGACAGAAATAGAAAGGAAAATCACCTTGTCCCCAGTCACTTCTCCAGCCTTCAATCATTCTCGAAAACAAATCAGCATAGATTGGCGCACGATCATAATTCGTTTCTCCCTGATACCAGATAACGCCTTGAATTGCAACTCCCTTTATCGGAGCAATCATGCCATTGTAAAGCATAGTCGGAACCCGGTTCTTAGCCGAAAGATTCTCTTTGTTTTCAGGTATCGTGATATCCGGGAAAGCACGAAGCCAATCTTCGTTCATCCAGGCTTCACAGGAAGAACCGCCCCATGATGAAACGATTAATCCTACAGGAACATCAAGTTGCTGATTTAGCAGTTCACCAAAGTAATAAGCAGTCGCACTGAAGTCGCGTACACTTTCTGCATTCGCTTCTGCCCAGCTCCCCACTACATCAGTTTGTGGTTCAAAAGAGGCATTGCGTTTGATAGTGAATAGTCGGATATCGGAATTCTTACTTTGAAGCAGCGTTCTACCGCTATTTTCAACCGGCTGATTTTTAAAGCCTTTTATCGGCATCTCCATGTTACTTTGTCCCGAGCAAAGCCATACTTCACCAATCATTATATTATCGAGAACCGTTTTCTTTCCATCGTTAAACGTAATGGTATATGGTCCGCCGGCTTCCGGAGTAGCGACTGCCAGTTTCCAGTTGCCTTCACCATCCGCTTTAACTGAATACGTCTTATTGTTCCAACTTGTGGTCACTTTTACCGTTGCATTAGGTGTGGCAGTACCCCACAAGTTCGCATTGGTTTGTTGTTGCAACACCATATTGCTGCTGAAAATAGCAGGTAGTTTTACTTCTGCACTGACTGTATTGCAGAGAGCAATAAGTAAGAATAATGCAATGAAGCGTAAAGTTGATATTCTTGTTTTCATATCCGATTTAATATTTTCTGATAAATGTATAAGGTCCGAACCATCCGGCAGGAATCAGTTGATCGCCGGGAAGACGATATTTGGCATTCGTCCAGATGCCTTCAAACGGCGCTTTGTCCTGATCCGAACCGCGCAATGCGTTTGCCCAGGTATTGGTCACATCAACCTGCAAAGTATTATTGCCTTTTTTCAATGCATCGGTAATATCAACTTCATAAGGCGATGTCCATGCCACGCCACACTCTTTGCCGTTCACAAAGACAGTAGCTACATTGGCAATATCGCCTAATTGAAGGTAGACTTTTCCCTGAGGAACAGATTTTAGTTTGAATGTTGTTTTATATTCAGCGGTACCCGAATAGAATTTGATTTTTTCGTTCTCTTCTTTACTCCAGTCAAATAAAGTATCACGTTTCACTCGCTCACCGTTTTCTTTGAAAAGAATATCCCAGTTTTTAATCGTTACCGGAATTTCTTCGGTTTGAATAGTCTCAACCGGAAGCATTTCTACACGTTTTTCTTTTGGGAATACCACGAATACAGAACCATTAGCAGGCAAGTTTAAATCGATTTCAGTACGATTATTCACTACTCTCCAGTTGGCTGGTGTAGTAATTTCTCCGGTTTGCGCATTCCACAATTCAGGTTGACGACCGGTCATACGGAATGATGCAGTAAACTGACGATTGCCTAATGCATTAATAGCAGATGAACTATTGAGTTTGCTACCGGACTGATCGGCGATAAAATACAGATCCATCTCTTCGCCTCTGCGATGTGTCCATGCCATATTCGATGGTAATTCTACATCACGTTCAATGCCATAGACAGAAAAATCATCCTGAACATAAGGCAATGAAGGGATAACAACGCCTGCTTTGCGAAGCTGTTCTACTTTTGCTGCTGTTTCAGCAGATAAAGGAAGATTATCGGGATTCATCGGATGAGCTTCAGGTAAAACCAGTACCGAATATTCCGCTCCACCGGGAAGTACAATTCGTCCATCTTTTGTCTCAGCTAAACGAATGAGAGCATCTTTATTTAGTGATTCATAAGCATAACCTCTTAGCGGATTCGTCCAGTCTTCAGGATCGGCCATGTTTGCAGAGTGTGTTACACCCACCGGACGAACACGTGTTGGTTGTCCTTCATTCGCCAGGCGTATACGCTCACTCTCCACACGCTCGCTACCAACAATACCCGGAAGCATCGGAACCAGTCTATCAGGGAGAATAGCACGGCGTGGCATCTCTTCGCCAGTGAAGACGGCTATATCTACTACAGGATTACCATATTGAAGTAAGGCCTGACAGCGGGCAATATAGTCTACAAAAGATTTACCTTCGCTCCACCAGGTCTGATCGCGCTGAAAAAACAAGCCGATACCATCGAGTGTCATACCCGGTGTTCTTTCTAACCATGGATTGTGCGTGTAAACGTGGAAGAAGAGTTTATTGATACCCAACGCAAAGTTGCGGTCCATCAATGGTTTCAATACAGCAGGATCTTCGTCCCACACACCACGAACTTGCGTAAAGCCTTCGGCCTGAATGATATTTTTACCGTAAACACGTGCGCCACTAATGGCGTCGAGCATATCGTTGGGTTTGTCGTGCGTCGGACTGTTTAACCAGAATTCGCCCATCGGCAAATCTACATGCTGATAATGATACATGCCATCGCTCACCATAGTTGGCGAAACACATTCAGCAGAGAACTGACAATCCATCTCTTTGGCATATTGTGCCAGTGTTGTAAAGAATACATCGCTGATCAGTTCGTTAATGGTATTGCGAACATCCCGAAGCACTTCTTCACTTCTTGCGGTATTTTCCATCGGAATGCCTGCAAGCAATGGCAAATAAGGCATCAGACTATAGCCTCGACGTTTTTCGAATTCAGCAGCAAAATTATTACTCCAGTTCTGACTACCACACTCCCAGCTATCCACATGCATATATTTCAAAACTTCCTGCGCAAGGCCCGGGTCGGTGTTGACAAACATTTGTCCGAACCAGTTCTGCAGTTGTTTCTTTACAGCAGCTTCACTGAACTTATCACACTCCAGACCTTTGGCACCTCCACCGGTTGCATTGGTATGTCCGGTAGCCGTATGCCCCATGCGAAGAATGCGCCACTCTCCTTTCGGAAGTTCGGCAGTCAGTTGTCCGTCAACAACAGGCACTTCTATGATTTCATCAGGTTGAACACATTCATTATCGGCCACTTCTTGTTGCGATGTTGCATTTGCCACACGCCACACCAGTCCGGCTTTGCCTTCCCACTGATGGATTTTAGGCGATGAGTGCAGCACGATATTTTTCAGACGAAGATTAGGGCTCCACTTTGCCGCATCCAGATCTTCACTGCCCGGCTCACTGCCTTCGGGAGTCCATTCAAAACGGAAATATTTTGCGGTAGTTTCGGGAATAGCGTGAGTAGACTGAAAGTCATTGTTCTGCCAGCCCTGACGAGCAGGGGTGAGCTGTTTCACTTCAGCAAATGTCTGACCATCCTGACTGCTCAACACTTTCAGACGATGCGCCTGGTAGTTGTTGCCCGAAAGAATAATCTCCACATTGCGTGCAGTGATCGGTTCAGCATATTCATATTGAATCCAGCAGGGAGCCGATGAGCGAAAACGACCTTCATCGTCACGGGTAATTGTGCGTTTCTCCGCATAAGCCGGATGCTCTATCGTGCCATAAGTTACGGTAGGAATTTGTTTGGTATTTTCGGGTTGCTTATTCAACGGAATAGCGAAAGTCGCGATATCCTCATAATAGCCCTGATAACTTTGGGGTTGTGGTAAAGCAACTCTTTTTAGCGAACCACCATTTACAATCGTATCGCTCCATACCACTTTTTGCATTGATTCCTCTGGAGTGATCCACGGACCGCCTGCCAGTGCAAAGCCATCACAAATATGCATCCCCATTTTCAGGCCAAGGCGTTTGGCTTCTTTAAAGCTATGGTTAATCATCTTCCACCACTCCGGCGAAAGTTGTTGTGCTTCCCCTTCGTACTGTGGGCCTTCCTGCACTCCTTTAATCGGCATCAGGTAAGCGCCACCCAGTCCGACTTCCTTCATCGCTTCCAGATCGGCCGTAATTCCTTCGGGAGATACGGCACCAAACATCCAGTACCAGAAAGTCCAGGGTTTTGCATCGCCCTGAGGATTAGTAAATTGTTGTTGTATATTGGTTTGTGCTGCCAGATAGCTGCATGAAGTCAGCAGGCAAGCCGCAATAAAAAGTCTCTTTATATTCATCTCTCTCTTAAATTCTTTAATCTCTCTGAAAGACGTAAAGAAAAGAGATTTGTACCCGTATAAGGACGAAAGAAATGACCTTTATTTTACGATTTGCCAACGTCCGGTTTTTCGCGAGCCAATTCTTACAATATGGTTCGTCGATTTAAGCATAGCGATTTCACGTTCGGCAGTCGGTTTACTAATCTTTAATTTGACAGCAATTTCATCGACTGTAATATCCGGTTTTTTAGTGATCAGCTTTATCAATTTCTCCTGACGGGAAGTAAGTTGCATATCTTCTTTTAAAACATCATTTATCCCATCATTTAATCCATCATAATTGTAAGGAATAAAATCATCATTTATTGATGCTTTATAATTGGCTATAATCAGTTCAATATTACGGATATGCTCATCAAGCATAAAAGCCCGGAAAATGTTTAAATCCTCTTTTTCACGTGTAGCAATCAAAGCCTCAATATATTCGGCCTTACTGTTTTTATTGATAACAGAGGGTAAAAGATTAAACTCAAATTGCAACTGATTCATCAGCAGTCTCGCCATTCGTCCGTTTCCATCGGCCCATGGATGTATCGTTACCAGTTGAAAATGGACATCAAAACTAAGATAGTATGCTTCTACAACATCGGCAGGATTCAAAGATTTACGGCGTTCATTTATATGTACACAAAGTTCTTCTAATTTCTGAGGGATTTTTGTAAAGTTCATATATGACCGGCCACCTACTCCGGCTGTCACATTCAATAACCTGAGATCACCATCAGAAGAAGAAAAATCGCCTAAAGCAGTTTTATAAATAGTTCCTGTATTTTTAAGAATAACCGAAGCCAGATGTTTTAATGAAGAGACAGATATATCTGCATGATTCCGCGCATAATTGATGCTTTGCTCATAGGCAGCTTTCAGATCGAGGTTCATTAATTGCTCGTTCATAGAACGCCCTTTGGCCGGAATGCCTTCATCGAACAATAGCTGATTTTCGATTTCGGTAACCGTTGAACCTTCGATTGCAGTGGAATGAGTAATCAGCGAATAAAGATAAAATTTATCATAATCAATCTGCTGACCGATTCCAAGCTTTTCATACGCTGAGATTAAATCAATTAATTTCTGTACTTTATTCATAATCTTTGCATTACAGAGAATAACACAAAGGTAATCATTTAAAGATAGTGGTGGCATATTTGTCACCAAAAACACGCTTTTAAAACATCATTTATCCCATCATTTAATCCATCACTTCACTATATTAATCTGTTTTCCATTAAAAACATTCAGCCCGAGATTGTTCATAATGTGTTTAATGGCCAGCTGAGCTTTCACCGAATTGCCCGATTCATCAATAGGAGGCGCGAAGGCAGAGATACCCATTACGCCGGGCATCACCCCCATGATGCCACCACCCACTCCGGTTTTGGCAGGGATGCCCGAAGTATACATCCAGTCGCCAGAGTGTTCATAGAATCCTACGGTTGCAATAAGCGAAGTGACCGGCGCTGCCAGTTCTTCGTGAAAGACTTGCTTTTTGGTGACCGGATTGAATCCTTCGTTGGCAATAGTGGCACCGGTAATGGCAAGCTGTGTTGCGGTAACGCCGAGCGAACACTGGCGGGTATAAAGATCGAGCGCCATTTCAGGGTCGTCGTAAATGCGGTTATAGTTTTTAAGCAACCAGGTGATGGAGCGATTATTGAAATTAGTTTCCGATTCTGATTTATAGAGTTCTTCAATCAACTTTGGAGCTGAACCGGCCAGTTCAGTAATAATCTTCACAATGGCAGCCCACTTCGCTTCCGGATTGCCTACGGGTTGTACCATTGAACAGGCGGTGATGGCACCGGCATTTACCAGCGGAGTAGACGGGTGATTGTTTTCCTGCAAAATGGCAAGCAAAGAGTTGAACGGAAGTCCGGTAGCATCGGCACCAATCATGCCAAGTATTTGCTGAACACCGTATTGCTGTAATATTAAAATGGCGGTGTGTACTTTCGAAACAGATTCGATGCCAAATATATAATCTGTGTCGCCAATGGTAATGGTCTCACCATTTAACAGGCATATACTGATGCCAAATAAATCTTTATCTACTCCCGATAAGAATGGAATGTAGTCGGCATTCTTGCCATCGGTGTTGGTTTTTACTTGTTCATAAGCCTGTTGCACGACTTCTTTAATCTGCGAAACGGATATATTCTTAATCATAGGGTCGACTATTTAGGAACAAACTGATAGGTCTATATTTTTTCAATAAACATACATTTTTAAAATTTATTCTTTGATATCCCAAGGTTTAAATCTTACAGTTTAAGCTATTAAACATATTTTCCCCATCTCTCGTTAACGTTTATTTAGTTTAGTGCATAGCCTTCTGCACTTTTCTGCATAGCCTTTGGCACTGTAGTGCATAGCCTTCTGCAACAAATTGCCAAAGGCTTGGCAGCAAATCTTCAAAAGGAGAACAAAAAGCGCCCTGTTTATTAGTACAAAACCAGCGATAACTACGTCTTTTATGGTAGATGAAAAACATTTTAAATCAGTAATATATATGAAATACAATGAGATAGGAAATACCGGCATGAAAGTATCTGAACTCAGCTTCGGCGCATCGTCATTAGGGGGTGTGTTTCATTCGATTAAGGAACATGAGGCAATCGATGCGGTTTATACGGCCATCGATATGGGTATCAACTTTATCGACGTATCTCCTTACTACGGACACTACAAAGCTGAAACCGTTCTGGGTAAGGCATTAAAAGAAATTCCACGCGACAAATATTATCTTTCTACGAAGGTTGGACGCTATGGCGAGAATGGAGTGAACCTCTGGGATTACAGTGCTAAACGTGCGCAGGAGAGTGTTTACGAAAGCATGGAACGACTAAACATCGATTATATCGACCTTATCAATGTGCACGATGTGGAGTTTTCGGATATGAATCAGGTGGTGAACGAGACGTTACCGGCTTTGGTGGAATTGCGCGAGAAAGGCATTGTGAGACATGTGGGGATTACAGATCTTCAGTTGGAAAACCTGCAATGGGTGATTGACAGAGCGCCGGAAGGCAGCATTGAATCGGTGTTGAGTTTTTGCCACTATTGTCTGAATGATGATAAACTGGGTGACTATCTGGATTACTTCAAATCGAAAAACATCGGAGTGATCAATGCTTCGCCTCTTTCAATGGGGTTGCTTAGCGAACGTGGTGTGCCTGCCTGGCATCCGGCTCCGGAGGCTTTGGTGAAGGCTTGTCAGAAAGCGGCTGAATATTGTAAGGAAAAGAATTATCCGATTGAAAAACTGGCATTCCAGTACGCAGTGAGCAACCCGGAAATCAGTACGACTTTGTTCAGTACTTCTAACCCTGCCAATGTGAAAAAGAGTGTGGGTTATTTGTCTGAGCCTATCGACTGGGAAATGGTGAAAGCGGTGAAGGAAATCATTGGCGACCAGCAACGTGTTTGGTGGAAGAATTCGTAAATCCCGGAACTATGAATTATACAATTATTGATGCCCATGCGCATTTGTGGTTAAAGCAAGATGCTCTGGTCGATGATCTCCCGGTGAAAACGCTGGACAATGGTCGCAGCTATTTTATGGATGGGGTGCGCCAGATGCTTCCGCCGTTTATGATTGATGGTGTGAATAGTGCCGAAGTGTTTATCTCGAATATGGACTATGCACAGGTATCGGCAGCAGTGATCACGCAGGAGTTTATTGATGGAATGCAGAACGATTATCTGGAAGATGTGATGAGACGTTTTCCGCATCGTTTCTTTGTCTGCGGTATGTGCGAATTTCGCAAACCGGGTTTCTTTGAAGAGGGCAAGCAACTGATTGACCGTGGTTTTAAAGCGATTAAAATACCGGCACAACGTCTGCTTCTGAAGGAAGGGCGAGTGATGCTGAACTCTCCTGAAATGATGCAACTCTTTCACTATATGGAAGAACGCGGCATTATTCTGTCTATCGATATGGCCGATGGTGCTATTCAGGTGGATGAAATGAAAGAGGTGATTCAGGAGTGCCCGGAACTTAAGATCGCTATCGGCCATTTTTGTATGGTGACCCGCAAGGATTGTGAGGAGCAGATTAAACTGGCACTGAACAAGAATGTGATGATTGAATCGGGTGGTATTACCTGGCTGTACAATGACGAATTCTATCCTTTCCCGAGTGCAGTGAAAGCGATACGCAAAGCAGCAGATATGGTAGGCATGGAGAAACTGATGTGGGGATCGGATTATCCGCGAACCATTACGGCAATTACCTATAGAATGTCGTATGACTTCCTGATCAAATCGAATGAGTTTACCGAAAAGGAACTGGCAATGTTTTTGGGCGAAAATGCCATCAACTTCTATGGCTTCGACCCGAAGAAACTTTATCATCCTGAATATATAAAGAATATGTCTGAGGACTAAATACAATAATCTAAATAGAATACAATGAAAGCAGTACAAATAACACAACCTTCTGAAATGAAGGTGATTGATATAGACAAACCAACAATAGAAGATGGCAAAATACTGGTCCGCATTAAATATGTGGGCTTTTGCGGTTCCGACTTAAATACGTTCCTCGGCAAGAATCCGATGGTGAAAATGCCGATTATCCCCGGTCATGAAGTAGGTGCAGTAATTGAGGAAGTGGGCAATGGTGTTCCTGCCGATTTTAAACCGGGCATGAATGTAACGCTGAATCCATATACGAGTTGTGGCAACTGTTCCTCTTGCCGTAATGGCAGAGTGAATGCCTGCCAGTTTAATGAAACTTTTGGTGTGCAACGTGATGGTGTGATGTGCGAATATGCACTTGTGCCCTGGGAAAAAGTGATTCCGGTGCACCATCTTTCGGCTCGCGAATGTGCGCTTATCGAACCGATGAGTGTTGGTTTTCATGCAGTATCACGCTGCGATGTGACCGATAATGAAACGGTGATGGTGATTGGTTGTGGCATGATTGGTATGGGTGCCATTGTGCGTGCATCGCTTCGCGGCGCTATCGTTATTGCAGTAGATATTGATGATGAAAAGCTGGAGCTGGCAAAGAAGTGCGGTGCAGCGTTTACCATCAATTCGAAGACAGAGGATGTGCATGAGGCGGTTCAGCGCATTACCGAAAACATGGGTGCCAATGTAGTGATTGAGGCAGTTGGAAGTCCGGCAACTTATGTAATGGCAGTGAATGAAGCGGCTTTTACGGGACGTGTGGTGTGCATTGGTTATGCTAAAAGCGAAGTGGCGTTCCAGACGAAGTTCTTTGTACAAAAGGAACTGGATATCCGTGGCTCAAGAAATGCAATGCCGAATGATTTCAGAGCGGTAATTCACTATCTGGAACAATGTAACTGTCCGGTGGAATCGTTGATCTCGGCTGTGGTGAAACCCGAAGAGGCGGTTGATGCCATGAAGAAATGGGTGGAAGATCCCGGAAAAGTCTTCCGTATCTTAGTGGAATTCTAAATTTGATCATACTTGTATAAAAGAAACCGGCTAAAAGGAGATGTTTTAATTCTCACTTTTAGCCGGTTTTAGTTTAACCATTAAACTGTATCTTGTTATTCAAACTTCAGAATGAATCTGGCCTGGTGACTTCCTGACGCCCAGTAAGGCTGTGATGAAGGACCAATCAGGTCGGTGGTATTCACTTTGTTGCGTACGGGTGGAATGACTTTCATCAGACTGATACCTGTTGAAGGCAATGTATAAAGCAATGCATCACGACCGTCGCGTGGCTGATATACGCCCATATAAGCATCGGGTGTTTCATTGATCACGTTGATGACGCCTTGTTCTGTGTTAATCTGCATCCATTGCACGCCGGCAAAGTAGCCTTTGAATTCTGGATAAGTGAAGCTTTCGCCCGGTATAGGATCGTTATAATCGTTTTCCCAAACACCAAGTTGCGGACCGTGAAGGCGGTTTTGCCAAACTCTGTAAGGTCCTGCGCCTACCCATTTCTTGCTGACTACTTTCTCTTCGGGATAATCGAACATCACACCCATCAGATCTACTACTCCGCTGAAATTGTAATCAACATCAACCGATGCAGTTCCATCAGGAGCAATGGTCCATACTACTTTATCAAGCGAGCCAAGTTTGTAATTAGCAGTTATCGCGAGGCTATCGCCTTTACGTTCTGTAGTAAAGCCGGTAAACTTTCCTGCATCCTCGAAGGTAGTGTATGTGGTCTTTTTCTTTTCTGCATCCTTATCATCGTGGTTATAGAACTGGTCCATAGAACGGTCTGTACGGCGTGCAGCTACGAAGCGAGGACCGTCAGTCAGTTCGATGACACGACCTTTCACCGCAACACTTTTCAGTTGACCGTCTTCATTAGAGAAAGTAAAGACATCGTTACCTGCTGTTACCACTAACTGCTGAGCACTTTCCTGTAATTTTGGCGCTGTTGTACCTGTCCAGTTGCCCTGATTTACATCATCCAGTTTATATACCCAGGTAAACATATCGTC
Source organism: uncultured Bacteroides sp. (assembly GCA_947074195.1). GTDB lineage: Bacteria > Bacteroidota > Bacteroidia > Bacteroidales > Bacteroidaceae > Bacteroides. Next base: position 42,005 of record CAMTOS010000014.1, read on the forward strand.
ACCGGTATTATCATAAGCAGTAATCATCAGTGCATTTGCACCTTTCACCGGTGCAGGAATCTGAATGGTACCTTCGCTGCGGGCAGGTACATTCGGGCCTTTCACTTCACCCTGCTTCAAGACTTTCATTCCGCCTTTATCTGTTGGTGATGGAAGTGAAACATATTCGTACTTAAAGCGACAAGTATTCAGATTAAGGAAATCATAACGATTCTCTACGTTAAGAACTCCATTGAATGAGTTATCGATATTCTGATTCATGATCTGAACCGGACACCATACTTGCTTAATAGTATAATAGCTACCCTCCTTTTCGTGGTGTGGACCCACAATACCATCGGCAGCAAAGTTGCCTACATTATCAATGTAACCACCCATATCTACACGCTTCACACCTTCATCGGCCAGTACCCAAAGGAAACCACCGGCACAACGGGGATGATTACGCATCATTTCCCAGTAATCGTTCAGACCGGCACCATGTCCGCCATCGTAAAGACCGTGCAGGAATTCAGTTGGCATAAAGATTTCGGGCTGACGCATATAGTTCTGACTTTCGCCATAAGAGCGGTAGTGCATTGTTTCATATCCGCTGAAATTTCCCTGCGGATGAATCACCGGACGCTTTTGCGGATCATATTTGTGGAACTCACCGTCGAGTTCGGTATTCCAGCCTTTCTCATTACCATTGGCCCACCAGATCACTGAAGGATGATTCACATCGCGTGTCACCATCTCTTTCACCAGTTTCTGACCAACAATAGTTTCATGCTTACCATGCCAGCCGGTAAGCTCGTTCATTACATACAGACCCAATGAGTCACATGCCTGAAGGAATTCAGGATCGGCAGGATAATGGCTCAGACGAACCGCATTCATGTTCATGCTCTTGATAAGCAATACATCTTCTATATTCTTTTCCTTACTCAGGGTACGGCCACTTTCCGGACGGAAACTATGGCGGTTCACCCCTTTAATAAGGATACGTTCACCATTGATATATAGTCCGTCACTCTCGCGTGTTTCGATAGTACGGAACCCAAACTTCTGATGCTCGGTGTGCAGAACTTTACCATCCTGACCAATCAGGCTAAAGGTAGCCGTATACATATTAGGCGTTTCAGCTGTCCAGAGTTGTGGTGATTTCACATCCATCTTAACGAGTGCAAAGTCGCTTGAAGGACGAACCGGGGTTACTGTCTCAGCCACTTTCTTGCCGGCGCTGTTGGTAATTACAGTCTTCACTTCTGCACCATCCAGGGCACGGTTCAGATTACATTCTGCTGTAAACTGTCCGTTGGCCTGAGCATCGATATTCACCTGACCGATGTTTAGTGCAGGTTTAGAAATGATAAATACCGGACGAATAAGACCACCGAAGTTCCAGTAGTCGGCACGGCGTTCAGACAGGTTAACTCCTGCATTGGAACTTTCCTTACTCACTGTTACTTCGAGTACATTCTTTTTCTCAGGACCAAAGAAGATACGATCGCTCACATTGTAAACAAAACGATAGAAACCACCCTGGTGCATCTCGCCGGCTTTACGACCGTTGATCTTTACTTCAGCATCGGTCATCGCCGCTTCGAAAACAAGCTCAATTTGTCGTCCGTTCCATTCGGCAGGAAGTTCGAACTCATATTTATACAAACCTTTCTCATCGGCAATACCTTCAGGGAAAGCCTTTCCGTAGAAACGCATGCCATATTGATAAGTACCAAATCCCTGAAGTTCCCAACAGGAAGGTACGCCTATCTTTGTCCATTTTCCGGAATTGTTTCCTCCTGTACAGAAGAAATCCCACTCCACCATATCATCACATCCTGTCCCCGACAAATACTGACGTTTCGTCTCTACCCCCGATTGGGCAGAAAGTGTAGTCGTCAGCGCAAGGGCAGCTATTATAGAAGTTAGTCTTTTCATGTTTAACTGATCGCTTATAAATTAGTTATTCGTATTTTCAATGTATGTATTTTGTTTTTGTCGATGGTGTACTTCTTCAATACACCCGGACCGCAACTACTGTTTCCAAGTCCCATAACAGCTGCATTAATATTTAATACTGTTTTATCTTGTGGAAGTAAGTCACAATGATGAGACGCTTCACTAATCTGTTTTGTACTATATGGAAGCGCTGAAAATGAGAAAGGAGCATCAATTGCTGTCACACGAATGCCATTTCCTTTGCCATCGCTTAAAATAACCTCACTAACGTATTCATGATTTCCACTATCCTGCGGACGGGGATATGGAGTGTACTGATCGGCAACCGTACTCTCCCATCGACCTATCGAAGTAGAACTTTTACGGTCGGGATAACTCTCCCATGGGCCACGACCATACCATGAAAGTTGGTTGTATTTACCATCAACACTGAATTGTGCCCCTAATCGCGGCAGATCAGGCAATTCACCTTGTGGTTGATAAGTCTGTTCAATATCCAGAGTTCCATCAGGATAAGCAGTGCGACGTGTTGTAACGATGATCGAGCCATTGGCATAGCGATATTCTTCGATGATCTCTTTTGTAGTTGATTCAGAAGTCTCAGCAATCACTTTCTCAGGAGATACCACAATGACTTCCGGAGTATCCAGTTTCTGATTCTTCCAGTCTTTTGCCAGCCAGTTGCCAAAACTGCGATCATTATCAGTTGGTGCACGGAAAGCCTGGAAAGCATCGTAATTGATTTTACTTTCTAAAGATGTTTTCGATTTATTCTTTGATTTCACCGGTTGTTTAGCCACGGCAAGCAGATCATCATTGATGGCAAACTGTTCACTGGTAATTTCATATCCGGCTTTTGCCCATGGCGTATTTTGTTTCAACTGAACAGATACATTCAGACGCACATCAGCCTCATCTTTTTTATATTTTAAAGATGGTAAGGCCACCCATGCGGTATCACCCGGTTCCACAGCAGGAACGTTCAGTTCGCCTTTCTGTATAACTTTGCCATTTGAAGTCAG
>CAMTOS010000015.1 GCA_947074195.1 uncultured Bacteroides sp.
CTTTGGGTTATGAGCCCAACGAGCTACCAACTGCTCCATCCCGCGATGTTTAGTGGGTGCAAAAGTACTACATTTTATATTACCTCCAAATTATTTACGAATTTATTTTCTAAAAAATATCACAGTGCTAAACTATTGACTTGATATATAAGTTATTACATCTATAAAATTAATTTTACTGTTAATGAGGTTCGCTAATTAGTAACTTAAATTTCTTGTAGTTTAAAAGAAAAGCGTTACTTTTGCTCAAATAATTAAACATTGTGCAGTTTTTAATCTATGACCGTATCAAAGACTAAAGCTCGACTTGTGGATGTAGCCCGTCAGTTGTTTGCAAAGATGGGTGTTGAGAACACGACCATGAACGATATTGCCGTTGCTTCGAAAAAAGGAAGACGAACACTCTATACTTATTTCAAAAGCAAAGACGAAATATATTCGGCCGTTGTTGAATCCGAACTCGATATCCTTTCGGATATGATGAAGCGAGTGGCCGAAAAAGCAATCTCCCCCGATGAAAAAATCATTGAAATGATATATACACGGCTGGAAACAGTAAAAGAGGTAGTATATAGAAACGGAACGCTTCGGGCCAATTTCTTTCGGGATATATGGCGGGTGGAGAAAGTGCGCAAAAAGTTTGATGCCAAAGAACTTGCTCTCTTTAAGAGTGTACTTCAGGAGGGAAAAGACAAAGGTGTCTTTCTGATAGATGATGTAGAACTAACAGCGCAGGTTGTGCACTATTGTGTAAAAGGAGTAGAAGTTCCTTATATCCGTGGTAGCATAGGAGTGGGACTCGATCTGAGAAAAAGAAAAGAATATGTAGCCAACATTGTGTTTGGCGCACTACATAAAACAGATAATTAATTTATTCAATTTAGTATTATGGGATTATTAGATGGAAAAACGGCGCTTGTAACTGGTGCTGCACGCGGTATCGGTAAAGCTATCGCTTTGAAATTTGCTGCTGAAGGTGCAAACGTTGCATTCACCGATCTTGCTATCGATGAAAATGCTGAAAACACAGTAAAAGAAATCGAGGCATTGGGCGTTAAAGCTAAAGGTTATGCTTCGAACGCAGCTAACTTTGAAGATACTGCTAAAGTTGTAGCCGAAGTACACAAAGATTTTGGCCGAATTGACATTTTAGTAAACAATGCAGGTATTACCCGCGATGGTTTGATGATGCGTATGACTGAACAACAGTGGGATATGGTGATCAATGTGAACCTGAAATCTGCATTCAACTTTATACATGCCTGTACACCAATCATGATGCGTCAGAAAGGTGGTAGCATCATCAATATGTCATCTGTAGTAGGTGTTCATGGTAATGCTGGTCAGGCTAACTACTCTGCATCTAAAGCAGGTATGATTGGTTTGGCTAAATCTATCGCTCAGGAACTTGGTTCTCGTGGTATCCGTGCTAATGCAATTGCACCGGGTTTCATTATGACCGAAATGACTGACGCTCTTTCTGATGAAGTGAAAGCTGAATGGGCAAAGAAAATTCCTTTGCGTCGTGGTGGTACTACAGAAGATGTGGCAAATATTGCTACTTTCCTTGCATCTGATATGTCTGCATACGTTTCAGGTCAGGTGATCCAGGTAGATGGTGGTATGAATATGTAATTTTTGGAATGACTGTCGTTTACGAAGATAATCATATAATAGTAGTCAACAAGACCGCTTCCGAGATCGTTCAGGGAGACAAAACGGGTGACACTCCGCTTTCGGAAACTGTAAAACAGTATCTGAAGGAGAAGTACAATAAACCCGGGAATGTCTATATTGGTGTTGCACACCGCCTCGACCGTCCCGTAAGCGGACTTGTTGTCTTCGCTAAAACCAGTAAAGCGCTTACCCGTCTGAACGAAATGTTTAAGAATAGCGAGGTGAAAAAGACTTATTGGGCTGTGGTGAAGAATACACCCCGCGAAACCGAAGGTGTACTGACGCATTTCCTGACCCGCAATCAGCAGCAAAACAAAAGTTATGCTTACGATAAGGAAGTGCCCAATTCAAAAAAGGCCATCCTTCATTATAAACTGATAGGAAAATCGCAGAATTACAATTTGCTTGAAGTCGATTTGAAAACAGGTCGCCACCATCAGATTCGTTGTCAGCTGGCAAAAATGGGCTGTCCGATTAAAGGCGATTTGAAATATGGTTCACCCAGGTCAAATCCGGACGGAAGCATTTGTCTGCATGCACGCCGTGTGTCGTTTATACATCCGGTTTCCAAAGAAAAAATAGAACTTGAAGCTCCACTGCCTGAAGGCAATTTGTGGAATGGCTTCGAAATATTCTGACCTGTGTTTCTAAAGCACAGGTCTTTTTTTATCTCACACTCTCTTCTATCTCATCCAGAATTGTTCTTGCCTTGTTTGAGTAATAGCCACCATCATTGATAATTCTCCTTAACAAATCTTTGGCTGAATTCTGCTCTCTCATCTTCATATAAAAAAGGGCCAGATACCAGCAGGCATCTTCATAATAAGGGTGGAATTTTCCTTTCTCAACAATTTTCTGCAGCTCATTTACGGCCTCTTCTTCTTGTCCCTTTTGCCAGTATCGCATGGCATGAATATATTCATCGAAGTTACTGTTGCCGGTGTACAGATGTTCTTCAGGAACCGATTGGTAATATTCATGGTAAAGTCGTTCGCCGGCCCGGTTCATGAAAAAATATCTCAGTCCGAAGGCAAGTGCAATAATAATTAATGCTGTAATAAACCAGATGACGATTTTTCGTACAGTAGGATATCTCTTTTTTTCTGGTTTAGATGTTAACAGATTCTTTTGACAAAGACTTTTCAACTCATATATATCTGCGATATCGACCTTCTCGCCTTTCATGGCAATTAGCAGATTGATGTACTCACTAACTTTCTGTTGTAGTGAGACATTATTGCGGACGGCATTCTCGAAATCACATTGCTCCTCTTTGCACATTTGTCCCCGCAAATATCTGTTTAAATTGTCTTCAAAGTCAGGTTTCATAGGTTGTTGTTATTGCTTGATCACACCAGCGTTGTCTTTATCGTAAAAATTTGGAATTGTTTTTCCGAACGACTAATTATATGACAAAACCTCGCTTTTTTTGTTCTTTTCTTACTAATTCATTTTAAGTTTTTTGCACAAATTAATTGGAATCAATAGAGTTTTAAGTAAATCGGCATCTGTTTTATTTTTTGTTCGAAGGCTTTTGATTTCTGTTTTTATCATTAAATTTGGAATAATCATCTTTCGAATATAAAACTCTGAAATCATGAAGACGTCATTTTTGCTGCTTATATTTTCTGTACTAAACATCTTTTCATTGACTGCACAAAAGAGATTTTCTGAAGACAAGCCTTTGGTAGTCATTAAAATCGATCAAATATCCTTGAACGGCAATGACGCCTCTGTGCATTTCAGAAATGAAAATCAGCATCTTTCCATTTGTAAGACAATGGACGGACATCTTTATATGAAAAATGAAGGAATGAACGAAGGTTCTTATGGTGATATTACTAATCTGAATATAGCTGACATTGATGCTGAGTTTCTGAATGGCAAAATATTATCGTTTAACTGGAATTATATGAATAGTTATGATGACAGTGAAGGTTGTGCCGCAGTAGATATGGTAATTACCAAAAGAAAAGATGATTATTATGCCGATGTGACCATAACTTACGATCAGAATATTATCAGGATATATGGAGTGATAGTGAGGGAATCAGAGTGAATATATCTTACTTCTCTTTTATATAATAGTAACAATTGTTACCTCACTCTTTAATAATCCCTCCAAATCAGCTATCTTTGCAAACCAAAACTAAGTGGGAATGTTATGAAAAGAAAAACCATTTTAATATTAACCATCCTGACTTGCTGCGTTTTCATGGCCTGCAAATCGGGAGCTAAGAGTTCAACGAATATGGACAATCAAAAAGAGACAATGCTCAATATCGAAACAACGATGGGCAATATCAAGATTAAACTCTATAACGAAACGCCGCTTCATCGCGATAACTTCATTAAGCTGGCCAAAGAAGGAACTTATGAAGGAACCCTTTTTCACCGTGTGATTAAAGATTTTATGGTGCAGGCAGGTGATCCTGATTCAAAGAATGCGCCTAAAGGCAAACAACTGGGTTCGGGTGATATGGGTTATACTATCCCTGCTGAATTTGTTTATCCTAAATACTTCCATAAACGTGGTGCCTTGTCGGCTGCACGTACCGGCGACCAGGTAAATCCGAAGAAAGAATCATCGGGTTCACAGTTCTATATTGTAACAGGTAAAGTTTACAACGACTCTACTTTGCTGAACATGGAACATCAGAAGAATGAAGGCAAGATGAGCCAAATCTTCAATGATCTGGCACAGAAACATATGAAAGACATCTACAAAATGCGTCGTGAAAATGATGAAGAGGGTTTGATGAATCTACAGGAAAAACTATTTGCTGAAGCGCAGGAAGAAGCGGCTAAGTTGCCTGAATTCAAATTTACTCCCGAAGAAATCGCTGCATACACAACTGTAGGTGGTACACCTCATCTTGATGGTGAATACACTGTTTTCGGTGAAGTAGTTGAAGGTCTGGATGTAGTAGATAAAATCCAGAATGTGAAAACTGATCGTGGTGATCGTCCTGAAGAGGATGTGAAAATCGTGAAAGTAACGATCCTCGATTAAGATATATGATACAAGTCAACAAGCATACTCTGGCCAATGGCCTGCGTTTGGTTCACGCTCAGGACAAAAGTACTCAAATGGTGGCACTTAATCTGGTCTATGATGTAGGTGCCAAAGATGAACATCCTGAACGTACGGGATTTGCCCATTTATTCGAACATCTGATGTTTGGCGGATCGGTTAATATCCCCGATTATGATGAACCCTTGCAGCTTGCCGGTGGCGAGAACAATGCCTGGACGAACAATGATATTACAAATTATTACCTCACCGTACCCCGCCAGAATGTGGAAATAGGATTCTGGCTGGAGTCGGACCGTATGCTCGGACTCAAGTTCGATCAGCGTAGTCTGGAAGTGCAGCGTGAGGTGGTGATGGAAGAGTTTAAACAAAGATGCCTCAATCAGCCCTATGGTGATGTAGGGCATCTTTTGCGACCTCTTGCTTATAAAGTACATCCATATCAGTGGCCCACCATCGGTAAAGAATTGAGCCATATTGCAGATGCCACTCTTCCGCAGGTTGAGGAATTCTTTTATAGTCACTATGCACCAAACAATGCGGTGCTTGCCGTGACGGGAAATATCTCTTTCGAAGAAGCTGTAGCTTTGACAGAAAAATGGTTCGGACCGATACCGCGTCGTGATGTTGCGATTCGCAATCTTACTCCTGAACCGATACAATTGGAAGAACGTCGTCTCGAAATAGAACGCAATGTACCGCTGGATACATTGTTTATGTCATTCCATATGTGCGACCGGAATAATCCCGATTATTATGCTTACGATATTTTATCGGATGTGCTGAGTAATGGGGCATCAAGTCGCCTGAATCAGCAACTGGTGAAACAACATCAGATCTTTTCTTCGATTGACGCGTATATTGCAGGAACTACAGATACAGGGCTTTTCCATATTGCCGGCAAACCAGCTTCGGGTGTCTCTCTTGAAGATGCCGAAAAGGCTGTTCGTGAAGAACTGTTCAAACTTGCAACTGATGTAGTTGAAGAAGAAGAGTTAGAAAAAGTAAAGAACAAATTTGAGTCGACACAGATCTTTGGTAATATCAACTATTTGAATGTGGCTACCAGTCTGGCCAATTTCGAACTCATTAACGATGCCGAAAGTATCAATACCGAGGTAAGTAAATATCGTGCAGTTACAGCCTCTCATCTAAGAGGTGTGGCGCAAAAAACATTTACGCGCGAAAACAGTAACACACTCTATTATAAAAAGAAATAACAAAACGATAAAGCGATTATAAGTTCCCCCAAAACTATGCAAATCAGAAAAGCGATTCGAAATTACTCTTCACATTATAAAGCACTTGCAACTCTTGGCATCCCCATTGTGATTGGCCAGTTAGGCGTTATCATTCTTGGTTTTGCAGATACATTGATGATTGGACATCATGGCACCCTTGAACTTGCTGCAGCTTCTTTTGTCAACAGCCTTTTTAGTCTGGTGATTATCTTTAGTACCGGATTCTCTTATGGTCTGACTCCTATTGTGGGCAGCTTCTATGGCAAGCGGGAATATCTTCCGGCCGGTCAGGCACTGCGTTGCAGCTTATGGGCCAACTTGATGGTAGGTATTCTGCTTACAGTCATCATGCTGATATTATATTTCAATGTTGGCCGTCTCGGGCAGCCCGAAGAACTGCTTCCATTGATACGTCCGTACTATGTTGTCCTTCTTTTCTCCCTGATATTTGTCCTTTTGTTTAATGCATTCAAGCAGTTTGCCGATGGCATTACCGATACCCGTACGGCTATGTGGGTGCTTTTAGGCGGGAATCTGCTGAATATTATAGGCAATTACCTTTTAATATATGGTAAGATGGGATTACCTGAACTGGGGTTGCTCGGTGCAGGAATAAGTACATTGTCTTGCCGCATCATCATGCTGATTGTTTTCGGCTGGGTCATATTCGCCCGTTCTAAATATGCCCGTTATCGTGTCGGTTTTTTCCGTGCCGGATGGTCGAAGGAGATGTTCCGCCGTTTGAATTCGCTGGGCTGGCCACTTGCTTTCCAGATGGGCATGGAAACAGCGTCATTTAGCCTGAGTACCATAATGATTGGCTGGATTAGTGCCATTGCGCTGGCCTCACACCAGATTATGTGTACTGTCGCTATGCTTACCTTCATGATTTATTACGGAATGGGTGCGGCTATCTCTATTCGTGTCAGCAACTTTAAAGGACAAAATGATGCGTTGAATGAACGTCGCTCTGCTAATGCCGGTTTTCAGCTGATTGTGTTAATGGCACTGATTCTGGGTAGTCTTATCTTTATCTTCCGGAATCACATCGGATACTGGTTTACCGATAGTGAAGAAGCGGCACATTTAGTTTCAGTCTTAACGGTCCCTTTCCTTCTTTATCAGTTCGGTGACGGATTGCAAATTGCTTTTGCGAATGCCTTGCGAGGTATTGCCGATGTGAAATCAATGATGTGGATGGCCTTTGTAGCTTATTTTATAATCTCATTACCAATGAGTTATTTATTTGGCTTTGTTCTGGACTGGGGTATCATAGGTGTATGGATGGGATTCCCCGTGGGATTGACCTGTGCAGGCATTATGTTTTATATCAGATTTAACTATAAGACAAGATTGAAACCGTTATAAATCTAACATTAACGAAACATTTTTTAGACTCTCTAATCTTTTCTTTCTTATATTTGTTTAATTTTTATCTTTTAGCGTTTGAATACGACTGCATGAAACGAAGAAAATGGCTTAAAATAACGGGTTGGGTACTTCTCACACCTATACTACTTATTATCCTTGTGATAATACTCCTCTATATACCTCCTATACAGAACTTTGCCTGTAAGAAGGCAACCGAAGCTGCATCTAAAGCTACGGGTATGGATATTCATGTCGGAAGAATTCACTTACGATTCCCTATAAAATTATTGGTTCGAGATGTGAGTGTAGTGCAGCATCAGGATACGATAGCTTCTCTCGAAAGTCTTCGTGTGCGTGTTCAGCTTCTGCCTTTAATAAAAGGAAAGGTTGAGGTTGATGAAGTATTATTGCAATCAGTGAAAGTTAATACCGGAGAATTAATTCCGACTCTTGCTATTGAAGGTGAGTTGGGACGTTTCTATCTGTCGAGCCATGGAGTGGATTTGAAACAGAAATCTGCTTTAATTAATATGGTGGAACTATCTGATACGAATCTGGAATTGATTCTGAAAGATACCATCGTGGCCGAACAACCCGATACAACTGCTTCTGCTCCTGTCGACTGGAAGTTTGATTTGAAAGAATTGAAAATCAGTAACCTGGATTATGGTATGAAGATGGGGCCCGGTGACTCCACGAGTATCTCAACCCGTATCGGGGAAATCTTGCTAAAAGACGGATCTGTCAATCTTAAAGATATGGCTTTTGGACTGAACCAATTTACACTTGATGCCAGTTCGTTCTCTTTTAATGCCAATGAAGATAAGCCCGCGCAAGGTTTCGATCCATCACATATCTCTGTGAAGAATATGAAGCTTTCGCTCGATTCATTGTTTTACGAAGGACGGGATATACGTGCCAGCATAAATGAATGTTCTATGGAAGAACGTTCCGGACTTGCCATATCTTCGCTTACTGCAAAAGTGCTTTCAGACAGTACAGTACTAAATGTGCCCTACCTGAAACTCAAAACGAATCATTCACAGATTGATGTGCAGGCACATACTTACTGGGAGCTGATATCAATGCCAACAACTGGCAGGCTCAGTGCCCGTCTGAATGCATTTATCGGTAAACAGGACGTCATGCTATTTGCGGGTGATATGCCTGAAGCCTTTAAGGAAGCCTATCCGTCTCATCCGTTAACAATTCGTGCCGGAACTGAAGGAAATCTCAAAGAAATGCAGATTTCGCGCTGTCGTATCGATTTGCCAAGTGCCTTCTCTATTGATTTAGGTGGCGAACTTTATAACATTACTGATTCGCTGACACGCACCATTAATGCCGACTTCGAGATGCAGACCTGGGACCTGAACTTCCTGACTGCTCTGGCTGATATGCAACCAGGTGCGCCACTGACTATCCCGGGTGATATGCGCCTGAATGGTAAAGTGCATATGGAAGGTCCGCAGATTAACGGTGCGATAAATCTTCTCGAAGGTGATGGCCAGCTGAGTGTAGATGCAGCACTTAATCTTACTACGGAAGTTTACAATGCCGATTTGAACATCAATAATATTAATGTAGAACATTTCTTGCCGCACGATTCTATCTATGAAGTCTCTGCTTCGCTGAAAGCACGTGGTCGCGGGCTCGATGTAATGAGTAAATCGGCCGTTGCACAGGTTGATTTTACCCTCGAGAAACTGCAATACACGAAATTCTTTATATCGAACATTAAGCTTGATGCAGGATTAAAGAATTCGCTTGCTACATTCAGTCTGACAAGTGATAATAATCTTCTTCAGATGAAAGCAAGCGGTGACTATAATCTGGGTGTAAAATACCCGGATGGTAGTGTGGTGGTCGATGCAACACATATAGGACTTTATGATCTTGGTGTTGTACATGAACCGTTACGTAACAATATTGCCTTTCTGTTTGACGGGCAAATCAAAAAAGAAAATGTTTCTGCTTCATTTAAAAGCGGTGACCTCGATTTGAAGTTATCAGTGAACGGAAGTTTGAATCAGATTATTGATGAAAGCGACCGGCTTGTTAAAGAGATAGGTAAACAGTTTGCCAAAGCCGAACTGAATCTTGATGAACTTAAAGAGTTGCTTCCTACCGTGATGATTGATATGCATTGCGGAGAAAATAATGTTCTTGCCTGGTATCTGGCCACTCAAAAGATGTCATACGATGATATCACACTAAAAATGCGGGTTGAACCTACGATCGGTATTAATGTTGATTTCGACATTTATACCTTTAAAGTGGATACCTTCCAGATCGACACCATCTTCCTTGACATACGACAAGAGAATGATGCGCTGAAGCTTAAGACCGGTGTAATTAATGGTCCGAAGAATCCGCAAATGGCCTTTACTATTGATATCGATGGTGAAGTTACCGATAGTCTGGCACAGGTAACTTTAGAATATTTAGATGGAAAGGGACGTAAAGGTCTGTTGTTGGGTGCACAAATGCATCAGCAGTTAAATGAATACGATAAACCAACCGGTTATTTGTTTAATATCATTCCACAAAACCCTATACTTGCCTTCCAGGAGTTCTCATTTGTTGATAAACGCAACTGGGTTTATATGCACAACACAGGCAGAATCTATGCCAGTGTCATGATGCAAGATCAGAGTGGTATGGGAATACGTGTTCAGTCGTTACCATCCGATACGGTATCTCTGCAGAATATCGATGTGGAAATACATAAGCTTCAGTTGGCCGAGATATTTACACTATTACCATTCTTGCCAGATATTACTGGTGTTTTAAATCTTGAAGCACATTATGTACAGACTGAACATTCGCTTCAGGTGTCTGCCGAAACCAAAATTGATTCATTGACATACGATAAATTCCCGATGGGAGATTTTGCAGTTGATGCTTCATGGATTCCGGGAGAAAACGGCAGACAATATGTATCTGCTTATGTTGCCCATGACCAGAGTGAAATTCTAAAGGCCGAAGGTTCACTTCTGCCCATGGCCGATAAGAAGGATAGTATTTCTGTAAGCGCGCTGATCAATCATTTCCCGGCTGATATTGCCAATGCCTTTGTTCCACAAGATCTTGTATCCTTATCGGGCGGACTTAGCGGTGATTTGAAAGTGACCGGTTTTACTGACGCCCCATTATTAAATGGTGAAGTAACGATGGATAGTTTGTCCGCTTACTCCCCTTCGTATGGTGCACGATTTACTTTGGGTAATGAACCTTTGGTAGTTGATAACAGTTTGCTTGAATTTAAAAACTTTGCAATATACACAACCAGCAAAAATCCGTTTACTGTCGATGGTTATCTGAACTTCAGAGATCTGATGAAGCCAACTGCCAACCTGAAACTGAAGGCCAAAGATTATACATTGCTTGATGCGAAACGTACAAAAGAGAGTATGGTGTACGGACTTGTCGATATCAATCTTGACGCCACCGTACGTGGCCCTCTTAATGATTTGACTGTAGGCGGTAACATTGAACTTCTTGGTAAAACCAATGTCACTTATGTCCTCACCGATTCGCCTTTAACCGTATCCGACCGTTTAAGCGAACTGGTAACATTCACCAATTTTGCCGACACAGCTTCTTTAAGTAAAGCAGTAGTGCCTACCGTTAACTTTGGCGGTATAAATGTAGCCATGAATGTAGTGATCGACCCAACTGTACAGTTCCGTGTCGATTTGAGTGCAGACAGATCCAGTTATGTGCAGGTGCAGGGTGGTGGTGATTTGTCGCTGAAACTCACACCGCAGGGAGGTATTAATCTGACCGGCCGCTATACACTGAGTGGTGGTACCGTGAAATATACATTACCGGTTATTCCGCTGAAAGAATTCAATGTAGTCAGTGGTAGTTATATAGAATGGACAGGCGATGTGGCCGACCCGATACTGAACTTTACCGCCATGGAGAAAATGAGGGCATCGGTGGGTATGGACAACGGATCATCCCGTATGGTATTGTTCGAAATATCAATTGTCGTCAAGAACCGACTCGAGGATCTCTCGCTCGACTTCCAGATCAATGCACCCGAGGATGCAACCGTACAGAATCAGCTGGCTATGATGGGACCGGAAGAACGACAGAAACAAGCCATTGCCATGCTGGCAACAGGTATTTATCTGGCCGATTCAGGTAGCTCAGGCGGCTTCAATATGAGCTCGGCGCTCGGTGGGGTAATCTCCAGTCAGATCAATAATCTGATGGGCAATATTAAAGGAGCAAGCATCAATGTCGGAGTTGATAACACCAGCAGTAGTACCGGTGCAAACCAGACCGATTATAGCATCAGTTATTCGCAGAAATTCTTCAACGATAAGTTTACTATAATTATCGGTGGTAAGGTTTCTACCGGAGCCGATGTGACAAACGATGCCAATACCTTTATCGATAATGTGCGTCTGGAGTATCGTCTCGATAATTCCAATACCCGTTATCTGCAGGTATTCTACGATAAAAACTATGAATCACTTCTCGATGGTGAGGTAACAGAAGCCGGTGTGGGTATCGTACTTCGTAAGAAGATGGATAAACTCCGTGAGCTTTTCATCTTTAATCATAAGAAGAAAAAAGAGAAACGCGAGCTGAAGCGCAAGGAGGAAGAAGAGAAAAGGCTTCAGGAAGAAGGTAAAACAGAGGAAATAAAGAAAGATGGACAGAAAGATAAATAAATACAGATTTAAAACATTCTTATCGAAACTTCTGGTTTGGATGGTTGTTGTCGTTGCACTTCAGGGCATTGTTTCCTGTAGTGTGACCAAGAATCTGCCCGAAGGAGAAATATTATATACCGGTTATAAGATTGATTATGTCAATAAATCGGAAACTTCCGGTGGAAAGACGGCTCAATCTGAAGTAGAATCAGCGCTCGACAAAACTCCGTCTACTAAAATTCTTAAGGTTATTCCTTTGCCTTTTGGTATGTGGGTATATAATGATTTTGTGCATAAAAAGAATAAGTTCGGTAAATTTATATTCAATAAGTTTGCGGCTAAACCAGTGTTTATCTCTACTGTTAATCCGGATATTCGTGTAAAAATTGCAACCAATGTACTACATGACTATGGATATTTCAACGGGAAGGTGAATTATAAAACAATTACCAATCCGAAAGATTCACTGAAAGCCAGTATCGTCTATGATGTGACAATGAATAATCCCTATTTTATTGATACACTTTACTGTCTGAACTTCAATGAACGTATGGATCGCATCGTAAAACGTACCATGCAGTGGAGTCTTATTCAGCCGGGACAACAATTCAATGTCTCTAATCTGGATCAGGAACGTACCCGTATTAGTAATATGATGCGTAATTTAGGTTATTACTATTTCCGTCCAGATTATATCACTTATCAGGCCGATACCATTAATACTCCCGGAAAAGTGGCATTACGTATATTGCCGGTATCCGGATTACCCGAAACTGCTCAGCGCCAATACTATGTGGGTAATAAATCGGTTATCCTTTATGGTCGTGGTGGCGAAGTGCCGAATGACAGTACAGAATATAAAGATTTGAAAATCTTCTTTTACGACAAGCTGAAAGTGCGTCCGAATATGCTTTACCGTTGGATTAACTATCAGGCCTATCATAAGAATGATTCCATCCGTATGTTGCAGGCACGTCGATTGTACAGCCAGAACAGGCAACAAAAGATACAGGAGAAACTGGCACAAACCGGTATTTTCTCTTACATGAACCTGCAGTATACGCCCAAAGATACGATGCCCGATTGCGATACACTGAATGTTGTCTTTCAGGCTGCGCTGGCCAAACCCCTCGATGCAGAACTTGAGTTCAATGTGATGTATCAGAGTACCGCACTCGCTGGCCCGCAAGCTTCTTTCTCGGTGACCAAATATAATGTGTTTGGCGGCGGCGAAAGCTGGACCACCAAGCTGAAAGGGATGTATCAGTGGCAAACCGGTAGCTCCGGTGCTCACGAAAGGCGTATGAACAGCTGGGAGATGGGTATAGAAACATCTTTGACTTTCCCGCGTGTATTCTTGCCGCACTTCAAAGACCGGGAGTATGATTATCCGGCAACTACCACTTTCAAGCTCTATATAGATCAGCTCAATCGCTCCAAATATTATAAGTTGCTGGCTTTCGGAGGTAATATTACTTATGATTTCCAGCATACCGATGTTTATAAATTCAGCGTCACGCCGTTTAAGCTAACCTTTAATGTACTCCAGCGTCAGTCTGAAGAATTTAAGGAAATTGCCGAGAAGAATCCGGCGCTTTATGTCAGTCTGGAAAACCAGTTTATCCCGGCCATGAGCTTTATGTATACCTATGATAACTCATCACTAAAACGCATAAAGAACCCAAGCTGGTGGCAAACCACTATTACTCCGGCAGGTAACTTATTCTCTTGTGCCTATGCCATCTTTGGTAAGCCATTCGATGAAAAGAACAAGAGTCTGCTTGGCACTCCTTTTGCACAGTTCCTGAAAGTAAACAGTGAATATCGCTATCTATGGAATCTGAACAGAAACAATGCCATTGCATCTCGTGTAGCAGGCGGTATCATCTGGTCGTATGGTAATAAAATCATTGCACCATATAGTGAGCAGTTCTATATTGGTGGTGCAAACAGTATACGTGCATTTAATGTACGCGGCATTGGTCCTGGTGGTACTCATCCGCAAACGGGTAAATATGGTTATCTCGATCAGGTAGGTGATATCCGAATGGAGGCCAATGTAGAATGGCGCTTCCGTATTTATGGTGACCTTTGGGGTGCAACATTTCTCGATGCCGGTAACGTGTGGTTGATGCGCAATGACCCAGCACGTCCATACGGACAGTTGCGCTGGAAAACATTTGCTGAGCAGATTGCACTGGGTACCGGATTGGGTGTCCGATATGACTTATCTTTCCTTGTGCTGCGTATCGATGTGGGTGTTCCTCTTCACGATCCATGGGATACCGGAAAAACCAGCTATTATAATATAGAAGGTAAGTTTATTAAAAACTGCTGTCTTCATTTTGCCATCGGTTATCCGTTTTAAAATATCTTGTTAACAATCGTTCTTAGTTATTGTACGATTTCATAAAAAATGTGTATTGTTTCGCACTTTGTGTGTCATTTAAATTGTACCTTTGCGGCGTAAAATCAATATGGACACTAACCCTTATTTTAATTATACACATTTTTTATGAAACCAACTTTATTTGTATTGGCTGCCGGTATGGGAAGCCGTTATGGTGGCTTGAAGCAATTGGACGGTCTTGGTCCAAACGGCGAAACAATCATGGATTACTCTATCTACGACGCTATTCGTGGTGGTTTCGGTAAAGTAGTATTTGTTATCCGCAAAGATTTTGAAAACGACTTCCGCGAAAAAATCCTTAGTAAATACGAAAATCATATTCCTGTAGAACTGGTATTCCAGGGATTAGATAATCTCCCAGAAGGCTATACTTGTCCTGCTGACCGTGTGAAACCATGGGGTACAAATCATGCTGTACTGATGGGTAAAGACGTGATCAACGAACCATTTGCAGTAATCAATGCCGATGACTTCTATGGTCGTGATGCATTTGCTGTTCTTGGCGAAGCGTTGGCTAAACTCGAAGGTAAAAAAGATACTTACTGTATGGTAGGTTACCGTGTGGGCAATACACTGAGCGAAAGTGGAAGTGTGGCACGTGGTGTTTGCGAAAAAGATGCAAACAATCTGCTGACTACAGTAGTAGAGCGTACAGCTATCGAGCGTATCGATGGTAAAGTATCTTTCAAAGACGAAAACGATGTATTGCAGACTATCGAAGACAATACACCGGTGTCAATGAATATGTGGGGCTTTACTCCTGATTACTTCAACTACTCACTGGAATACTTCAAAGAATTCCTTGATGAGCACAAAGACAATCTGAAGTCAGAATATTTCATTCCTTTGATGGTAAACAAGTTGATCAACGATGGCACTGCTACTGTTGAAGTTCTTGACACAACCAGCAAATGGTTTGGTGTAACTTATGCAGAAGATCGTCAGGGTGTGGTTGACAAAATTGCAGAACTGGTAAAAAGCGGCGAATATCCTGAAAAACTATTCTAATTCATCGCATTACGCAAAAAATATCATAGAAAGGGAGGGCATTTGCTCTCCCTTTTTGTATATTGCAAACCTCTGAATATGGATTTAATCAGAACCATAAACCATAAGATGTTTTTTAAAAGATTCAAACTATGAAACGAACTACCTATTTTCTCTATCCGCTGATACTTCTTTCAGTATTCCTGTTTTCTTCATGCAATGATGACGATGATAAAACTACCGTAACCGAAGATGCCGTAGCCAATGAATGGATCGATCAGACCATGCGTTTCTGGTATTACTGGGCCGATGAAATTCCTGCCCGTAGCAGTCTGAATTTCAAAGCGAAACCCGAAAACTTTTTTTACTCATTACTTTCATCCAAAGATGGTAAGAGTACTGATAACGGACACTACTATTATTCGTCCATCGAAAAGCTTGATGCAGTGACTCGCAGCAGTACCGATTATGGTTTAGGTTTAAAGATACAACTATGGATTTTGAGCCAGAACCCAACAAAATATGCCGCCAACGTACTTTATGTATTGCCTGGTTCGCCAGCTGATGAGGCCGGTATCAAACGCGGGAATTGGATATTTTCTGTTAATGGTACAGCCATCAATGGCACTAATGTTTATGATCTTATCGGCACTGAGTCTGTTACGGTTGCCTTTGGGGATTACTATAATACCGTAGCATCGGGATACAATACTGCAACCCTTAACCCGGCAGCAGTCAACGATCATCCTATTATTTATAAAGAAACCATGCAAAGTCAGTCTACCGATATGAAAGTGGTAGGATATATGGTTTTCAATCATTTCACTTCCGGCCCCGATGGCAATGATGACACGACCTACAATGATGATATGGTACAGACCTTTACTGAATTTAAGAACCATGGTGTTACCGATTTCATTCTCGACCTGCGCTATAACGGCGGTGGACTGGTTACTGTGGCAAAATTGCTGTCAGAGCTTCTGGCACCACAATCGGCTATGGGACAAACATTCTGCCAGCTACGTTACAACAGTCAGATGGCCGAACATAACTATACTTATATTTATGAAGAAAATGCGGCCAATTTAAATCTGAACCGCCTTTATGTACTGACCGGCACCTACACTGCATCGGCCTCAGAGGCAGTCATCAACTGTCTGAAACCCTATTATGATGTCGTTCTTCTTGGCGAACAAACCGAAGGGAAAAATGTAGGTTCTATTACGCTGACCACCGAAAAGTATGGTTATGAAATTCATCCCATCGTTTGTCAGATTTACAACTCGCTGAATCAGTCGGACTACAGTAATGGCTTCACTCCCGACTGGGAATTAACCGGCAACGATCGTCTTCTGAATGGCGATATACCTTTCGGCGATACTGAAAACGATATATTGCTCAATGTAGCGCTGCAATATGTTCGTGGCAATAGTGCTGTTAAAGCAACGCCTGCTACCCGCGATTTCGGATTCGCGGCAACACCCGTTATTCTTGATATGGATAAGAACAGAAGCAATCGTCTGATTGTGCCATCGCCATCAGCAAACTAATTACCGGATACGATATTCTCAATATCTTATCTACCCATATTCCAATTACTGCCAAGCCTTCTGCAGTTTAGTGCATAGCTGTTTGCACTAAACTGCAGAAGGCTTTGCACTAAAGTGCAGATAGCTATGCACCAAATCTTAAAACTTACCCCGAATTCCCCGCTATTCCTATCTTATTCGCTATCTTTGCCTCTCCTTAATTATAAAATAAGAATTTAGAACTCAATATGATATCAGTTGAAAGTCTGAAAGTCGAGTTTAATGCAACTCCGCTTTTTGAAGATGTTTCGTATGTAATAAATAAGAAAGACCGCATTGCGCTTGTGGGTAAGAACGGTGCCGGTAAATCGACCATGCTTAAGATCCTGGCAGGCGAGCAGAGTCCGACATCCGGGAATGTATCGTTACCTAAGGAAGTGACCATCGGTTATCTGCCGCAGGTAATGAAGCTGGCCGATAACCGCACGGTGATGCAGGAAGCCGAACTGGCTTTCGAGCATATCTTTAAACTGCAGGCCGATCTGGAACGAATGAATCAGGAACTGGCTGAGCGTACCGATTACGAATCGGACGAATACCACAAACTGATCGACCGTTTTACGCACGAGAACGACCGCTTCCTGATGATGGGAGGAACCAACTTCCAGGCAGAAATAGAACGTACGCTGATGGGACTTGGTTTTAGCCGTGCCGATTTCGACCGCTCTACTTCCGAGTTCTCGGGTGGATGGCGTATGCGTATCGAGCTGGCTAAGCTTTTGCTACGTCGCCCCGATGTGCTTTTGCTCGATGAGCCCACCAATCACCTTGATATTGAGAGTATTCAGTGGTTGGAAAACTTCCTTTCGACACGTGCCAATGCTGTTGTACTGGTAAGTCACGACCGTGCTTTCCTGAACAATGTAACGACAAGAACGATAGAAATTACCTGCGGACAAATTTATGATTACCGCGTGAAGTATGACGATTTCATCAACCTTCGCAAAGAAAGACGCGAACAACAAATCCGTGCTTACGAAAATCAGCAGAAGCAGATTGAAGAAACTGAAGCCTTTATCGAGCGTTTTCGCTATCAGGCTACCAAAGCCATTCAGGTGCAGAGCCGCATTAAGCAATTGGAAAAGATCAACCGCATTGAAATCGATGAAGAAGATAACTCAGCACTTCGCCTGAAATTTGTATGTTCAAGCCGAAGCGGAAGCTATCCTGTCATATGCGATGGCGTGAAGAAAGCCTATGGTGCGCATACCGTGTTCGACCATGTTAATCTGACCATCAATCGCGGCGAGAAAGTGGCTTTTGTGGGTAAGAATGGTGAAGGTAAATCTACACTGGTAAAATGTATCATGGATCAGATCACCGACTATACCGGTAAGCTGACGCTGGGGCACAATGTGCAGATCGGTTATTTTGCCCAGAATCAGGCACAAATGCTGGATGGCGAACGAACGGTTTTCGATACCATTGATCATGTGGCGACAGGAGATATTCGTTTGAAAATCCGTGATATTCTGGGTGCTTTTATGTTTGGCGGTGAAGCATCTGACAAGAAAGTAAAAGTGCTTTCGGGTGGAGAGCGTACTCGACTGGCCATGATTAAACTACTGCTTGAACCGGTGAACTTTCTGATTCTCGATGAGCCGACCAACCATCTGGACATGCGTTCGAAGGATATTTTGAAAGAAGCGATAAAAGAATTTGATGGAACAGTAATAATTGTCAGCCACGACCGTGACTTTTTAGATGGCCTTGCGACTAAGGTATATGAATTCGGTGGAGGAGAGGTGAAAGAGCATCTTTGTGGTGTTTATGAATTCCTTCAGAAAAAGCAACTCGATAATCTGAATCAGTTGCAAAAACCCGATTCATTGTCGGTGTCGCCTACTACTGCAAAAGGAGATAAGGCACAAGAGAAACCGCAATCTGAAAATAAACTCTCGTATGAGGCTTTGAAGGAGCTGAACAAACGCATCAAGCGACTGGAAAAGCAAGTAGGAGAGTGCGAGACGGCAATCGAAAAGATCGAAACAGAGATTGCCACAGTAGAAGAAAAGATGACAACTCCCGAAGGAGCTGCCGATATGTCGCTTTACGAACAACATCAGCAACTGAAAAAGAAGCTCGATGAAACCGTAGAACGTTGGGAAGAACTCTCCATGGAACTGGAAGAGGCTAAATCTGAGTAATCTCAGTTATATACAATATATGAAATTAACAAGTTATTTACCAATCTTTGCCCTTTGCATGATGACAACAGGATGCAACAGCAGCAGACAACAGGCCGCCCTGACATCGGGAATCGACCTTGCCAATTTAGACACGACTCAGGTCGTAGGTGAGAATTTTTATGATTATGCCTGTGGAGGATGGCGTGAGCTTCATCCGCTGACAGACGAGTATTCACGTTTCGGATCGTTCGATCTTCTTCGCGAAAACAACCGCGAACAGTTGCGCGAACTCATAGAGCAACTTGCTGCCGATGAACATCCGCAGGGAAGCGTGGCGCAGAAAGTAGGTGGTATGTACAATATCGCCATGAATGAACAGAAGCTGAATGCTGAAGGTTTTGCGCCGATAGCCAAAGAAATGGAAGCCATCAATGCATTGCAGGATAAGGCGGAAATCTACAGAATGCTGGCACGTTTACAACGCAAAGGCATCAATCCTTACTTTATATTATATGTATCTGCTGATAACGAAAACAGCGATATGAATCTTGTGCAGACTTATCAGGGCGGACTTGGTTTGGGTGAACGCGAATATTATCTGAAAGATGATGAGAGCATGCGCAAAATCCGTGAAGCTTATAAAGAACACATCGTTAAGATGTTCGAACTTTCTGGTTATACTCCTGAACAGGCCCGCAAGTCAATGGAAGCGGTTATGAAAATTGAAACCCGTCTGGCTGAGGCTTCAAACACACAGGCTGAATTACGCGATCCTTATGCGAACTTCAATAAAAGTTCACTGGAACAGATACGTAGTACATATCCTTCGTTCAACTGGAATGACTACCTGAATGAGGCTGGTCTGCCGGTTGTCAATGAAATGAGCATCGGACAACCTCGTCAGATGAACGAAGTGGCTTCAATTATTGACACCGCTCCACTCGAAGATCAGAAAGCATATCTGAATTGGAATCTGATTAATGAAGCGGCTGGATATCTGAGCGATGACTTCGTTGCACAAAACTTCGATTTCTATGGTAAGACATTATCCGGAAAACAAGAATTGCAACCTCGTTGGAAACGTGCGGTTAGTTCGGTAGACGGCGCACTGGGTGAGGCTGTGGGACAAATGTATGTGGAAAAATACTTCCCGCCTGCAGCGAAAGATCGTATGGTAGAATTGGTAGGTAACTTGCAGACTTCTTTGGGCGAACGTATTCAGGCATTAGACTGGATGAGCGATGAGACTAAAGAAAAAGCAATGGAGAAACTGGGTACTTTCCATCTGAAAGTGGGTTATCCTGATAAATGGAAAGATTACAGCACACTCGAAATTGCTGATGATTCTTACTGGGCAAACATTGAACGTGCCAACCAGTGGGGATATGATGAAATGATTGCAAAAGCAGGCAAACCAGTCGATAAAGATGAGTGGTTGATGAACCCTCAGACTGTAAATGCTTATTACAATCCGACAACAAACGAAATCTGTTTCCCTGCCGGTATTTTACAATATCCTTTCTTTGATATGAATGCCGATGATGCCTTTAACTATGGTGCAATCGGTGTGGTAATCGGTCACGAAATGACACATGGTTTCGATGATATGGGCCGTCAGTTTGACAAAAACGGTAACCTGAAAGACTGGTGGACAGAAGAAGATGCCAGAAAATTTGACGAACGTGCTAAAGTATTAGTCACCTACTACGATAGTATTCAGGTAGCTCCGGGTGTGTATGCTAACGGAACATTTACACTGGGCGAAAACATCGCCGATCAGGGTGGTTTACACGTTGCTTATCAGGCACTCGAAAACGCCATGAAGAACAATCCTCTTGGAGTAGTCGATGGTTTCACTCCTGAACAACGCTTCTATCTGGCCTATGCCAACCTTTGGGCAGGCAATGTGCGCGATGAGGAAGTCTTGCGTCTGACACAGATGGACGAACATTCATTGGGACGCTGGCGTGTAAACGGTGCTTTGCCACATGTAAACACATGGTACGAAGCATTTAATATCGATGAAAATGCACCAATGTTTATTCCCGTTGAAGAACGCGCATCGATCTGGTAAACAGTACTGATAACAGAAATACAGTTTATTTTGCAAAACACTGATTCAAAAGTTTATGAATCAGTGTTTTTTTATTATTAATTCACTATTATATTATTCACCAACTTATCTATTATTTTGTAACTTTGCGAGCCTAAATATAATATAAGAAAATTCCATGTCTGATTCTAAAAGAATTAAAACCGCTTTAGTGTCGGTGTATCATAAGGAAGGTTTGGACGAAATTATTACCAAACTACACGAAGAAGGTGTACAGTTTCTTTCAACCGGAGGAACACGCCAGTTTATTGAATCTTTAGGCTATCCTTGCCAGGCTGTAGAGGATTTGACTTCTTACCCTTCAATTTTGGGTGGTCGTGTAAAAACTCTTCACCCTAAAGTGTTTGGTGGTATTTTATGCCGCAGAGACCTGGAACAGGATAAACAACAGATCGAGAAATATGAAATTCCTGAAATAGACCTGGTGATCGTTGATTTGTATCCTTTCGAAGATACAGTTGCATCGGGTGCAGATGAGGCTTCAATCATCGAAAAAATCGATATAGGCGGTATCTCTTTGATTCGTGCCGCTGCCAAAAATTTTAAAGATGTGGTTATTGTTGCTTCGCAGGTACAATACAAACCATTGCTCGATATTCTGATGGAGCATGGTTCAGAAACAACTCTCGAAGAGCGTCGCTGGTTTGCTAAAGAAGCATTCGGTGTATCTTCTCACTATGATTCTGCTATCTTCAACTATTTCGATGCAGAAGAAGGTTCTTCATTCCGCAGTGCAGTAAGCGATCAGAAGCCATTGCGTTACGGTGAAAACCCGCATCAAAGAGGTTATTTCTATGGTGATCTGGCGGCAATGTTCGATCAGATTCACGGAAAAGAAATTTCTTATAACAATTTGCTTGATATTAATGCGGCTGTCGATTTGATCGATGAATTCGATGAAGTGACTTTTGCTATTTTGAAACATAACAATGCATGCGGCCTTGCTTCTCGTCCTACGGTGCTCGAAGCATGGAAAGATGCATTAGCAGGTGACCCTGTATCGGCTTTCGGTGGCGTATTGGTGACCAATGCGGCTATCGATAAAGAAACAGCCGAAGAAATGAACAAACTGTTCTTCGAAGTAATCATTGCTCCTGACTATGATGTGGAAGCTCTTGAGGTACTGGGACAGAAAAAGAACCGTATTATTCTTGTGCGCAAAGATGTGAATCTGCCTAAAAAGCAGTTCCGTTCATTATTAAACGGAGTGTTGGTTCAGGATCGTGACCTGAACATTGAAACTACTGCCGACTTAAAGGTAGCTACTGAGAAAACGCCAACTCCTGAGGAAGTAGAAGATTTGCTTTTCGCAAACAAAATTGTGAAGAACAGTAAGTCTAATGCAATCGTGTTGGCAAAAAACAAACAACTTTTAGCAAGCGGTGTGGGACAGACTTCGCGTGTGGATGCTTTGAAGCATGCCATCGAGAAAGCTCACTCATTCGGCTTTGACCTGAATGGTGCTGTCATGGCTTCGGATGCATTTTTCCCTTTCCCTGATTGTGTGGAAATTGCCGGAAACGAAGGTGTAACTGCAGTGATTCAGCCTGGCGGATCGGTAAAAGATCAGCTGACTTTTGATTATTGCAACGAGCACGGCATTGCTATGGTAACAACAGGAATCCGTCACTTTAAACATTAATTTACGAATGGGATTATTCTCTTTTACGCAAGAAATTGCGATGGACTTGGGTACAGCCAATACCATTATTATTACTAACGGAAAAATTGTGGTCGATGAACCCTCAGTGGTTGCTCTCGATCGCCGCACAGACAAGATGATTGCTGTGGGCGAGAAAGCGAAACTGATGTACGAAAAGACCCACGAAAATATACGCACCATCCGTCCGCTTCGCGACGGTGTAATTGCCGACTTCTATGCTTGCGAGCAGATGATTCGCGGACTTATTAAGCGTGTGAATACCCGCAACCATCTTTTCTCTCCATCATTACGTATGGTTATCGGTGTGCCTTCGGGCAGTACCGAGGTTGAGCTGAGAGCGGTGCGCGACTCTGCAGAACATGCCGGCGGTCGTGATGTGTATCTGATTTTTGAACCTATGGCTGCTGCAATCGGTATCGGTATCGATGTGGAAGCTCCTGAAGGTAACATGATCGTTGACATAGGTGGTGGTTCTACCGAGATTGCGGTGATTTCACTTGGTGGTATTGTATCGAATAACTCGATCCGTATCGCAGGTGACGACCTGACTGCTGATATCCAGGAGTACATGAGCCGTCAGCACAATGTGAAAGTCAGCGAGCGTATGGCCGAACGTATTAAGATTCACGTAGGTGCAGCATTGACCGAACTGGGTGACGATGCTCCAGAAGATTATATCGTTCATGGTCCTAACCGTATCACAGCACTTCCAATGGAAATTCCTGTATGCTATCAGGAAATTGCTCACTGTCTGGATAAATCGATTTCTAAAATCGAAACAGCTATCCTTAGTGCACTGGAAAATACACCTCCCGAACTTTATGCCGATATCGTGAAAAACGGTATCTACCTTGCAGGTGGTGGTGCATTGCTTCGCGGACTGGACAAACGATTGAGAGATAAAATCAATATTGCATTTCATATCGCTGAAGATCCGTTGCACGCCGTTGCTCTTGGTACTGGTGTGGCATTGAAAAATGTAGATCGTTTCTCATTCCTGATGCGTTAAAAAGAAATAACAATATAGCTTTATTGATAATGTGTCAATCGTCCTGCCATATATCTTATGATATGTGTGGGTACGTATTGACACATTATTATTGTAAAACAGGTATAACAACCACATGCGCAACCTACTTCAATTCTTAGTTAAGTATAACCACTGGTTTTTATTTTTACTTCTCGAGGTATTCAGTTTTCTGCTACTGTTTAACTTTAACCGCTATCAGCAAAGTGTCTTCTTTACGTCGGCCAATGTTGTATCGGGATGGGTATACGAAGTGTCGAGTGGAATCACTTCCTATTTCCATCTAAAGTCGGCAAATGATGATTTGCTGGACCGCAACATGGAGTTAGAGCAGCAATTAGCCAATCTGGAAGGCAGATTACAACAGGTTATATCAGATTCGACTGAAATTGTGAGTGTGAAAAACCTGAAGCCGGGCGATTATGAATTGTTCAAGGCACGGGTGATAAACAATAGTTTGAACCATGCCGACAATTACATCACTATCAACAAAGGTACCGATGATGGAATTGAAACCGATATGGGTGTTGTCGATCGTAACGGGGTAGTGGGGATTGTTTATAAAACATCGCCTTCGTACTCATTGGTTATCTCACTGCTGAACAGTAAATCGAATATCAGTTGCAAGATTGCCGATAGTGACTACTTCGGTCACCTGAAATGGATGGGCAACGATCCGCAATTTGCTTATTTGCACGACTTGCCACGACACGCTGTATTCCAGTTGGGCGATAAAGTCATAACGAGCGGTTACTCTACTGTCTTTCCTGAAGGCATTGTAGTAGGTACAATAGACGATATGTTTAACTCTGATGACGGATTATCTTATATCCTGAAAATAAAACTGGCCACAGACTTTGGTAAGCTTACCGATGTGCGCGTTATTGCACGCAACAATCGTTTGGAACAAAAAAGAATAGAAAAACAGATTCACTAAAGGGGGAATGATTCATAACTATTTACATCAGCTATACTGGTTTTTCGGGTTGATACTGCTTCAGATATTAATCCTGAACAATATACATATTATGGGAGTTGCCACTCCTTTTCTATACATCTATTTTCTGATAAAACTACCTTCAGGAATGGCGAGAAATATGCTGTTGATACTCGGTTTTATAACCGGTCTGTGTATCGATATCTTCTCGAATACTCCCGGGATGAATGCAGCTGCCTGTGTGGTACTGGCTTTTACACGTCCGCTGTTTCTGCGCTTATTTACTCCGCGTGATATGCTTGAGAGCATCGTACCTTCTTTCAAAACGATGGGCGTATCATCTTTCCTGAAATATACGATTGTTTGTGTGTTTACGTTTCTGGTTATATTGCTGACCATTGAATTCTTCTCATTTACGACATTCAGCATGTTGCTGATGCGAATTTTATCGAGCGCTGTACTCACAGTGGTTTGTATCATGGCTATAGAGAGTGTTAGAAAATAACAGATGGTAAAAAAGTATCTATTAGAAAAAAGAAAATATATTATCGGTGCTGCAGCGGTTTTAATTGTGGTGCTCTATATCTGCCGCCTTTTTGTATTGCAGATCACGACAGATGCCTACAAGCAGAATGCCGATAACAATGCTTTTCTGAACAAAATTAAATATCCGTCGCGCGGTGCTATTTACGACCGCAACGGCGATTTGCTGGTATTCAATCAGCCTGCATACGATATCTATATGGTTCCCCGTGAAGTAGTGGAGCTGGATACCCTCGATTTATGTACAACCCTGGATATATCGAAGGATCAGTTTAACCGGATCATTGAAGATATGCGTAACCGCAGGAAGAATCCGGGTTATTCGCGATACACTCAACAGTTATTTATGAGTCAGCTCTCTGCCGAAGAGTGTGGGGTATTTCAGGAAAAGCTCTTTAAGTTTCCAGGGTTTTATATTCAACGACGCACCATTCGACAGTATACCTATAACTCGGCTGCACACGCTCTGGGTGATATTGGTGAAGTATCTATGCGCGATATTGAAAATGATGATTACTATATTCGTGGTGATTATATCGGAAAGCAGGGGGTAGAGCGCTCTTACGAAAAACATTTGCGTGGCGAAAAAGGGGTAGAGATACTTCTTCGCGATGCGCATGGCCGTATTCAGGGACGTTATATGAATGGAGAAAACGATCGTCCTTCTGTGCCGGGCAAGAACCTGACCATGAGTCTTGACATCGAACTTCAAATGCTGGGCGAACGCCTGATGAAAGATAAAATTGGTAGTATTGTGGCGATTGAACCCGAAACGGGCGAGATTCTCTGTATGGTATCGGCTCCCGATTTTGACCCGCATCTGATGATTGGTCGTCAGCGAGGCCGAAATCATGCTATGCTGCAACGAGACAACCATAAACCTCTGCTGAACCGTGCTTTGATGGGAGCTTATCCTCCGGGATCGACCTTCAAGACAGCGCAGGCACTTGTTTTCCTCGAAGAAGATATCATTCAGGAGCATACGCCATCATTTCCATGCTATAACGGATTTGTACATGCCGGTCTGCGCGTGGGTTGTCACCCGCATGCCGCACCTATATCGCTGGTTCCTTCACTGGCCACATCTTGTAACTCTTATTATTGCTGGGGGTTATACCGTATGTTTGGTGATCGTAAATATGGTTCTTCGCAAAATGCCATTACGGTATGGAAAGATCATATGGTATCGCAGGGCTTTGGATATCGTCTTGGCGTGGATTTACCGGGTGAGATACGTGGTTTTATCCCGAATGCTCAGTTTTATGATA
Source organism: uncultured Bacteroides sp. (assembly GCA_947074195.1). GTDB lineage: Bacteria > Bacteroidota > Bacteroidia > Bacteroidales > Bacteroidaceae > Bacteroides. The sequence goes on from CAMTOS010000015.1 coordinate 26,660, forward strand.
AACCCTATAAAGGTCGCTGGAACGGTCTGACAGTCATTAGTATCTCTATTGGACAGGGTGAAATCCTGACTACTCCTTTGCAGATTGCAAACCTTGGTGCTACTATTGCTAACCGTGGTTTCTTTGTAACTCCACATATTGTAAAAGGGATTGAAGATACACCACTGGATAGTTTGTATACAGAAAGAAGATACACGACCATCGATCAGAAATATTATGACCCGGTAGTCGAAGGGATGCGCATGGCTGTAACAGGCGGAACATGTCGTCTGGCAGAATACTGGTTCCCTGAAGGTAAGATTTGTGGTAAAACCGGAACTGCACAGAACCGTGGAAAAGACCACTCCATTTTTATGGGTTTTGCCCCAATGGACAAACCCAAGATTGCCATCTCGGTTTATGTAGAGAATGGAGGCTTTGGTGCAACCTATGGGGTGCCCATCGGAACACTGATGATGGAACAGTATCTGAAAGGTAAACTCTCACCTGAAAACGAAAGAAGAGCTGAAGAAATAAGTAATCGCAAAATATATTACGAAGATGCGGAACGTTAGTTTGTGGAAAACAATCGATTGGTCAATCATCTGTGTTTACGTCATTCTTGTTATCATGGGTTGGTTTAGCATTTGCGGTGCCAGCTATGATTTCGGTGAACGTGAATTCTTTGACTTCTCTACCCGTGCCGGAAAGCAATTCATCTGGATTGTTTGTTCGCTTGGGCTGGGCTTTGTCTTACTGATGCTCGAGGATCGTTTCTACAAACTCTTTTCATACGTTATTTACGGGGCTATTATTGCCTTACTTATTCTGACGATATTCATTGCACCCGATGTAAAAGGTTCACGCTCATGGCTTGTATTAGGTCCGGTGAGCTTGCAGCCCGCCGAGTTCGCTAAGTTTGCCACGGCATTGGCGTTGGCAAAATATATGAACAGCTTCAATTTCAATATGAAGCATTTTCGTTCGGCTTTCCTGATGGCCGCTATTGTATTTCTGCCAATGGTGCTCATTATCTGCCAGCGTGAGACGGGTTCTGCACTGGTTTATTTTGCTTTCTTCCTTGTATTCTATAGAGAAGGTATGCCGGGTGTGGTCTTGTTTTCAGGAATTTGTGCCGTTCTTTACTTTGTATTGAGTATTCGCTTCGGCGAAGTTTATATTGCAGATACGCCAACACCGATAGGAGAATTTGTGGTACTTTCGCTCATTATTGTTTTCTCTTCGCTAATGCTCTGGGCATATCAGAAGAATATGGCACTGGCATTGAAGCTTATCGGAATCGCCTTTGGAGTAACACTTATTGCCTATATTATTTCGGAATATGTCATTCACTTTAATCTGGTATGGGTGCTGTGGGGATTAAGCGCTGCACTGGTTGGTTATTTGCTGTTTCTGGCTTTCCGCAAATGGCAACGCATCTATTTGCTGATATCGATTTTCACTATAGGCTCTATCGCATTTACTTATTCGAGTGATTATGTATTTGATGATATTCTCGAAGCACATCAGCAGATTCGTATCAAAGTTTTGCTGGGTATGGAAGATGATCCTACCGGCGCAGGATATAATGTAAATCAGTCTAAAATTGCTATTGGTTCTGGTGGATTTTCAGGTAAAGGATTTCTTAACGGAACCCAAACTAAACTGAAATATGTACCCGAACAGGATACAGATTTCATCTTCTGTACCATTGGCGAAGAACAAGGCTTTATCGGTTCTTCCGTTGTATTGCTGTTGTTCTTGTTCCTGATATTGCGTTTAATCTATCTTGCAGAACGGCAAACATCTACTTTCGGGCGGGTTTACGGCTATTCTGTGGTCAGTATTATACTTTTCCATCTCTTTATTAATGTCGGGATGGTGCTCGGACTTACGCCTGTAATTGGTATTCCTTTACCCTTCTTTAGTTATGGTGGCTCATCACTATGGGGCTTTACCATACTACTTTTCATCTTCCTGCGTATCGATGCCGGAAGAAACAGAAGATTGTAAACAAGACTTTATTGAGTGATTTTTAAACCGATGTCATGCACACCGGGTAGAGTGTCATTTGCCATTGCATGAAATACTTTGATCTGATATAAACCTTTTCCTGATGGTTTAATGGCTGGCATGGCAGAGGATGCTTCATATATACTACTCCAGTTATTCGCCCCCCTTTTCCCTTTCTCATCTATTAGCTTAAAGTGCAGCGTATCGTTCACCCATGTCAGGCTATCTTTTAAATTCTGCTGCACAATCAGGCTCAGGTTTATGTAAGGGTATTCAGCCGTATGGCGGATATCCGTTGTAATAATCAGCGGAAGAGAATCATTATTAACCGGTACATCGAAGTAGAGAGTATCATACTTAGCCCAACCCGCATCAGATACGGGTTGGTAAGTATAATATATAATGCTTTTATCGCAGGAAGTCATGAAGATTGCAACGAATGCAACCAGACTAATCCTTAGAAGATTCGTTAGAAGAGTTTTCTTTAGCAGGACGCTCATTCGGTCTTGGTTTATCGCTTCTTTTTTTATTCTTATCTCCTTGTGCATTCTGCGCAGGGCGATTATTATTTCTGTTTCTGTCGTTCCGCTCATTTCTTTCGTTACGTGGCGGACGTTGTTGCTGCTGACCATCGTTTCTGTCTTCGCGGTCATTGCGTTGACGTTGCTGATTGTCACCTCTATCATTTCTTTCGTTACGTGGCGGACGAGGTGTCTGACCTTCTCCACGATCATTGCGCTCATTGCGCGGACGTTGTGGTTGTCCCTCATTCCGTTCAGGTCTATCGTTGCGTTGCGGACGTTGTTTCTGTTGACCTTCCGCTCTTTCATTTCTATCGTTGCGTGGACGTTGTTGCTGGTTCTCATTCTTGCCACCACCCTCATTCGGACGTGGTTTACGATTTTCCTGACCACTTGCACTTATTGCTTGTTGCTCCTGCTGCACAGGTCTGTTTCCGCCTTTTTTCTTCTTCTTATTGCGAGATGAACCTTCACCTTTCTTACGGTCGAAGCGCGTCAGACTTTCTTGTTCAACAAGGTCAACAGCCTTTTTAGGTTCAGGTTTCTTGTCATCTTCAATCAGCTGTTCAGGTTTCATTCCTTTCTTATTCATACCGATGATTTCGAACGCTCTTCTTCCGGTAATCGTTATCAGATTGGCAGGAATCACTTTATCGGTTGAATAAGTAATATGATTGCTCAGAATATCGGCTTTAAAGAAGAAGTAAGTACTATCTGCAGTTTCAAGAGCAATCTCTTTAGAAGGCAAGCGCTTCTGTGCTTCCACATAGCAATCAACTTCATAATTCAGACAGCACTTCAGTTTTGCACATTGTCCGGCTAGTTTTTGCGGATTAAGAGAAATATCCTGAAAACGGGCTGCGCTGGTCGAAACCGAGATAAAACTAGTCATCCAGGTTGCACAACAAAGCTCACGTCCGCAAGGACCAATACCGCCAATACGGCCAGCTTCCTGGCGAGCACCAATCTGTTTCATCTCGATACGAACACGGAAAGCTTCAGCCAACACTTTAATTAATTGACGGAAGTCAACACGCTCATCTGCGATATAGTAGAAGATCGCTTTATTCCCATCGCCTTGATATTCCACATCACCAATCTTCATATTCAGGTTGAGATTAGCTGCAATCTGGCGTGAACGAATCATGGTATCGTGTTCTTTATTCTTCGCTTCCTCGAATTTTTCAAGATCAACCGGTTTCGCTTTTCTATAGACACGTTTCAGTTCTACATCCTGTTTCAGATTCGCCTTCTTCATCTGCAACGGAACCAGGCGTCCGGTTAGTGTTACAACACCAATATCATGACCAGGTGTTGCTTCAACAGCCACTACATCGCCTTTTTCCAGCTTAATCTTGTTGCTGTTAATAAAGTAACCTTTACGGGTATTCTTAAACTGTACTTCCACCATGTCCGATTCTTCCGAATTTCCCGGAACATCAGCCAGCCAGTCGTACGTATTTAATTTATTTATATGTCGGGAACATCCTTTACGGCACAAACCTCCGCTCCCATTATGAAGTATAAAGTCCATATTTGTTGCTTGTTTTTATTGCTTTAACAGTACAATCATTTTCAGACTGAAATCGAAGAATACCATTTTAGCGTTAACATTTTGTTCTATATGTTGTTGTGCTTCAGCAAGCTCATCCATAATGCCCATCACATTCCGTTCATTAACAAAAGGGGCAAACCGTGAAGCAAAGTGTTTTTCTTCCTGATTCATATAAGTCAGCTCATTCCGATGAAGGTTGAATATGAAATTCTCTCTGATCAAACGCTGACAATAAAGCAACAGACGTTTCTGACGTTCGCGTCCCATTGCTGCAACCTGATCACTCCATGCCTTCATTTCGCGTATCTTGCGCTGATATGAAAGACGCATCAAGTTGACAAATAATTCGAAAAAGAGTTTGTTCTCTTCATCGAGTTGAATAGCCATCAAAGCCTGCGTATAACTACCGTTAGCCAGATGCGCAATTTGATGACTCTGATTTGTTTCCACTCCGCAACGTTGTTGAAGTGCCATAGCAATCGTATTTTCATCAATGTTCCTGATATTTATACGCTGTGTACGACTTTGTATCGTTGCCAGCAAATCTTCAGGTTTTTCTGTAATCAGAATAAATAATGTTTCTGCAGGAGGTTCTTCCAGCAGTTTTAAAAGTTTGTTCGAACAATTTAACTGCATTTTATCGGCTTGCCAGATAATTGCAATTTTATATCCACCCTCATTAGATTTCAAGCTCAGTTTACGGGTAATGATATCTGATTCCTGCGTATAAATTGTTGCCTGAGCATTTTCTGCATTAATTGCATTCAGCCAGTGCTCATAATTAAAATAAGGTGAAGCAGTAACCAGCTTACGCCATTTGTCAATCACCGAATCTGAAGTCATCTTCTTAACGGTTGGCAAAACAAAATGAAGGTCGGGATGTACCAGTTTGCTGAATTTGACGCAAGACGGACAAACACCGCAGGCATCATTTTCGCCTTTATTGATACAACAGATGTATTGGGCATAGGCAATGGCCAGCGGCAATTTACCAATTCCCTGCGGACCGTTAAACAATAAAGCATGGGCAATGCGTTTGCCCTTCACCTCATTAATTAAACGCTGTTTAATATCTGCCTGTCCTATAACGTCTTTAAATAGCACTTTTTACTCCTTCTCTTAAATCCATTAATAAATAACCTTTGCCACTTCTCTGATACTATCGATAGAACCAATAGAATAGAAGTGAATACTCGGAACACCATGTCCGATGAGTTCACGACATTGTGCTATACACCATTCTGTACCTACCAGCTGGGCATCTGCATCAGTCTTACATTTTAGCAATTCCTTTGTCAAATCTTCTGGTAAATCAACTTTGAAAGTTTTAGGTATAACACTAAGCTGAGAAAGTCTTTTGAAAGGTTTAATGCCAGGAATTATCGGAACATTGATTCCGGCTTCTTTGGCTTTGTTTACAAAATCAAAGTACTTCTTATTATCATAGAATAACTGAGTCACGGCATACTCTGCACCAGCTTCAATTTTCTTCTTTAACCAGTAGATATCCGTTTCCATATTAGGTGCTTCTTCATGTTTTTCCGGATAACATGCCACACCATAAGAAAATGGCGTATTTGTCACCTTCATTTCAGAACCATCTACAAAGATACCTTTGTTGAAGTTATTGATCTGTTCTTCCAGTTCGATAGCGTGAAGATAACCATTTTCATCTGCTTTAAAAGAAGATTCATGTTTTGCCTTATCACCACGCAGTACAAGTAAATCGGTTATATTAAGGAACTGGAGATCGAGAAGTACATATTCAGTTTCCTCCTGACTAAAACCACTGCAAAGAATATGCGGCACAACAGTTACATTATATTTATTTTGAATAGCTGCAGCTACAGCAACTGTTCCGGGTCTTCTGCGAAGTCTGTTACGCTGAAAAACGCCATTTCCCATGTCTCGGTAAACATATTCGCTGCGGTGGGTTGTGATATTGATATATTTCGGGTCGAACTCCATTAATTCATCAATATCACGATAAAGTTTTTCAATGCCGGTTCCTTTCAGAGGAGGTAATATTTCGAAGGAGAAAGCTGTTTTCTCACTGCTGTTTATCAGATCTATAACTCTCATTTATTCTATTTACTTTCAGTGCATATTGTGCAAAAATACGAAAAAGAAAAAAGAATCAATGATAAAGTTGTATATAAAAAAACTCCGCTAAGCATAAAAGCAAAGCGGAGTCATATGTTTTTGTAAAACTGGTATTAAGATATAAATTCTTTTCTTATTTCGAGAATGTAGTGTAGATCACATTCAAATCAAGCGTTCCACCTGTCAAACCACCTTTAAGTTTGGTGTAACCAGGTTGTAAATCATTCAATATACCTACTACATTGCTATTTGTATCAAACACTAGACTAATGGGGATTAGGGCAACTTTATCCCATTGTGTAGCTGTCTGCCATTCTTCAATCGTTTTTACCGGTTGGCCGTTTTCACCAAGGACTGTCGATATTTCACCGAATGTATCAAGTTCCACGATAGCGGCTTTCTTTTCGGCAAGACATGTCAGCACAAGTTGTGAGATATTCGAGAATACATACTGATTGGTATAAATCGCATTCTGCTGAGTGAAGTACGATGTGATATTATCATTAATCTCATTGTTGATGAAGAAGTTCTCACGATCTTTCTCTCTGACAAGTAATACATATGCAGGAGCGCTCATCGGGAAAGCATACTGATTCTGATCATTTGACTGATTGTAGTTTGTAAATGTCAGGTTTACCACATTTAATGTATCCTGACTAAGTTCCTCTTCAAATTTGTCAAGTGGCAAAGTTGCCTGTGTATAGATTCCGGCAGGAGTTTTCAAATATGTCCACTCTGTTTCATCAACTTTCTGTTTAATCAGATTTTCATCACTTTTAAATGAATTAGCCTGAATAATTTCTTTTGTTGCTACAAACGAACGATAGCTATAACCGGTAGAATCGGCTGTTTCATCATATGTTTTATAGATTTCACCAGAATCCGAATTACGGATATATACTTCGTAAATCACATTCATTTCAATCTGCGAAATATATAAAACGGTACCATCTCCATAGTCATTCTTCACATAGATACCTTTGAACATATCCATAAAGATCGGAGCAAAGTCCTGTCCGTTAGCTTCTGCTTCACGGCTTTTTTCAAGAATTTCCTGACCCAGTGAATTAGGAAGAGTAACTGTAACCCAGTCGAAATCATAAAGATTGCGAATTGAATCACTAATAGAAAGGTCTACTGCAGTATAAGCTTTTCGAGCCAGCAAGTCCGATGAATCATAATAATCGCGTGGATCAATACTTGTATAATAAGCAGCGGTTTTATCCAGATTTTTGTTCAGTTCATAAACACTCAGACGAGAAGCGGTAAGCGAATCACCAAAATAGTTGGCATAACAAAGGCGAAGCTCCGTACGATAAATCTCGTTAGAAGTCATAAGCGCATTTGGATTGGCAACATCTGCTGCATTGTCAAGATCACAATATGCAGGGAAAGTAAAACCTTCATAACAGTGTAGCTGTGCAAGGAAGCCTGCTTCGAAATAACCAAAATTAGGATCGGTAAATTTACCAAGATAACCTACACTGGTTTTAGCAAACACATTTTCTGCTAATTGTGATTGAGTTGTAACTTCGAAAGTAGTGGATTTTCCGTTGATGTTCTGATCACTTCCCGGAAACATGTCCAAGCCTATTGAGCCAGTGTTGTCATCGCAGGCCACGAAGGCAACCGCCAATAAAGCTAACAGTAGATATTTTACTTTCATGATTGTGGGTTTCTAAAGGATTATTTATTGTCGCTTGCCCAGACTTGGTCGTAAAAGTCATTGCAGGCATCTGCGTAGTTCTCTGGTGTCGGATAGTCTAAAACTAATTTTCCCGATTCACGGGCAAAATCAAGAATGCTGTTATTCACATTCGGGCTATTCTGAATAACACCGTCTGAATAAGTTACGGCAAGTTTGCACAATTCAGCATAGTCTATCGGATTATTCAGCATGGCAACATCTTTCTTCGAAATGCCTTTAAGCATTAGTTTCGAAGCGAAATCTTCGCTGAACGGGTTTTCAAACTCATCATCATAAACCGAGAATACAACTTTGGCATCGCGGAAAGATGGTTCGTCTTTATAGGCTTTTTTGATATAAAGTGGTGCAAGTGCAGTCATCCAGCCATGGCAGTGAATCACATCAGGACACCAACGTAGTTTCTTTACAGTTTCAAGTACACCGCGTGCATAGAAAATGGCGCGTGCATCATTGTCTGTATATTCAATTCCGTTTTCGTCACATTTCTGCAGACGATTCTGGAAATAGTCATCATTATCAATAAAATATACCTGCATACGTGCACTCTGAATAGAGGCAACTTTGATGATCAGCGGATGGTCTGTGTCGTCAATAATCAGGTTCATACCCGATAACCGGATAACTTCGTGCAGTTGGTTTCTGCGTTCATTGATGTTTCCCCATTTCGGCATAAATGTGCGGATTTCTCTGCCTTTTTCCTGTATGGCCTGTGGCAATGTTCTGCCGATGAGAGACATTTCATTTTCCGGTACGTATGGAGTAATCTCCTGGGTAATAAATAATACCTTATTAGCTTTTGTCATAATAGCAATTTCTTCTCGATAAATACCTTGCAAAGATATAAAAAAAAGCTGCCACTTAAGCAACAATACCTCTTTAATAATATCTTATGAATTGTTAAGTTCTTGAAAATCAGTCTTGCATTTTTTTAGGCTGTTACTTTATCTAACTAAATTTCAGTTATAATTTACTGATTTTCTTTCTTTATATGACAATTATAATTTAATTTTGCGCCGATTTCTACGATCAGAAGATTTAATTAATAACAAAATGAAAGTTGTACATACAGTAAAAGAGTTGCGTGAAGCACTTGCTGTTGAGAAGTCTCTCGGTAAAAAAGTAGGTTTCGTGCCTACCATGGGAGCATTGCACAAAGGTCATGCTTCACTGGTGAAGCGAAGTGCCGAGGAAAATGACGTGACTGTAGCTTCAGTTTTTGTCAATCCGACACAATTTAACGACGCTAAAGACTTAGAAAAATATCCGCGAACACTCGAGGCAGACTGTGAGTTACTTCAGACTTACGGTGCTACACTGGTTTTCGCTCCCTCAGTTGATGAAGTATATCCTGAACCCGATACCCGACAATTTAGTTATGCGCCGATTGATACGGTGATGGAAGGTAAATTCCGTCCCGGACATTTCAATGGGGTATGTCAGGTAGTCAGCAAACTGTTTGATATGGTTCAGCCTGATGCAGCTTATTTCGGCGAGAAGGATTTCCAGCAGTTAGCTGTGATTCGTGCCATGGTGGCCGATAAGAAATATGGCATTGATATTGTAGGTTGTCCTATAGTTCGTGAAGATGACGGACTGGCAATGAGCAGCCGCAATATGCGTTTGTCTGCCGAAGACCGTAAAAATGCTTTAAATATATCTCGCACATTATTTAAAAGTAGTACTTTTGCGGCTGATCATTCGGTACGCGAAACTCTGGAATGGGTAGAAAAAGCAATAACTGCATCTCCCGGTTTGGAGTTAGAGTATTTTGAAATAGTCGATGGAGATACATTACAGCCTGTAGAAGATTGGGGTGAAAGTCCGTATATCGTAGGTTGTATTACTGTATTCTGCGGTGATGTTCGTTTGATAGATAATATAGTATATAAAGAACTTTAAAACTTTAATAAAGACCAAATCCTTATGATGATTGAAGTGTTGAAATCGAAAATTCATTGTGCCCGTGTTACAGAGGCAAATCTTAACTACATGGGTAGCATTACAATTGATGAAGACTTGCTGGATGCGGCCAACATGATAGCCGGTGAAAAAGTGCATATTGTGGATAACAATAATGGTGAGCGCTTTGAAACTTATATTATTAAAGGCGAACGCGGTTCTGGCAAAATTTGTCTGAATGGTGCTGCAGCCCGCAAAGTTCAGCCCGGTGATATCGTGATAATCATGTCCTATGCGATGCTGGATTTTGAAGAAGCAAAGACGTTTAAACCGTCTTTGGTTTTCCCTGATCCACATACGAATACACTGGTTTAATACCGGAATATAATTCTATAAAAAAGCTCCGAAGTTTTTGCTTCGGAGCTTTTTTGTTGGGTTAAATCACGCCGATGATTTAACCCAACTGCATTTATTTAGTCACTCTTAAAAGTGAATTAACTCTGTTTATTCAGTTGATGATGCATTGCAGCAGCAGCATTTCTGCCATCACCCATAGCAAGGATCACCGTTGCACCACCACGTACAATGTCACCACCGGCAAAGATAGTCGGTATAGATGTCTGCATGTCATCATTTACATTGATAGTACCACGTCTTCCCGTTTCAAGTCCCGGAATAGATTGCGGAACAATCGGATTTGGTGATACACCAACACTTACGATAGCCATATCAATATCGATTGTTTCAGTGGCTCCTTCAATAGCTACCGGAGAGCGACGACCCGAAGCATCAGGTTCACCTAATTCCATCTTCTGCAGAATCACCTGTTTTACATGACCTCTTTCGTTGGCGATGTATTCCAATGGATTGTGTAGTGTCATAAACTCAACACCTTCTTCTTTGGCATGTTTAATCTCCTCGATACGCGCTGGCATTTCATCTTCAGAACGACGATAGATAATCATTGCACGTTCAGCACCAAGACGTTTCGCAGTACGCACCGCATCCATAGCCGTATTACCACCACCGATTACGGCTACACTTTTTCCGAAGAATACCGGTGTATCCGATTCCGGGTTTGATGCATCCATCAGGTTAACACGTGTCAGATATTCATTGGCAGAAAGCACGTTGATCGAGTTTTCTCCCGGAATATTCATGAAGTTAGGCAGTCCTGCACCAGAAGCCACAAAGATTCCTTCGAAGCCTTCTTCCTTTAACTGATTTGTGCTGATGGTTTTTCCTACAATGCAGTCTTTCATAAAGCGTACGCCCATTTTCGAAAGATTCTCTATCTCTACATCAACAATCTTGTTAGGTAAACGGAATTCAGGAATACCATATTTCAATACACCACCAATTTCGTGGAGTGCTTCAAATACAGTTACATCGTAACCATATTTAATCATATCACCGGCAAAAGCCAGTCCGGCAGGACCAGATCCAACCACGGCTACTTTAATGCCATTTCTATGTTTGATTTCGGGAACTGAAATCTGATTCGATTCGCGCTCATAGTCAGCCGCAAATCTTTCCAGATAGCCAATAGCTACCGATTCTTCTTTCATTTTCAGATGGATACACTTCGATTCGCATTGTTTTTCCTGTGGACAAACGCGGCCGCATACAGCTGGCAATGCACTTGTCTCTTTCAGGATACGTGCCGCTTCAAGAATATCTCCACGCTCAATATTCTTCACAAATCCCGGGATGTTGATGCTCACCGGACAACCCTGCATACAAGTCGGGTTGGCACAGTCCAGACAGCGTTTTGCTTCAGTCATAGCCATTTCCAGTGTCAATCCCTGGTTTACCTCCTCTTTCAACTGATGCGAACGGTATTCTGCATCAAGTTCGGGCATCTTTACCCTTGGAATAGAAGTACGCTCTTTAGGCTTCATCGCTTTGCGAAGTTCCGCGCGCCATTCTGCATCGCGTCCCTTTCCAGGAGTTTCAGTCACCACATCCGCCAGTTTGTCAAGCTTCTGTATTTGTTCCTGCTCCTCTTCTTTGAAAGCGCCCATACGTTTCAGCATTTCATCGAAATCTACCTGGTGACCATCAAATTCAGGACCATCCACGCAAACAAATTTAGTTTTTCCGCCAATGCTGATACGGCATGCACCACACATACCTGTACCATCTACCATGATAGTATTCAGAGAAACTTCAGTTGGCAAATCATATTTCTTAGTAAGCAAACACACAAACTTCATCATGATAGCAGGTCCGATGGCAAAACACTTGTTCACCTTCTCGCGTTTAATTACCGATTCAACACCTTCGGTCACCAAACCTTTATTTCCATACGAGCCATCATCGGTCATAATAATCACTTCATCAGATGCTGCACGCACTTCGTCTTCCAGAATAACCAGTTCTTTCGTACGACCGGCCAGTACCGAAATCACACGGTTGCCCGCTGCTTTCAATGCCTGCACGATAGGTAGCATCGGCGCAATACCCACACCACCACCGGCACAAATCACCGTACCAAAGTTCTCTATGTGAGTTGCCTGTCCAAGCGGACCTACAACATCGGTAATATGATCGCCTGCATTCAGTTCGCACAAACGCATAGACGATAAACCCACCGCCTGTACAATTAGTGTGATAGTTCCTTTCTTCAGATCCGATTCAGCGATAGTCAATGGAATACGTTCACCCTTTTCGCCAACGCGAATAATAACAAAGTGACCTGCTTTGCGCGCTTTTGCAATAAGTGGCGCATCAATTTCAAATTTAAAGACCTTCTCAGAGAGTTGCTCTTTGCTTACAATCTTGTTCATTTGCTTTAGTTATATCATTCTTTATGAAAAAACAGCCGGAATTACCATTTGTAGTTAAACTGTAATTCCCGGCTGCTAATCTTTTCGATTATATATTGTATTTATTAATCTATAATTTCAAATCCGCAATAAGGGACAAGTGCCTTCGGAATCTTAATACCTTCCGGCGTTTGGTTGTTTTCAAGTAAGGCAGCCACGATACGTGGAAGTGCAAGCGCCGAACCATTAAGTGTGTGACAAAGTTCTGTCTTCTTCTCTGCCGTACGGTAGCGGCACTTCAGACGATTAGCCTGATATGAATCAAAATTTGATACCGAGCTAACTTCCAACCAGCGTTTTTGTGCTTCAGAATAAACTTCGAAATCATAGCAAAGTGCAGCCGTGAAACTCATATCGCCACCACAAAGACGAAGAATGCGGTAAGGCAATTCCAGCTTGATCAGCAGATTTTCCACATGCTCAAGCATTTCTTTATGCGATTGTTTTGAGTGCTCAGGTTTGTCGATACGAACGATTTCTACTTTAGAGAATTCGTGAAGACGATTTAAACCGCGTACATCTTTACCATACGAACCTGCTTCACGACGGAAACATTGTGTATAGGCACAGTTCATAATTGGCAATTGTTTCTCTTCAAGAATCACATCGCGGTAGATGTTGGTCACAGGAACCTCAGCCGTAGGGATCAGATAAAGATCATCTAACTGACAGTGATACATCTGGCCTTCTTTATCAGGAAGCTGACCGGTACCATAACCCGATGCAGCGTTCACAACTGTTGGAGGCATGATTTCAGTATAACCCGCTTTGCTTGCTTCCGCAAGGAAGAAGTTAATCAGTGCGCGTTGAAGCTGTGCACCTTTACCTTTATATACAGGGAAACCCGCACCTGTGATTTTAACACCCAGGTCGAAGTCAATCAGATCATATTTCTTAGCCAGATCCCAGTGAGGCAATGCATCAGCAGGAAGTTCCACTTTGTTACCACCGGTTTTCACCTCAACATTATCTTCTGCACTTTTGCCTTCGGGCACTTCATCATACGGAAGGTTAGGAATGGTATATAATACATTCTGAAGATCGATAGTTGCGCCATCCATTTCCGATTGAAGCGATTTGTTCGTCTCCTTCAGTTCGGCTACACGGTTACGTGCCGCTTCGGCTTCTTCTTTCTTTCCTTCTTTCATCAACTGACCGATGGTTTTCGAAAGCGAATTTACTTCAGCCAGATTTTTATCTAATACATTTTGTGTAGCACGACGTTTGTCATTGAAGGCTATTACCTGATCAATCGCCTCCTTCGCACCCTTGAAGTTTTTCTTCTCTAAAGCGCGAATCACCGCATCGGTATTCTCGGTAATTTGTTTAATGGTAAGCATATCTTTATGAATTATATAACTCTTTGAAATTTAAGTATGCAAAGATAAATAAAAAAGGGTTGACAACCGTACGGTTATCAACCCTTTTTTATATCGTTTTGGAAAGTATCCTTACGCGTTAGGAATAATAGAAACAATACGTTTGTCTGCTTTACCTACTTTGAAAGATACAGTACCATCTACTAAAGCGAAAAGAGTGTGGTCTTTACCCATACCCATGTTTTCACCTGGGTGGAATTCAGTACCTCTTTGGCGAATGATGATGTTTCCTGCTTTGCAAACTTCGCCACCAAATATCTTAACGCCTAATCTTTTACTTGCTGATTCGCGGCCGTTCTTAGAACTACCGACACCTTTTTTATGTGCCATTTCGTTTTACTGTTTTAAATGATTAAGCTACTACTTCCTTGATTGTTAACTCTGTGAATTGTTGACGGTGACCGTTCAATTTGCGGTGACCTTTTCTTCTTTTCTTGTGGAAGATAAGAACTTTGTCGCCTTTTACAAGTGGAGATACCACTTCGCATACAACTTTAGCACCTTCTACAGTAGGAGCACCTACAGTGATTGCACCAGCGTTGTCTACTAAAAGAACTTTGTCGAATTCTACAGTTGCACCGTTTTCAACATTCTGAATGTGGTGAACGAAAAGCTTTTTGCCAGCTTCAGCTTTAAACTGCTGACCGTTAATTTCTACAATTGCGTACATCTTATATAATAATGTATAAGTTAGCTCCGGCGGGTGGTCTCTAATCGCTTAGAAATCTCTTTATCGGACCCGTTACGGAATAATCGGGCACAAAAGTACTATTTTCTAATGGTTTCCACAAACTTTCAGCATCTTTATTTGCCTGATATTTAATGGCTGAACTCTGTTTTTAACGAAATAAAAGAATTTCCGTCTTCTGATGTTTCGGTAATGCGTCCTGGTATTAAAGGGTTGGGGTGTATTTTCCGATCACTTCAATCATCTTCTGAAACTTTTCTTCATTGTATCCTTCTTCTGCAAGTCGCAAGATGCCCTCCGGGTCAATGACATAGTTGCGCGGGCATCCGGGGTTACTGAATTTATCGAAGGTATCATTGTCCGGGTCATAATATAAAGGCATAGTCAGTCCGGTAGTTTCTGCAAAACGTTTCACTTTCTCCGGAGTTTCATTCGCTCCCACTGCCAGGAATATGAATTTATCTTTCGGGAAGTGGGGTAGTATTTCTGTTTCCACCCGCTTCAATTCTTTGCGGCAGGGTCCGCAACTTGTGATCCAGAAATTAAGTACAACTGTCTTTCCTTTTAATTCTTCAGAAGTAACCGGTGTACCATCTTCTTTATATATGGTATAGGATGGAGCAGGTTCGCCCTCCTCTACATATAATATATTAGTAGTAGTTGCAATAACGCTGGCAATTCGGATAGTATCTACCGTAATCTTTTTAGCAACTCTTTCTTGTGCCGATGAAAACTGTACTATATATAATAGTAGAATTGTTAGTAAGTGTGCCTTTTTCATAAGATCTATATTAATGTATCTATATATAATAAGGATAAAGGTAAATGATATGTCTTATAACCCCAAGTTTATGCTTCTCTATTTATTATAGATGTAAGAATATTCTT